>NZ_JBFALG010000017.1:0-128078 GCF_040656135.1 Micromonospora sp. NPDC050200
GCCCCGCCGACGTCCGCCGGCCGGACCCGGCCGGCCCGCCGAGGCGGTCCCGTCCGACCGATCCGTCGGGCGCTCCGGCCGACCCGTCCGGGCGGGAGGGCCGCGCCGCCGGGCGCGTCGCCGCCGACCAGCCGCCGGGGGCCGATCCGGCGGGGGCGTCCACCGCCGGTTCCGCGCCCGGCCGGGTGGAGGACTCTCCGGGTACGGTCGCCGGGGGGCCACGCCGTCGCCGGCAGGTCGCCGCGCACCGCGGCCGGGCCAGTGTGGAGGAGGCGAATCTTTCCGCCGCGCCGTCGGCCACCGCCAGCCCGGCCACGCTCGGCACGTCGTACTCGGGCGGGCAGATGACCACGACGGAGACGGCGCCCTCCCGACCGCTGGACCCCGGCGGCACGCCGGGGCCCCGGGTGGTGATCGACCACGTCCAGGTGAGCACGTTCGGCCTCGACGCCACCGTCGAGGTACGCCTGCTCGCCGGTGGTGAGGCCGCGGCCGGGCACTCCACCGGGCCGGCCGTCGACGGGTACGTCCTGCGGCTCTGCGCGGTGGCCGCCGCGGCGGCGGTGGATCAGCTGCTGCGGGGCACCGAGGTCACCGCCGAGCGTGGGCGCTGCTTCGTCGAGCACGCCGCGGTGGTGCCGTTCGGCAACTGCGAGGTGGCCACTGTGGTGGTGCTGCTGGTCTGCGACGGCTGGGTCGAGCAGCTCGCCGGCTCCGCGCTGGTAGCCGGTGACCCCCGGCAGGCGGTGGTCCGCGCGACGCTGGCCGCCGTCAACCGTCGCCTGGAGGCGTTGCTGGCCTGACCGGACGCGGTGTCGGGGCGGGTGGTGGTGGGCACACTGGGGGCATGAAGCGCGCCGCCCTCTGGCCCGATCAGCTGCTGCCCCCGCACCACGTCCCGCCGCCGTGGCCCGGCCGGGAGGTACGCCTCGACGGCACGGTCACCTACGTCCGGGACACCCCGGCCACGGGCCCGGACGCCGAGCCGGCGCTGTACGTGCACGGGCTGGGCGGCTCGTCGCAGAACTGGACGGACCTGGCCGGCCTGCTCGCCCACCGGCTCGACGGGCAGGCCATCGACCTGCCCGGGTTCGGGCGCAGCGAGCCGGGGCGGCGCTACACGATCCCGGCCTTCGCCGAGCGGGTGGTCCGCTGGATCGAGCACTCCGGGCGGGGGCCGGTGCACCTGTTCGGCAACTCGCTCGGCGGGGCGATCGCGGTGCACGTGGCGGGGCTGCGGCCGGAGCTGGTGCGTACCCTCACCCTGATCTCCCCGGCGTTGCCGTTCCTGGACTTCCGCCGCTCGTTGCAGGGGCGGATGCTGCCGCTGCTGGCCATCCCGCTCGGGGAGCGGCTGGCGGCCCGGCGGCTGGCCCAGCTCGCGCCGGAGGTGATGGCCCAGCAGGTGCTGGAGTCGTGCTTCGCCGACCTGAGCCGGATCAGCGAGCAGCGCCGGCAGGAGGCGTTGGAGGAGATCCGGGTGCGCTACGAGGCCGCGCACTACGCCGCCGCGTACGTCCGGACGTTCCGCGGCCTGGTCTCCAGCTTCCTGCGCTCGTACCTGCCGGGGCCGGGGTCGATGTGGCGGATCGCCGCGTCGGTCCAGGCCCCGACGCTGGTGGTGGGCGGCATGCAGGACAAGCTGGTGGACGTGCGGGTGGCGCCGCAGGCGGCCCGGGTGATCCCGGACAGCCGGCTGATGATGCTCGCCGGGGTCGGCCACGTCGCGCAGTTGGAGGTGCCGCGCACGGTGGCGCGCGCCGTGCTGCACCTGCTCGCCGAAACGGTGGACACCGCGCAGCGGTCCGACGTGGCAGGCTGACGCGGATGCCCGAGTTCCTCCCCCACGGCCGCCGCGCGCGTGCGACCGGCCGCGGCCGCCGCGCGCCCGCCGCCGGCCGTCGGTGGACGGTGCTGCTGGTGGCGCTGCTCGCGGTCGTGGTCGGTGCGGGCGGGGTGCTTTCCGCCAGCGGTCCCGGGGCCGACGCCGGCACGCTCACCGCCGGCACGCCGACTCCCGGGCCGACCGCCGCGCCGGCTCCCGGGCCGACCGCCACGCCAGCCACGCCGTCGCCGTCGCCGGTCACCCCGAGCCCGTCCGCGACCAGCCCAACCCCGGTGCTCCAGCTGGCGGGCCCGGTGCCGTCCGCCGGGCGGGGCAGTTTCGGGTACGACGACCGGCCCGGCCCGGTGCTGGGGCGGGCCGGCCCGGTGCAGCATTTCCGGGTGGCGGTGGAGACCGGCTCGGGCGAGGACGTGCACGCCTTCTCCGACGAGGCGCAGGCGGCCCTGGCCGGCCCGGGGAGCTGGGTGGACAGCGGTCGGCTGCGGCTGCGCCGGGTGCCGGAGGGTGAGGCGTACGACTTCACGGTCTACCTGGCCAGCGCGACCACGGCGGGGCGGATGTGCCGGGCCGGGGGAGTGGACATCCGGGTGGGCGGCCGGCCGTACACGTCCTGCCGGGCGCCGGGCAAGGTGATCATCAACCTGGACCGGTGGCGGACCTCGGTGCCGCACTTCGTACGGGCCGGTGTGCCGCTGTCGCTCTACCGCACGTACGTGGTCAACCACGAGGTGGGCCACCAGTTGGGGCACCACCACGAGCGCTGCCCGGGGCGGGGCCGGCCCGCGCCGGTGATGCAGCAGCAGTCGCTCTTCCTCGACGGCTGCACCGCGAACCCGTGGCCCTACCTCGACGGCCGGCGGTACGGCGGGCGTCCGGTCTGAGCCGCGCCGCGCGATCTGAAGCATGTTCGCGTGACTCGCGGCAAAAACACGTAAATGCCCGATTAATCTGCCATGCTGGTCGGGTGACCGCGTTTTCCCCGCTCGCCGAGGGTGGCGAACCGGAGCCGGCCGACCAGGACCGTCGGCCCGCCGGCCAGGCCCGACCCGGACTGGTCCGGCTGCGCCGACGTCGGCGACGTGCCGCCCTGCTCGGCCTGCTCGGCCTGGTGGCGCTCGGCGCGACCGTCGCCGGGGTCACCCTCGTCCCGGCCGACGACCAGCCGGCCGTGCCCCCGTCCGCCCGGGGATCGCAGGCGCTGGGGCTCGGCACCGGCCAGCGGGCCGCGCCGACCGCGTACCCGACCAGCGGCCCCGGCCGGTTCGCCGCTGCCGACGGGCGCTCCCCGGTGCACGGGTTCGCCGGCCCGCTGCGCCGCTACCGGGTGGCGGTCGAGGAGGGCACCGGGCAGGACGTCGACGTCTTCGCCGCCGGCGTGGACGAGGCGCTCGCCGACCCGCGCAGCTGGATCGCCTCCGGCGAACTGCGGGTGCAGCGGGTACCCGAGGCAGCCGCCGCCGACTTCACCGTCTACCTGGCCACTCCGGCCACCTCCGAGCGGATGTGCGCCGAGGGCGGGTTGAGCACCGACGGGTACACCTCCTGCCGGCTGCCCGGCCAGGTGATCATCAACCTGGCGCGCTGGATGGACGGCGTGCCGGACTACGGCGCCCCGCTGGCGGTCTACCGGACGTACGTGGTGAACCACGAGGTCGGGCACGAGTTCGGCGAGGAGCACCAGGCCTGCCCCGGCTCCGGTCAGCCGGCCCCGGTGATGCAGCAGCAGACGTACGGTCTGAACGGCTGCGTCGCCAACGCCTGGCCGTACGTCGACGGGATCCGCCACGAGGGCGCGCTCGTCCCCGGTGTCTGAGTTATTCCCGCTCCCGCATGTCGGGCGGGTGTCGCTGCTCATGGCCGATCGGCCCCCCGGCGAGCGACAATGGCGCGGTTCGCCACCAGCCGATCCCGGGGAGTCCACCGTGTCGCTGCCCCCGCTCGTCGAGCCCGCCGCCGAGCTGACCGTTGACGAGATCCGCCGCTACTCGCGCCACCTGATCATCCCGGACGTCGGGGTCGAGGGGCAGAAGCGGCTGAAGAACGCCCGGGTGCTCTGCGTCGGCGCCGGCGGTCTCGGCTCGCCGGCCCTGCTGTACCTCGCCGCCGCCGGTGTCGGGACGCTCGGCATCATCGACTTCGACACCGTCGACGAGTCCAACCTCCAGCGCCAGGTCATCCACGGCGTCTCCGACGTGGGCCGGTCCAAGGCCGAGTCCGCCGCCGCCTCGATCCGCGAGATCAACCCGCTGGTCCGTGTGGAGATCCACAACACCGCGCTGGACCGGGAGAACGTCCGGGAGATCTTCTCCGGGTACGACCTGATCGTCGACGGCACCGACAACTTCGCCACCCGCTACCTGGTCAACGACGCGGCGGTGCTGCTCGGCAAGCCGTACGTCTGGGGTTCGATCTACCGCTTCGACGGCCAGGCGTCGGTGTTCTGGGCCGAGCACGGCCCCTGCTACCGCTGCCTCTACCCGGAGCCGCCGCCGCCCGGCATGGTTCCCTCCTGCGCGGAGGGCGGTGTGCTCGGCGTGCTCTGCGCGTCGATCGGCTCGATCCAGGTCAACGAGGCGATCAAGCTGCTCGCGGGCATCGGCGAGCCGCTGGTCGGCCGGCTGATGGTCTACGACGCCCTGGAGATGTCGTACCGCAAGATCAAGGTCCGCAAGGACCCGAACTGCGTGCTCTGCGGCGAGAACCCGACGGTCACCGACCTGCTGGAGGACTACGAGGACTTCTGCGGCGCGGTCTCCGAGGAGGCGCAGGAGGCGGTGGTCGACGCCACCATCACCGCACGGGAGCTCAAGGAGTGGCAGGACGCCGGCAAGGACATCTTCCTGGTCGACGTCCGCGAGCCCGCCGAGTACGAGATCGTCCGGATCCCCGGGGCCACGCTGATCCCCAAGGGCGAGATCATCTCCGGCGAGGCGCTGGCGAAGCTGCCGCAGGACAGGCAGATCGTGCTGCACTGCAAGTCCGGCGTCCGCTCCGCCGAGGCGCTCGCCGCGCTGAAGGCGGCCGGGTTCCGCGACGCCGTGCACGTCCAGGGCGGGGTGCTCTCCTGGGTCAAGCAGATCGATCCCTCGCTGCCCGCGTACTGACCGGTCGGCCGGGGTCGGGTGCGGCGACGAGGCCGCCCCGACCTCGGCCGATTCCCCGAGGCGCGATCGCCTTTCCGCAGGTAGCGTGTCCGCCGTGGTGGACATGGACGCCGCTGTCGGCTTCGTCGTGGCGCACGGGGACGCGGTGGACCGCGCCCGCCTCTCCCGGCTGCGCACCGGCGCGCCGGTGGCGGCCGAGCTGCTCGACGCCGCCGAGGCCGGGCAGGCGCCCGACGGCGGCTGGCCGGCAATCCTCGACGGTGCCGTGGGCTCCGTCGACGCGACCTGCTTCCGGTTGGCCGAGCTGGACGACCTCGGCGCCCTCGGCCGCCCGGCGGCCCGGCACGCGCTGGACTGGCTCGCCGCGCGGCAGCTGCCCGACGGCGGCTGGGACGAGGACCCGTCGCTGGCCGGCCTCGCCCCGGAGTGGGCCCGGCCGGGCGATCCGGAGGCCCGCTTCTACCTCACCGCCAACGCCGGGTTCTGGCTGACCGTGGCCGGGCTCGACGCCCGCGCCGCCGGCCCACTCGACCACCGCGTCGGCGGCGCGTACGCCGGGGTGGTGCAGGCGGTGGCGCAGTCCGTCGCCGGGCAGCTCGGCGAGGACGGCAGTTGGCCGTCCTTCCTGCCCGCCGGCTGGCTGAGCGCGGCTCTGCTGCACCGGCAGGAGATGTACTACGAGTCGGCGCGCATCCAGGCGGTGCTGGCCGAGCGGATCCCGCAGATGTCCCCGGCGGACGTGGCCTGGCTGGCCGCGACGCTGAGCCGGGTCGACGTGGGCGAGGAGCAGTGGCTGCTGGTCTCGGCCCGCCGCCGGCTCGCCGAGACCCAGCGCAGCGACGGCGGCTGGGACAGCGACGACGGTCACCAGTTCGACGTGTACACCACGCTGCGGGCGATCCGGGCCTGCCGGGCGGCGGTCACTTCAGCTGGCTGATCACCAGCGGCCACCAGCCGTCCGGGGCGAAGGCGGCCCGGTCGATGCTCTCCAGCACGGTGCGCAGCGACTCGGCCCGCTCGGCCCGGCCCGCCTTGCCCTCGTCGGCCTCGACGAAGAGCGCGAACTGGTAGAGGAACTCGACGAAGGTGCGGAAGCTGCTGTTGACGCCCTGGATGTCCTGCTGGTCCAGGTCGAGCTGGAGGATCTCCCCGGTCCGCGGGTCGAGCACGTAGAGCAGGTCCGGGTTGTCGGCCACCGCGCCCACCACGATCAGCCGGACGTCCAGCGAGCCGTCCTCGGTGCTCAGCTGGATGGTGTCGTACAACTCGATGTCGCCCTCGAGGAAGGCGGTGTAGACGACCGCCACGTCGAGCGGGATCTCGTCGCCGGCGGGGAGCAGCTCGGGGCTGAAGCCCCCCTCCAGCCACGCCTCGCGCGGGTACGGGATGAGCTCGTCCTCGCTCCACAGTGCCGTGAACCGGGGATCAGCTGCCATGACGGTCCTTCGCGGGTCGGCGGTGGGATCAGGAGGACAGGCCGGCGGCGATCAGCAGGCGCCGCCAGTTGTCGGCGTACTCGCCGGCGTGCGGCCCCTTGCGCAGCCGCTGCTCGGCCACGCCCGGACCGAGGACGGTCCCGACGAGCGCCGGATAGCCGGGACCGAGCACGTGCTCGTCGAAGAACGTGACGACGTCCGGGGCGATGACGGTCAGCTCCGGTTCGGAGTCGGGGTGCTCGTAGAGGAAGACGTAGTCGTCCGGTTCCATCCAGTAGACGTCGAGGTCCTCGGTGTCCAGGTAGATCGGGGCGCCGGCCCGGATCTCCGCGCGCAGGCGCGGCGGGATGCTGTGCACCTCGTGGCCGACCGGCAGTGGGCTGCCCATCGGGTCGCTCTCGTCCACCGTGCGGGCCGCCCAGGCCGCCGGGCTGACAATCTGCTCCGGGGGCGCGAACCGGAAGTTGTCCCCCTCCAGTCGGCCGAAGAGACTGTAGACCTCGGCCACGCCGGGCAGCTCGGGCAGCGGTTCCAGCGGGGCCGGCTCGCCGATGACCACGCCGAAGCCCCGCTCCGCCTCCAGTTGCCGCAGCAGGTCGAGCTTCTCCCGGATCCGGCCCAGGCCGGCGGCGTGGTCGGGGCTGCTCACGGGATGACCTTCACGATGATCGGCGTGCCCTCGGGGACGTCCCGCAGCGCCACGGAGATGTCGCTGCCGAGCTGGCGGTTGGTCCAGGCGTCCATCGGCCTGAGGTTAGCGTATTCATCCTTTCCGTCCATTTGCAGCTCGTGGATGTGGTCCGGGTCGTACCCCTGGCCGCTTCTGGTGATCGGCCCCTTGCCGGCGTAGAGCCGGTCCACCGCGGTCTTGTTGGCCACGTACTTGTTGGTCTTCCGGTCGCCCATGTCCTGGGTGAGACGGCCGTCCTTGGTGAGGCGCCGGATCATCCGGTCCCGGTAGATGTTGGTGCGGGTACGGCTCTTCTTCGTTGCGGGGTCGTAGACCTTGTTGCTGTCCCGGTCCGACTTCGCCTTCTTGAGCGAGCCCTCGTCGCCGAGCCGGCGCAGGTCCTTCGCCTTGCGGTCGAAGTCCCGCTTGTCGAAGTCGGGCCGGTTCCGCAGCACCAGCACGGCCGGCCCGTCGACCTTGGCACCGGTGCTCTTGGCGGTACGGAACACGTCGGCGTTCTCCAGGAACGCCGAGACGATCTTCGCGCCCTTGGCCTGGGCCTGGCGGGGCGGGTCCGTCCGCTTCTTAACCATTGAGCACCGCGTCCACCGCCATCCCGATCAGCTGGTCGACGATCATCCCCGTGATCATCTTGAAGATCGGGATCTCCAGCAGGGACGCGCCGAAGGTGGCCACGGCCGTGGCGATCGCCTGCGCGATCTGGATGGCCAGCAGGATCAGCTGCACGATCACCTGGATCTTCAGCGCCAGCACCACGCCCGCAGCGGCCATCAGCCCGATGGCGATGACGTTCGTCGGGTCGGTGGCGTCGGCGATGTTGCGGGCGGCCGACTCCTTGTCGTTCCACTCGTCGGCGAAGGCGGTGAAGCTCTCGCCCCGGTTGGTCTCCAGCACCGTCCGCGCCGCCGTCTCCAACTGTGCGACCGAGCCGTTGATCCGGTCGGCCATCCCGGTCCACTCACCGGCGAGCTGGAAGAGCGCGGTCTCGTCGGACTCCGGCCAGTCGTACCCGATCATCGAGAGCAGGGACGCGAGCTCGCCCGGGAGCGTCAGACCCACGGTGGCTCCTTTCCTGGGTGCGGCGCGCTCATCCGCCGAGCTTGCCGAGAATCGACTGGAACGAGCTGGTGGCGTCCTCCTCGACGGCCTGGTACCGCTCCGCCATCGAGTGCAGGCCGGCGGCGTAGTTCTCCAGCTCGGTGATGTTGGTGCTGAGACACTCGGTGAGCCCGTCCACACAGGCCTGGTGGGCGACGCCGAGCAGCATCCCGATCTCGTCGCCGCCGAAGGCCTGCGCGTAGCCGCCCGCCGCCGCCTGGAACGCCTCGAAGGCCTGGCGGACGCTCTCCCTGGCCCGGTCCAGCTCGTCCGCGCCGCGGCGCAGCGCGTCGATGTCGACGTCGAGTGGTTCCATCGTCAGCTCCGCCGCTGGATCTTCCGCATGGTTTCGCTGATGGCGGTGCTGATCTCCCGCATCTGCCGCAGGCCCTGGTCCTGCAGCCGCTCCACGGTGGCGGTCATCGCGGCGAGGTCCGGCATCGGCTCCGTCCCGGCCGCGTCGTCGTCCTGCCCGTCGAGTGCCGCGTTCACCGCCCGGCGCAGCTCCTCGGCGAGGTGTTCCGAGCCCTCGCGGAGCACCCGGGGATCGAGGTCGACGGCGCTGACCCGCCCGTCGGTGCCGAGGGTGACCCGGATCCGTCCGTCGGCGGCCTCGCCCACGGACTCGACCCGCTCCCGGGGCGGGCCGGTGCGGCTCACCTCCCGCAGCGCGGCGCGCGCCTGCGCCAGTTGCTCTTCCAGGGCGCTTTCGCCCAGCATGCCGCCTCCCCAGACAAGCCGTGCCGAACCCGCCCCAGACTATCGGCCCCGCGCACCCTCGCGGTGCCCCGGTCCGATCGGGACGGTCAGCCGCGTAGGTGTCCGTCCCCGGTGACCACGTACTTCGTCGAGGTCAGCTCGGGCAGCCCCATCGGGCCGCGGGCGTGCAGCTTCTGGGTGGAGATGCCGATCTCGGCGCCGAAGCCGAACTCACCGCCGTCGGTGAACCGGGTCGAGGCGTTCACCATCACCGCCGCCGCGTCCACCCGGGCCACGAACTCCCGGGCCGCCGTGGCGGAGTCGGTGAGGATCGCCTCGGTGTGCCCAGTGCCGTACCGGCGGATGTGCGCGACCGCCGCGTCGAGCGAGTCGACCACGGCGACCGAGATGTCCGCCGAGAGGTACTCGGTGGCGAAGTCCTCGTCGGTGGCCGGCACCACCGCGTCGGAGAACGCGGCCACCCGGGCGTCGCCGTGCACGGTGACCCCGGCCTCGGCGAAGGCTGCCAGCGCCGGCGGCAGGAAGGCGTCCGCGACGTCCGCGTGCACCAGCAGCGACTCGGCCGTGTTGCAGGTGGACAGCCGCTGCGTCTTGGCGTTGAGGGTGACCGCCACCGCCTTCGCCACGTCCGCGGCGGCGTCGACGTAGACGTGGCAGTTGCCCACTCCGGTCTCGATCACCGGCACCGTCGACTCCTCGACCACGGTGCGGATCAGCGACGCGCCGCCGCGCGGGATCAGCACGTCGACCAGGCCGCGCGCCCGCATCAGCTCCTTGACCGAGTCGCGGGAGCCGGCGTCGAGCAGTTGCACCGCGTCCGCCGGCAGGCCGGCCCCGGCGACCGCGTCCCGCAGGACGGCGACCAGCGCCGCGTTCGAGTTCGCCGCCGACGAGGAGCCGCGCAGCAGCGCCGCGTTGCCGGACTTCAGGCAGATCCCGGCGGCGTCCACGGTCACGTTCGGCCGGGCCTCGTAGACGATGCCGACCACCCCGAACGGCACCCGGACCTGGCGCAGCTCCAGCCCGTTGGGCAGGGTCGAGCCACGGAGCACCTCGCCCACCGGGTCGGGCAGCGCGGCCATCTGGCGCAGCGCGTCGGCGATGTCGGCCACCCGGCCCGCGTCGAGCGCGAGCCGGTCCAGCACGGCCGCGCTCAGCCCGGCCTCGAGCCCGGCCGCCAGGTCCGCCGCGTTCGCGGTCAGGATCTCACGCGTACGCGCCACCAGCGCGTCGGCCATCGCGTGCAGCGCGGCGTCCTTGGCGGTACGCGTGGCGACGGCCAGTTCGCCCGCCGCCTCCCGGGCCCGGCGGGCCTGCTCGGTGACGCTCATCCGTCCACTCCTCACAGCAGCACGAGGTCGTCACGGTGGACGACCTCCCGTTCGTACGCCGGGCCGAGCGCCGCAGCGAGTTCCCCGGTGGAGCGGCCGAGCAGCCCCGGCAGCTCCACCGCGTCGTAGTTGACCAGCCCCCGGGCCACCGGCGCGCCCTCGGCGTCCACCAGGTCGACCGGGTCCCCGGCGGTGAACGCGCCGTCCACGGCGGTGATCCCGGCCGGCAGCAGCGACTTGCGCCGCCCCACCACCGCCTGCACCGCCCCGGGGTCGAGGTGCAGCCGACCCCGGGGCGCGGTGGCGTGCGCGAGCCAGAACAGCCGGGCCGCGGGGCGCCGCCGGCTGGGGTGGAAGAGCGTGCCGACGGGCTCGCCGGCCAGCGCCCCGGCGGCCAGCGGCGCGGCGGTCAGCACCACCGGGATGCCGAAGCCGGTGGCGATCCGGGCCGCCTCGACCTTGGTGACCATGCCGCCGGTACCGACGCCGGAGCGGCCCGCGCCGCCGATGTCGATGCCGGCCAGGTCGCCCTCGCCGCGTACCTCGATGATCCGGGTGCTGCCCGGCCGGGCCGGGTTCCCGGTCCAGAGCGCGTCCACGTCGGAGAGGAGCACCAGCAGGTCGGCGTCGACCAGGGCGGCGACCAGCGCGGCCAGCCGGTCGTTGTCGCCGAAGCGGATCTCCTCGGTGGCGACCGTGTCGTTCTCGTTGACGACCGGCACCGCGCGCAGGTCGAGCAGCTTGCGCAGGGTCCGGTACGCGTTGCGGTAGTGCGCCCGCCGGGTCACGTCGTCGACGGTGAGCAGCACCTGCCCGACGGTGAGCCGGTGCCGGGCGAAGCCGGCCGCGTACCGGCCGATGAGCAGGCCCTGCCCGACGCTCGCCGCGGCCTGCTGGGTGGCCAGGTCGCGGGGCCGCCGGGCCAGCCCGAGCGGGGCCAGGCCGGCGGCGATCGCGCCCGAGGAGACCAGCACCACCTCGCGGCCGGAGGCGGCGAGCGCGCCGAGGGTGTCCACCAGGGCGTCGACCCGGGCGTCGTCCAGCCCACCGGCGGCGGTGGTCAGCGAGGACGACCCGATCTTGACGACGACCCGCCGGGCCTGGGTGACTGCTTCGCGCACCCGCCCATTCTGCGCGCCCGGTCCCGCGCGACCCGGCCGCGTTCCCATATCGTGGCCGGTCGTGACGCCTGAGGAGTACGTCGAGACGGTGCTCGCGCTGGTCGAGCGGATCCCGCCGGGCCGGGTGATGTCGTACGGGGCGATCGCCGACGCCCTCGCCGAGCGCTCGGGACGGGCCTCGGCCCGGCTGGTCGGCTCGATCATGGCCCGGCACGGCGGCGGGGTGCCCTGGCACCGGGTGGTGAACTCGGCCGGCCGGCTGCCGCCCAGGCACGAGGTGGAGGCGCGGGCCCGGTTGCGGGCCGAGGGCTGCCCGCTGCGCGCCGCCGGGGTGGACATGACGGCGGCGAGCTGGTGGCCGGAGGAGGGGATGTGACCGCGGCCATGACGTGGGTAACCGGACCTGGCCGCCGCGGTGGCGGCAGCGCGGGCGGCCGGGCCGGTCACTGCCCCACGCTGATCGCCGGCGGCGCGGCCTCACCGGTAGGCGATGGTCACCCCGTTGTTGTCGATGTCGGGGTCCAGCAGGTAGTTCCTGCCTGGGCCGGTCGCGTTGCCGCGTACCAACGCCTTTCCGGGCGACAGCGTCACGTCCCGGGGCAGCCGCACCCCGAGGCGCAGGGTCAGCTCGCCGTGCGCGGCCACCGGCCCCAGCTCGCAGCGCAGCGGGGGGCGGTACCTGCCCGGGTCCGGGCCGCAGGACGCCCAGGCGGAACCGTCCGGCGCGAGGGACGGCGGCAGATCCAGCGTCAGGGACACCCCGTCGGCGCGCCGGTCCCCGAGATTGCGGATCCGCACCTGGATCGTCCCGACCCGGGAGCCGTCGGCGGGGTCGTCGGCCAGCACCAGGTCCTTCGCGGTGACCGCCAGGTCTGTGGAGTACGGGTTCGGGCCGAACGAGGTCGGGCCCTCGACCTGCGCGAACCGCCCACCTGTCCAGCGGTAGCCGCGCCACTGTCGCTGTGACCAGTCACCCGGCCAGCCGCCGCCGGGCGCCAGATCGGCGACCTGCACCCGGACGAGGCCGTCGGACCGCACGTCCAGCGCAGTCAGCCACTGCGGCTTTTCGATGGTGCTCGCCACCACCCGTCCGAGCGTGACGATCGCGCCGGCCTCGTCCCGGTCGAAGGCGACGACCTGCTCGGGTCCGCCGCTGCCGACCGTGCACTGGACCAGCACCACCGTCTCGGTCGCCCCGTCGCCGTCGACGTCGCCGTGGTCCATCGCCTCGACGGTGTTGGTGCCCTCCTTGGCGGTCTTCGGGTCGCCGGCGAGCCGGGTACCGGTGGTCGGGCAGCTCGGCCCGGGCCGCCAGGCCGGCAGGTCGACGCGGGCGGCGAGCAGCTGAGCCCGGCTGATCCGGCCGTCGGGCGCCGTCCGGGTCGGGTTCGGGCTGGTCACGGACGGGCTCGCAGCCGGGCCGGCCGACCCGCTCGGCGTCGGCGACGCGGTCACGCTGGGCGTCGGCTCGACCGGGCCGGGGCGCGGGGCCGGGTGGTCCAGCGCCGCGTACCCGACCGCCGGCCCGGCCAGCAGCGCCAGGACCCCCGCGGCGGCGGAGGCGAGGTGCCGGTGCCGCCGCTGGCGTACGGTCCGCCGGACCGCCGCCGGCCCGGGCACCTCGACCTCGGCCAGCACCGTCTGGCGGTAGCGGGCGAACTCCTCGGCGAGACCGACGATCTCCTGCTCAGACATCCCGCACTTCCTCGGTGGTTTCGCGCAGGTGCGTGGCGAGCGCCGCCCTGCCCCGGTGCAACCAGGACTTGACGGTGCCCTCAGCGACCTGTTCCTGGGCGGCGATCTCGGCGACCGACAGATCGGCGAGATAGTGCAGGACGACCGCCCGGCGGTGTTTCGGCGGCAGCTGCGCCAGCGCGGTGTCCACCGCCACCCGGTCCGGCGTCGGCCCGGCGACGTGCGTCTCCCGCTGCCGCCGCAGGTACGCCTGCGCGGTGCGCAGCCGACGCCAGCGGTTGTGGCCGAGGTTCCAGGCGACCTTGCGGACCCAGGCGAGCGGGTCCTCGTAGCCGGCGATCCGGTCCCACCGGGCGTAGGCCCGGCAGAACGCCTCCTGGACCAGGTCCTGTGCCTGGCCGAGGTCTCCGGTGTACGCGGCGAGCTGGACGACCAGCCCCCGGAAGTGAGCGTGGTAGAAGTCGTCGAAGACCGGCTCGGGCGGTTCGGGGGCCGGGCCCGGCGGCGGCCCGCCGACCCGTACGTCTCTCGTCACACTCACTCGTCCTCCCCGTGGGCGCTCGGTGGCCCCGCCGCCGACACCGGTCACACCGGTGGCCGGCGGGGGCGGTTGCAGCGGCCCGCTGCTCTCCGTTGTCGGCTCCGGGACAGCCGGCCCGGCGCGGGTCCGGTCCCGGACGGGCACCGCCGGCCGGGACCCCCGTGCCCGGCCGGCGGTGGCTCATGGCGGCGCGTCAGCCGTTGTCGACCGCGCCCACCGCGACCTGGAGGGTGTTGTCGGTCGGGTCGGTGTCGGCCACCTCGCCGTCGCCGTACCAGGTGGTCAGGGTGAACCCGACGGTGCCGAGGTCACCGGCGACGGTTTCGGCCGGGGCGCGGAACAGCACGTCGAAACCGCGCTCCTCGCCGGCCGCCATCCGGCCGCCCGGCACGTCGAAGTAGCCGCCGAAGCTTGGCGAGTCCTGCGGGTCGGTGCCGGCGATCTCCACCCCGGCGGGCAGGGTGGCCCGCACGAAGAGGAAGTCGTGCGGGGCGTCGCCCGCGTACCGCACGGTCACCGGCAGCCGGCCCGCGTACGTCCCGTCCGCCTGCCGGGTGAGGGTCACCGCGCCGGCGGTGGCGGTGATCGCCGCCTTCGCCTCGGTGTCCTGCCTGTACGGCTGCGGGTGGCGCAGCGAGCCGTCGGTGGCGCGGAACCAGGTGTTGAACTTCTCTCCGTCCGCCACCTGCCCGGTGTGGCCCGGCACCACCTCGACCCGGCCAGCCGCGGCGGTCATCGCGTACGGCCTGGGCGAGGTCAGCACCTCGAAGGCGGCCGCGAAACTCCGCCGCTCACCCGGCGCCAGGTCCGGCCCCGGCACCTCGCACTCGAAGACCCGAAGGTCCCCGGCCAGCCCTCCGGACATGCACACCCCGGCTGGCTGTACGCCCCGGAAGGAGCCGGCGACCGGCTCGGTGATCCGGACCGTGTAGTACTCGGCGGCGCTGCTCCGGTTGGTGACCGTCACCGACAGGCTGCCCTGGTAACCCCGCGCGGTCGGCTCCAGGACGAGCCGGTCGGCGGAGACCGCGGCGGGTGCGTCGGTGGACGCCACGGCGGCGGTGACCGGCGCGGCGGCCAGCACGGCCAGTGCCGTGCCGAGCAGTGCCCCGATCCGCTGTCCAGTACGAGTGTTCATCTGAGTCCTCCCGTGATCCCCGTGGGTGCGCGGCGGTGCCGCGCGTGAGTTGGCGATGCCCTTACACCTCCTAGAAGTCGTGAACGGCCGCACCGGTTGCCCCCGGGCGCTGTGGTTGACTGTCCGGTGGGGGACAGGAAGGGGGCGGTCGTGCAGCTGCCGGGAGTGCTCGGCGAGCCGATCCGGTTCGTGCTGAACTGGGGCCGCCGCTACTCGCTCTGGGTCTTCAACTTCGGCCTGGCCTGCTGCGCGATCGAGTTCATCGCCACCAGCATGGGCCGGCACGACTTCATGCGGCTCGGTGTCATCCCGTTCGCCCACGGTCCCCGGCAGGCCGACCTGATGGTGGTCTCCGGCACGGTCACCGACAAGATGGCCCCGGCGATCAAGCGCCTCTACGACCAGATGCCCGAGCCGAAGTACGTCATCTCGTTCGGCGCCTGCTCCAACTGCGGTGGCCCGTACTGGGACTCGTACTCGGTGACCAAGGGGGTCGACCAGCTCATCCCGGTCGACGTCTACGTGCCCGGCTGCCCGCCGCGGCCGGAGGCGCTGCTGCACGGCATCCTCCGCCTTCAGGAGAAGATCGCCGCCGAGCAGGCCGGCATCGGCGGCGTGGCCCGCCCCGACCCGCTCGCCCCGCCGGTGGACGCCGCCCCGCACCCGGACGCCGCGCCCCGCTCCGTGGCGTCGCTCACCTCCCCGCCGGTACGCCCGCCGGCGTCCTGAGCCGCCGCCGGGCCCGACCGGCGGGCCGGCATCGACCGGTTAAATGGTCTTCAATGTTGTCCGGCGTCGCTATCTTGCTGGCATGAAATCCATGCGGGCAACGGGGGCCGCCCTCCTGGCGACGCTCGTCATAGTTCCTCTCACCGCTGCTCCGGCGGCCGCCGACACCTTCGGCTACACGGGCATCGTCAGCGATCCCGACGGCGCACCCGTCGCGAACGCCTGCTTCGCCCTGCACACCTCGCCCACCGACGTCGCCGCCGAGTACTGCTCGGACGCGCAGGGCCGCTACACGATCCCCGGCGCGTGGAACGCGCCCGACTACAAGATCCGGATGCACGCCGAGGGGTTCCGTACCCAGTGGTGGTACGACGCCCCCGACCACCTGAACGCGTCGGCCGTCTCGATCCCGGCGGGCGCCACGGTCGAGCAGAACTTCACCCTGGGCCGGGGCGCCGGCAGCATCAGCGGCCGGATCAGCGACCAGTACGGCACGGGAGTCGGGGCCACCGTCGCGGTGCACGGCGAGGACACCTCCTACCGGGCCATCGCGTACACCTGGGACCTGGGCGACGGGCGCTACGCGCTGAACAACCTGCCGCCCGGCCGCTACCGGATCTCCGTCTACGACAACGTGCGCGGCACCCAGTGGGTGCCCGGGAAGGAGACCCGGGAGGAGGCCACGGTCTTCACCCTCACCGACGGCGGCGCGCTCACCGTCGACGAGCGGCTCCTGCCGCTGGGCACCGTCGAGGCCCGGGTGACCGACGCGGTGACCGGCCTGCCGGTGCGCCGGCCGTGCGTCCACATCTCCGGCGGCCGGGACGAGACGGTCTGCGGCAGCGACGGCCTGGTCCGGGTGCCGGACGTGCGGCCGGGCAGTTGGGAGCTGGACGTCACCGGCGGGGCGTCGTACTTCCCGGTGGATCCCAGACCCACCGTCGACGTGGCCCGGGGCCAGGTCACCAGGGTCAGCTACCAGCTGCGGCCGGGTGCGGCGTTCGCCACCACCGTGCAGGACGCGGCGACCGGGCAGCCGGTCGGCGGCATCTGCGTGCACCTGGTCCAGCCGAAGTGGGGCGGGCAGTCCGCGCACATGCGCCAGTACTGCTCGTCCGACGACGGACACCTGGAGGTCGGCCCGTTCGAGGAAACCGAGCTGGCCACCTGGCAGCTCTACGCCTTCCAGGCGACCAACCCGTACGAGCCGCCGGCCAAGCGCTACGGCGACCAGTGGGTCACCGCGAACGGGGGCAGCGGCGACCAGCGCGAGGCGCTGTTCGTGACGCTGAAGGCCAGGGAGACGATCACCATCCCGACGGTTCGGGTGGACCCGCCCGGCACGATCACCGGGACGATCCGCAACGCCTCCGGCGCGGTGGTGCCCGGCGTCTGCGCCTACCCGTTCGCGTTCCACCCCGGGCAGGGCGGCATCTTCGGCAAGAACTGCGCCAACGCCGAGGGCCGGTACACCATCGACGACCTCGGCCCGTACCGCTGGCCGATCGAGTTCGCGCCGAGCGCCAACAGCGGGTACGCCTGGCAGTGGTCCGGCGACGTCGCCGACCGGTTCTCCGCCACGCTCACCAAGCTGAACCCGGGTGGCACCGCCACCGTCGACGCCAGACTGGTCAGCGGCGGCGTGCTCGCTGGCAAGGTCACCGACCCGGCGAACCCGACCGCGGCCGGCTACGTCTGGACGTACAACGCGCGGACCGGCGACATCGCCAGCGCCTCGTACGGCTACTTCGACCACGGCACCGGCGGGGCGTTCACCGTCAAGGGCCACCGCACCCAGGACGTGTACGTCGAGTACTGGGTCGACAAGGAGTGCTGGTACGGCGTCCGGAACGCCACCACCGTGGCGATGAAGGCCGGCGCCACCACCACCATCGCCGCGGACACGACCCGCACCTGCGGCCGCGCCCCGGTGACCGGCTCGCACTCCCGCACCACCACCACGGCCGCTCTGCGCTGACCCGGCCGTCCGGCCGGGCGGGCCGGACCGGTGGGTGTCCACCCGCCGGACCGGCCCGCCCGGACGGCTCGCTCGGAGGAGCGCCCCGGCTGGCGGCCGGGGGTTAGCCTGCGGGCCATGACCCCGTCCGCGGAGCAGCGTTCCGCCTTCATCGTCGACGTGCTGACCGACGAGTTCGGCGCGTCGATGGCACTCGACCCGGCGGCCTTCCGCCGCAAGTTCCGCAAGATGGCCGCCTCCCCGTTCGCCTTCTACCGGGGCAGCGCGTCCCTGTTCTACGCCGACCAGCTCGGCGACTTCGCCGACGAGGCGTTCCTCGACGAGTGGACCAGCCGGGTGTGGATCCACGGCGACCTGCACGCGGAGAACTTCGGCACCTACATGAACGCCTCCGGGCAGCTGGTGTTCAACGTCAACGACTTCGACGAGGCGTACGTCGGGCCGTTCTCCTGGGACCTCAAGCGCCTCGCGGCCAGCGTCGCCCTGCTCTGCTACGCCAAGGCCCTCTCCGACCAGGTGATCAGCGACCTGGTCGCCCGGTTCGCCGGGGCGTACCTGACCGAGCTGCGGGCCATCGCGGCGGGCGGGGACGACGCGATCGGCTCCATCACCCTGGACAACGCCGACGGCGTGCTGCGCCGGGTGCTCCAGCAGGCCCGGCTCAACACCCGGGTGGACCTGCTCGCAACGCAGACCACCATCGACAACTACGAGCGCCGCTTCTCCCTCGGGGACGGGGTGTTCGAGATCGACGCGGCCACCCGCGAGAAGGTCCGCGCGGCCTTCGAGGACTACCTGGCCACGCTGCCCGAGGCCACCGCGCGGCTTCGCCCGGTCGCGGCCCAGATCAAGGATGTGGTGCTGCGCAAGGGCGTGGGCATCGGCTCGGCCGGGCTGCCGTCGTACAACCTGCTGCTGGAGGGGCACACCCAGGCGCTGGAGAACGACGTCGTGATCTACATGAAGCAGGCGCAGGTGCCCGCGGTGGCCCGGCACATCGACGACGAGCGGGTCCGCGGCTACTTCCGGCACCAGGGCCACCGTACGGCCGAGTCGCAGCGGGCCCTGCAGGCGCACGCCGACCCGTGGCTGGGCTTCACCGAGCTGGACGGGGCCGGCCAGCTCGTCGCCGAGGTCTCCCCGTACGCCGCCGACCTGGACTGGGCGGACGTGAACGAGCCGGACGAGCTGGCCGGGGTCCTCGGCGACCTGGGCCGGGCGGTGGCCCGGATGCACTCGGTCGCCGACGACGAGTCCAGCCACGACCTGGTGGACCACTCCACCGAGGAGTCGATCGTGGCGGCGGTGGACGCCGACGAGCCGGGTTTCGTCGCCCACCTGGTCGACTTCGCGCACGCGTACGGCGTCCGGACCCGGGAGGACCACCAGCTCTTCGTGGACCTGTTCCGCAACGGCCGCCTTCCCGGCATCTGACCGGTCGGGCCCGTCGGCTCAGGCGGTGAAGTCCAGCACCACCTTGATGTCCTCGCCGGTCTGGGTGTACGCCTCGGCGTACGCCGACACCGGCACCCGGCGGGTGATCAGCGAGTTCAGCCAGGACTGATCGGCCCGGGCCAGCGCCTCGGCGGCCAGCTCCCAGTGCCGCCGGTTGGCGTTGACCGAGCCGAAGACCACGTTGTTCTCCAGCACCAGTTCCCGGTTGAGCGCTCCCGCGTCGAGGTCGAGGGTCCGCCCGCCGCTGGAGACGCCGGTCAGGCAGACGATGCCGATCGGCCCGACCTTGTACATCGCGTCCAGCACCACCACCGGCGCGCCGGTGCACTCGACCACCACGTCCGGTGCGAAGTCCAGTTCGGCCACCGGCACCGTGTGGTACGTCGCGCCGAGCGCCCGGACCAGGTCCGGCTTCGGGCCGGTGGTGTTCCGGTCGAGCACGTGCACCGACAGCCCGCGCTGGATGGCCAGCAGCGCCGCCAGCAGGCCGATCGGGCCGGCGCCGGTGACCAGCACGCTCTGCGGCTTCCACTCGGCGCGGGCGCCGATCCGCTCGATGTGGTCCCAGGCCTTCGCCACCACGCTGGTCGGTTCCAGCAGCATCCCGACCGGGGCGAGGACCGGGTCCAGGCCCACGGCGAACTTCGGTTGCACCCGCCATCGGTCCCGGGCGAAGCCGGGCAGGGCCTTGATGCCGTGCTCGGTGTACCGCCCGTTGCGGCACATGTCCCACTCGTCGACCGCGCAGTTCGGGCAGGGCACCGGATCGGGGTGGCGGACCACGCCGGCCACCAGGTCGCCGGGTCGCAGGGTGCCGGTCGGGTCCTCCAGCACCCGGCCCAGCGACTCGTGCCCGAGCACCAGCCGCTCCTGCCCGGGTGGGGCTTCCCCGTAGTCGCCCGCGATGATCTCCTGGTCGGTGCCGCAGATGCCCACCGCCAGCGCCTCGACCAGGATCGCGCCCTCCTCGGGCGGTGGCTCGGGCCAGTCCTCCACCAGTCGCAGCGAGTCGGGCACTCCGGGAGTCACAGTGACAGCGCGCACGGTGACCATCCTTCCCCGTCCGGCGTCCGCCTGCCGGTCAAAGCGGCCAGATGCCCGCGCCGGGCGGCCTGACCCGCCCACGGGCCGCCGGTCATAGGATCAGCGGCATGACTCCGGAAGAGGTCGGCCAGCGGGTGGTCGCGTTGCTCGCGCCGGTCGAGGCCACCGCGTCGGTCTCCGGCGGTCAGTCGTACGGCCGCGCCACCGTCGACGTACCCCTCGCGAGCTGGGCGGACGCGCTGCGCGCGGCGCGCGACGACGCCGAGTTGGCCTGCGACTTCTTCGACTGGCTCTCCGCCGTCGACGAGCTGGCCACCGGGTTCGACGTGGTGGCCCACCTGTGGTCGACCACCCGCCGGCACGGGGTGCTGCTGCGCACCAGGGTGCCCCGCGAGTCGCCGGCGGTGGCCTCGGTGGTCGACCTCTGGCCGGGCGCCGCCTGGCACGAGCGGGAGACCCACGAGATGTTCGGCATCGACTTCGCCGGCCACCCCGGGCTGGCTCCGCTGCTGCTGCCGCCCGAGTTCGAGGGGCACCCGCTGCGCAAGGAGTTCGTGCTCGCCTCCCGGGTGGCCAAGCCCTGGCCCGGGGCGAAGGAGCCGGGCGAATCGGAGGCCGGTGGCGGTCGCCGCCCGATCCGGCCGCCGGGCGTACCCGCGCCGGGGGAGTGGGGCACCACGCCGACGCCCGCCGGCGCGGCCGGGGTGGGCGAGGGCCCGCGTGGCGGTACCCCGGCCCGCCCGGCCCGGGAGCGGCCCGCCCGGCCGGCTCCGGGCGCGCGTCCGCCGCGTACCCCGAGGGCCGGGGCGACCGGCGACGGCCCGGCGCCGGCCGAAGCGCCCGCGACCGACGACAGTCCGGCGCAGGCCCGCGACGAGGAAGGTACGCCCTGATGCCCACCTGGTTGGAGCTGGTGATCCGGGTCGGCGGCGTGCTGGTCGCCTTCCTCACCCTGCCGCTGGTGGTCGGTCAGGCCGAGCACAAGGTGATGGCGCACATGCAGGGCCGGCTCGGCCCGATGTACGCCGGTGGCTTCCACGGCTGGGCGCAGCTGGTCGCCGACGGGGTGAAGTTCGTCCAGAAGGAGGACGTCACGCCGCGCGAGGCGGACCGGGCGGTGTTCCGGCTCGCCCCGGTGGTGGCCCTGGTGCCCTACCTGCTGGTCCTGCTGGTCATCCCGCTCGGCCCGGACGACCTGGTTGGGCAGCCGCTGGACATCGGCCTCTTCTTCGTCCTCGCCGTGGTCGGCGTCGGCGTGGTGGCGGTGCTGATGTCGGCCTGGGCCTCGGCCAACAAGTACAGCCTGCTCGGCGGCCTGCGCGGGGCGGCCCAGCTGCTCGGCTACGAGCTGCCGCTGGTGCTCTCCGCCGCCTCGGTGGCGATGGCGGCGGGCACGCTCAGCCTCTCCGGCATCGTCGAGGCGTGGCAGCCCTGGTGGCTGCTCTGGCAGGCGCCCGCGATGCTCGTCTTCTTCGTGGCCGGGCTGGCCGAGATCCGGCGGCCCCCGTTCGACATGCCGATCGCCGACTCCGAGCTGGTCTTCGGCTACCTCACCGAGTACACCGGCCTGCGCTTCGCCTTCTTCCTGCTCGCCGAGTACGTGGGCATCGTGGTGATCGCCGCGCTGACCACCGTGCTCTTCCTCGGCGGCTGGCAGGGCCCGTTCGCCGACGGCCAGCTCGGCTGGCTGTGGACGCTGCTGAAGGTCTTCGCGGTCTCCTTCGTGATCATCTGGCTGCGGGTGGCGTACCCGCGGCTGCGCGAGGACCAGCTGCAACGCCTGTGCTGGCTGGTGCTGGTGCCGCTCTCCCTGGCCCAGCTGGTCCTCACCGCCGCCGTCCGCGTCGCCCTCTGACCGGCCCGCGCTCAGCGCAGCGGGGTGTGGGCGGGGTCGACCCGCTCGTCGGCCGGCGGGGGTGGCGGGGGAGTGCCGTCGCCGAAGGGCCGCCCGCCGAGTTCCTCCCGGCCGTGCGGGGTGAGCCAGTTGGACAGGTCGGGGCCGAGCGGCACCACGCCGGTCGGGTTGATGTCCCGGTGCACCTCGTAGTAGTGCCGCTTGATGTGGTCGAAGTCGACCGTGTCGCCGAAGCCAGGGGTCTGGAACAGGTCCCGGGCGTACGCCCAGAGCACCGGCATCTCGGTCAGCTTGCTCCGGTTGCACTTGAAGTGGCCGTGGTAGACCGGGTCGAAGCGGACCAGGGTGGTGAAGAACCGCACGTCCGCCTCGGTGATGGTGTCGCCGACCAGGTAGCGCTGCCCCGCCAGCCGCTCGGTCAACCAGTCCAGCCGGTCGAAGAGCCGGTGGTACGCCTTGTCGTACGCCTCCTGACTGCCGGCGAAGCCGCACCGGTAGACGCCGTTGTTGACGTCCCGGAACAGCACCGCGCTCACCTCGTCGATCTTGTCGCGCAGCCGCTCCGGGTAGAGCTGCGGCGCGCCCCGGCGGTGGTACGCCGTCCACTCGGTGGACAGGTCGAGGCTCATCTGCCCGAAGTCGTTGGTGACCACCTGCCCGGTCGGCACGTCCACGATCGCCGGCACCGTGATGCCCCGCTCGTAGCCGGGGAAGCGGGCGAAGTACGCCTCCTGGAGGCGCTCGATGCCGAGCACCGGGTCGCGCCCGCCCGGGTCCAGGTCGAACGTCCAGCTCCGGGTGTCGTGGGTCGGCCCGGCCACTGCCATCGAGATGGCGTCCTCCAGCCCGAGCAGCCGCCGCACGATGATCAGCCGGTTCGCCCAGGGGCAGGCGCGGCTGACCGCCAGCCGGTACCGCCCCGGCTCGACCGGGTAGCCGTCCCGCCCGTCGGTCGTGATCCGGGTGACGATGTAGCGCTGGTCGCGGGAGAACTCAGCGCCCGGCTCGACGTACTTGCCACCGGTCGTCCCGCCTGCTGCCTCGCCCACGTCGCCCCCTGGAGTCCGTCCGTCGTCTTCGTCCCATCTTCGCCGATCTCCCGCGCCCCGGCCCAATGACCGCCGGTCTCGGGTCGCACGGTCGTCTTCCGCCCGACGAGGGCTGGCTAGGCTGCCCGGATGACCGATCTGGAGGCGGTGGCGCGGCGCTTCGTCGCCGACGTGTGGAACGGCGGGCGCGAGGAGTCCGTGTACGAGCTGGTCGGCGCGGAGTGTCCGGGGCTCGGCGGGGCCGGGCCGGAGGCGACGCTGGCCTGGCACCGGGACCGTCGGGCGGCCTTCCCCGACCTCCGCTACAAGATCGTGGACGTGGTGGCCTCCGGCGACCGGGTGGCGGTGCGCTGGCGGGCCGCCGGCACCCAGGCCGGGCGGTTCGGCCCGGTGCCGCCGACCGGGCAGGTGGCCAGCTACTCGGGGGCGACGTTCCTGCGCTTCGACGCCCAGGGGCGGATCGTGGACGTGTGGAGCGTCAACGAGCTGTTCCAGCTCCTCCAGCAGCTCGGCGTGGAGATGCTGCCGCCGGCCTGACCCGGCGCCCGACCCACGTGGGTCTTCCAAAGTCGTCACGCAGAGTCATCTCGCTGCCGGCGCAGGCTCGGATCAGCCTGATACCTCTGAGTCATCAATATGCCTCTCAGGTATCACGCTCGTTCTGGCACCCACTTCCGGCACCCACTTCTGGCATCCGCAGGCCGCGGCCCGCGCCGGCGCCCTTCGCGGGGACGTCGGCACGGGCCGCGGATGCGCCGGGGCTCAGCCCGGCTTCGACGGGCCCTCCCGGGTCGCGACCGGGACGGCCAGGCAGGTGCTCCCCGGCACCAGGCTGATGCTGTCGATCACCTGCTGCGGGGCGAGGGACACCACGGTCGGCCGGAAGGTGCCGCCGGGCACGTACCAGCACGGCTTGCCGCCGCCCGGCAGGTAGCGCAGCAGCACCACCGGGCCGGCCGGCAGCCCGTCCATCGGGTCGATCGAGCTGCCGAGGTACCGCGTCACCAGGTCACCCGTGGTCGGGTGGTACGCCTCCACCGTCCAGCTGCCCGGCGCGCCCGTGCCCCGCGCGAACCGCGCCCGCCTTGACCTGCACCGGTACGGCGAGGTTCCGGTGGGCCGCGTCGCCGGACCACTCCGGGGTGTACTCGTCGGTTCCGGTGCGTCGTTCTTCCCACCGTCCCGGTACGGCCGGAATGCGCCGGGTGGTGGTCGCGCACGCCGGGGCCACAGGGCAGGATGAGCGGCATGAGCGAGCGCAGCGGCATTCCCGGCGAAGGTCTGGTGAAGGGGCTGGCGGTCACGCTGAAGACGATGACCCGCCGGTCGACGACCCAGCAGTACCCGGACGTCGCCCCCGAGTTGCCGCCCCGCTCCCGGGGCGTGATCGCGCTGCTGGCGGAGAACTGCACGGTCTGCATGCTCTGCGCCCGGGAGTGCCCGGACTGGTGCATCTACATCGACTCCCACAAGGAGGAGGTGGCGGTGCCCGGCGCCGCCCGCCCCCGCCAGCGCAACGTGCTCGACAAGTTCGACATCGACTTCTCGCTCTGCATGTACTGCGGCATCTGCGTCGAGGTCTGCCCGTTCGACGCGCTCTACTGGTCGCCCGAGTTCGAGTACGCCGAGTACGACATCAAGAACCTGCTGCACGACAAGGACCACCTCGGCCAGTGGATGGCGACCGTCCCGCCGCCGCCCGCGCACGACCACAACGGCGAGCCGGCCAAGGAGGAGTCCACCGCCGCGCGCAAGGCCGCGGCCCCGACCAGCTCCGCCGCCCGCCCCACCGTGGTACGCCCCGAGCCCGGCCCCGCCGCCGACGAAGGTACGACCCGATGACGGGCGCGGATGTGCTGCTGTTCGCCCTCGGCGCGGTGGCGGTCGGGGCGGGCGTGCTCGTGGTGGCCACCAGGCACCTGGTGCGGGCCGGCCTCTACCTGGTGGTCTGCCTCGGCGCACTGGCCGGCGACTACCTGGTGCTCACCGCCGAGCTGGTCGCCTGGGTGCAGGTGCTGATCTACGTCGGCGCGGTGGTGGTGCTGCTGCTGTTCGCGGTGATGCTGACCCGCGCCCCGATCGGCGCCTCCGACGACCTGGACCGTCCCGGCTGGCCGGCCGCGCTGATCGGCGCGGGCAGCGGGCTGGGGCTGGCCGTGCTGCTGGTCGACGCGTTCCGCTGGTCCCGGGTGGAGCTGCCGGCGGCGGGCACCGCCGAGCGCCTGGGTGAGCAGGTCTTCCGCTCCTGGGTGCTGCCGTTCGAGGTGCTCTCGGTGCTGCTGCTGGCCGCCCTGGTCGGCGCGATCGTGCTCTCCCGCCCCGACATCGGTCGCCGCCCCGACGCGGCGGCCGCCGCTGCCGACGAGGGTGGCCGCCGGTGAGGCCGGTCATCCCGTACGTCACCGCCGCGCTGCTGTTCGGCCTCGGCGTCTACGGCGTGCTGCGCCGCCGCAACGCGGTGCTGCTGCTGATGGCGGTCGAGTTGATGCTCAACGCGGTCAACCTGATCCTGGTCACCGCCGACACCACGGCGAAGGCCGCCCTGCCGCACGGCGGGCAGGTCTTCGCGCTCTTCGTGATCGTGCTGGCCGCCGCCGAGATCGGCGTCGGCCTGGCCATCGTGCTCCAGCTCTACCGGCTGCGGGCCAGCGTCGCGGTGGACGAGGTGCCGCTCACCGAGCCGCCGGCGCTGGTGCCGGCCACGACGACCGGCGCCGGCCCGTCGACCGGGCCGGCCGGGGTGGCCGCCAACGGGCCGGAGGGGGAGAAGTGACCGGGCTGCTCGGGGCCGCGCTGCCGGCCGTACCCCTGGTCGCGGGACTGACCGGCCTGCTGCTGCCGCCCTCGCCGCGCGGCGCGACCACCGGGGAGGACCGGGCCCGGCGGGTCGCGATCGGCCTCGGGGTGGCCGGCGCGGCCGGGGCGCTGCTGATCGCGTTGGTCCTGCTGGCCCGGGTCGGCGACCCGGTCGAGACCTCCGCCACCTGGATCGACCTGGGCGGCCTGTGGGTCACCCTCGGGGTCCGGCTGGACGGCGTCGGCGTCCTGGTCGCGGTGGCCGTCGCGGCGGTCGCCCTGGCCGTGCAGGTCTACTCCACCGCCTACCTGAAGCGGGGCCCGCACGACGACGTCGAGGTCGACCACCGCTACCCGCCGTACGCGGCGCAGATCAGCCTCTTCACCGCCGCGATGCTGCTGGTGGTGGTCGCCGGCGACCTGATCATGCTGCTGGTCGGCTGGGAGGTGATGGGCCTCTGCTCCTACCTGCTGATCGCCCACGACCGGCGGCTGCCCGAGGCGCCGGCCGCCGCGATGAAGGCGTTCCTGGTCACCCGGGTGGGTGACGTCGGCTTCCTGCTCGGCATCGCGCTGCTCGGGGTCTCGGCGGGCAGCTTCCGGATCGCCGACGTGCTCGCCCACGACCACGCCACCGGCACCCTCACCGCCGCCTGCCTGCTGCTGCTGGCCGGGGTGGCCGGCAAGAGCGCGCAGTTCCCGCTGCACACCTGGCTGCCGGACGCGATGGCCGGTCCGACTCCGGTCTCCGCCCTGATCCACGCGGCCACCATGGTCGCCGCCGGCGTGTACGCGGTCGCCCGGCTCTACCCGCTGTTCGCGGTCACCCCGACCGCGCTGGCCGTGCTCGGGGTGATGGCCTCGATCACCCTGTTGCTCGGTGCCGTCGCGGCGACCGCGCAGGACGACCTCAAGCGGGTGCTCGCCTGGTCGACGGTCTCCCAGATCGGCTACATGACCGGGGCGCTCGCCGTCGGGGCACCGGCCGCCGCGCTGTTCCACCTGCTCACCCACGCCGCCTTCAAGGCGATGCTCTTCCTCGCCGCCGGCGCGGTGATCCACGCCGTCGGCACCACGCTGATGTCCCGGATGGGCGGCCTGCGCCGGGACATGCCGGTGACCTTCTGGTGCACGCTGATCGGTCTCGGCGCGCTGGCCGGGGTGCCGCCGCTGTCGGGCTTCTGGAGCAAGGACGGCGTGCTCGCCGTCGCCGAGTCCGCCGCGCTGGACGGCTCCGGCCCCGCGCCGGCCTGGGTCGGCTGGCTGGTCTGGCTGGCCGGGCTGCTCGGCGTCGTGGTCACCGCCTGGTACGCCACCCGGCTGCTGCTGCGCACCTTCCTCGGTGAGCCGCGAATGCCGCTGCTGCGCCCGCACGACCCGCCCGCCGCGATGCGCTGGCCGGTGCTGCTGCTGGCGGTCCCGGCCGCGCTGCTCGGGCTGGTCGGCCTCGTCCAGCCCTTCGCGGATCGGCTGCTCCTCCCGGCCGGGCCGACCCTGCCGCCGGGCGAGGCGCTGCTGGTCCACCTCGGGCCGGCGCTGCTGCTGCCGACCGTGCTGCTGCTGGTCGGGGCCGGGGTGGCCTGGGCCGGCTGGCGCCGGGACCGGGCCGCCGACCCGGCTCGGGCGCTGGGTCCGCTGCGGCCGGTCTTCGCGGCCGCGTTCCGGCTCGACGACGTCCAGCACGCCCTCGTCGTACGCCCGGTGCGGGCGCTCGCCCGGGTCGCGCGTACCGGTGACGAGGTGGGAGTGGACGGCCTGGTGGAGGGCAGCGGCCGGGGCGCGTCCGGCCTCGGCGCCGGCCTGGCCGCGTTGCACCGGGCGGCGCTGCCCCGCGCGGCGGCTGCGGTGCTGGCCGGCGCGCTGCTGATCGGGGTGGCCGCCGTCCTGATCGGAGGGGCACCGTGAGCGCGAGGAGTGAGCCGGTGTTGCGAGCCCCGCAGTCGCGAACCGAGGAGAAGCCATGAGCCTCGGAGAGTTCCTGCTGGTCGCGGTGCTGGCCCTGCCGGCGGTCGGGGCGGTCCTGGTGGCCGCGACGCCCCGGGACCGGGCGGCCCGGCTGGTCGCCACGGCGGTCGCCGCGCTGACCCTGGTCGGCGCGGTGCTGCTGGTGCTGGGCGACCACGGCTGGTTCGGCTACGGCCCGGCGCCGGCGGTGCAGCCCTGGCACCAGCTCGACCTGCCCTGGGTGCCCGGCCTGGACCTGCGCTTCCACCTCGGCGTGGACGGGATCTCCTGGCCGCTGGTGGCGCTGACCGCCCTGCTCACCCTGCTCTGCTGCGGCTACACCCTCTGGCGGGTGCCGGCCGGCGGGAGCGGGCGGGCGCTGGTGGCGTTGCTGCTGGTCGTCGAGGTGGGCATCCTCGGCACCTTCCTCGCCCTCGACCTGGTCCTCTTCTTCGTCTTCTTCGAGGTCGTCCTGCTCCCCATGTACGCGATCATCGCGGGCTGGGGCGGTGACGACCGGCGCCGGGCGGCGCGGAAGTTCGTCCTCTACACGCTCTTCGGCTCGGTGCTGCTGCTGGTCGGCGTCTACGTGGTGGTCGCCGCCGCCGGCACCGCCGACATCGTCGCGCTCACCGGTGGGTCCGGGCTGTCCCGGGGCGCCCAGCTGGCCGCGTTCACCCTGCTGGGGCTCGCCTTCGCGGTGAAGGCCCCGCTCTGGCCGCTGCACTCCTGGCTGCCCGACGCGCACACCCAGGCGCCCACCGTCGGCAGCGTGATCCTCGCCGGGGTGCTGCTCAAGATGGGCACGTACGGCCTGATCCGGGTCGCGGTCGGGGTCGCCCCCGAGGGGGCCCGCTGGGCCGCGCCGGCGCTCGGCGTGCTCGCCGTCGCGGCGATCCTGGTCGGCTCGCTGGTCTGCCTCGCACAGGACGAGCTGAAGCGGCTGATCGCGTACTCCAGCGTCGGGCACATGGGCTTCGTGCTGCTCGGGGTGGCCACGCTGACCGCCACCGGCATCCAGGCGGCCCTGATCGGCAACATCGCGCACGGGGTGATCACCGGCCTGCTCTTCTTCCTCGCCGGGGCGGTCAAGGACCGTACGCACACCGGCGCGCTCGCCGAGCTGTCCGGGCTGCGGGAGACCGCGCCCCGGCTCGCCGGGCTGCTCGGCTTCGCCGCGGTGGCCTCGCTCGGCCTGCCGGGGCTGGCCGGCTTCTGGGGCGAGGCGTTCGCCGTGATCGCCGCCGTCCGGCGGGGCGGGCCGCTCTGGACCACCCTGGCCGTGCTGGCCGCGGTCGGCGGGGCGCTCACCGCCGCGTACTTCCTGCGACTGCTGCGGCAGGTCACCCACGGCCGGCCCAGCCCGGCGGTGGGCCGGCTCGCGCCCGGGCTGGCCGGGGCCGAGCTGACCGCCTGGGCGCCGCTGGTGCTGCTCGCCCTCGCGGTCGGCCTGGCGCCCACGCTCGTGCTCGGCCTCGCCACCGGCCCGGTGGACGCCCTGGTGGGAGTGTTCCGGTGAGCGGTCGGACCGAACGTGGCGAGGTGGCGGCATGAGTCTCGTGCAGAGCGTGGACAACGTGGCGCTGGTGCCGGCGTACCTGGCCGCCGGCACCGCCGTACTCGTGCTCCTGGCCGACCTGCTGGTGGCCCGGCGCGGCGCGACGGTGACCGTGGCCGCCCTGGGCGCCGTCGCCACCGCCGTCGGCGCGACGCTGGTCGGTACGGGGCAGACCCGGCGGACGTTCTGCGTCGGCGCTGACTGCTCCTGGGTTCTCGACGACCGGGCGGCCCTGGTCGCCGCCGTCTTCGCCCTGCTCACCCTCGGGGTGCTCGGGCTCTCCGGGCCGCTGCTGCGGGACGGGCCGACGCCGCCGGGGGAGTTCTGCTTCCTGCTCGCCTGCTCGATGACCGGTGGCGTGGTGCTCGGCGCCGCCGGTGACCTGATCACCCTGATCGTCGCGCTGGAGACGCTCACCCTGCCGCTGTACGTGCTGGTCGGGTTGCGCCGGGGCAGCCTGGCCAGCGCCCAGGCCGCGGTCACCTTCTTCGTGGTCAGCGTGGTCGCGGCAACCCTGACCCTGCTCGGTGCGGCGCTGCTCTACGCGGTCACCGGCGGGCTGCACCTTGACCAGCTCGGCGCGATCCTCGGCGAACGCCCGGAGCTGCTCGACCTGCCGCTGGCCACCGCCGCCGTCGCGCTGGTGGTGCTCGGGCTGGCCTTCAAGGTGGCGGCGGTGCCGTTCCACGCCTGGGCGCCGGTCACCTACGACGGCGCGCCGCTGCCGGTGGCGGCGTACCTCTCCACCGCCTCCAAGCTCGGCGGGGTGGTCGCCCTGCTCGCCGTGGTGCAGCGCGCGCTGCCGGCCGACGTCACCGGCCCGGTGCTCGCCCTGCTCGCCGTGCTGACCATGACGGTCGGCAACCTGGTGGCGCTGCGCCAGCGGCGTACGGTCCGGCTGCTCGCCTGGTCGTCGGTGGCCCAGGCCGGCTACATCCTGGCCCCGCTGGGCGCGTTGGCGCTGGCCGCCGGGCGCACCGACGAGGCCCGGGCGGGGGCGTACGCCGCCGCGGTCGCGTACGCGGTCTTCTTCGTCGTGCTGGAGCTGGCGGCCTTCGCGGCGCTGGTGGCGCTGCGCCCGACCGGCGCGGACGGCGGCACGGTCGACGAACTGCGTGGCGAAGCCCGCCGGCACCCGTGGGTGGCGGGGGCCCTCGCGCTGGCGCTGATCGGCCTGGCCGGCCTGCCGCCCGGGCTGGCCGGGCTCTTCGCCAAGGTCGCCGTGGTCCGGTCGCTGCTGTCCGGCGGCGCGGGCTGGCTGGCCCTGGTGGTGGCGGTCAACGCGGTGATCGGCCTGGCCTACTACCTGCGCCTCGCCGCCACCCTGTACGGCGGAAACGGCGAGCCGGCCGCCCCCGACGGCCGGCCGGCCACCCGTGCGGCCTGGCCGGTCACCGCGGCGCTGGCCCTCGCCACCGCCGTCGCCCTGGTGGTCGGCTTCGCCCCGCAGCTCGTCCTCGACCTCGCCGCCCGCTGACCACTTTCCCCGCCGCCGTCCCGGTACGGCCCCGCCGTCCCGGTACGGCCCCGCCGCGCACTTCGCGGCCTGTCGCGGTGCCCCGGCCGAGGGATACCGCGACCTGCCGCGAGCCCGGTCCGAGGGGGCTCGCAGCCGGCGTACAGCGACTTCCAGTCAACTCACAGCCATGCGCAGGATGGTTGACGGGTACCGGTGACGTTGGACCGGTCAGCGGGTCCCGCGCGGCCCGCGCACCGAAGGAGCGATCGTGCATCACAACCGTCTGAAGACCGCAGCGCTGCTCGGCCTGTTGACCTCGCTGATCCTCGCGGTCGGCTACTGGTTCGGCGGCAGCGGCGGCCTCGTCATCGCCGTCGTCGTCTCGTTGCTGATGAACGGCGTCACCTACTTCTACTCCGACAAGCTGGCGCTGCGCTCGATGCGCGCGCAACCGGTCACCGAGGCGGAATTCCCCGAGCTGTACCGGATGGTCCGTGAGCTGGCCACCGAGGCGCGGCAGCCGATGCCCCGCCTGTACGTCAGCCCGACCTCGCAGCCCAACGCGTTCGCGACCGGGCGTAACCCGGCCAACGCGGCGGTCTGCGTCACCCAGGGCATCACCGAGATCCTGGACTACCGCGAGCTGCGCGGGGTGATCGGGCACGAGCTGTCGCACGTCTACAACCGGGACATTCTCATCTCCAGTGTGGCGGCCGGTCTGGCCGGCATCATCACCATGCTGGCCAACATCGCCTGGTTCATCCCGCTGGGCGGTGGCGACGACGAGGACGCCCCGAACCCGGCCGTGCTGCTGCTCACCCTGATCCTCGGCCCGATCGCGGCCACCGTGATCCAGCTCGCGATCAGCCGGAGCCGGGAGTTCCAGGCCGACGCCTCCGGCGCCCAGCTCACCCGGGACCCGCTGGCCCTGGCCAGCGCCCTGAAGAAGATCCACATGGGTACGCAGACGCGTCCGCTGCCCGCGCAGGGTCAGTTGACCAGCACCGCCCACCTGATGATCGACAACCCGTTCAAGCGGGGCGGCGGCATCGCCGCGCTCTTCTCCACCCACCCCCGGATGGAGGAGCGGGTCGCCCGGCTGGAGCAGATGGCCGCCAACAGCGGCCCGGTGCAGTTCCGCTGACGTCCGACACCTCCGCCCGCGTCCGGTCCGCCGGACGCGGGCGGAGCCGTGTCCGAGCGCACTAAACCGTTTCCCCCACGCCGAGTCCGGCGTTAGGGTCGAAACGTCTCCCACTCATTACACCCTCTGGAGGTCGAGCGTGGCCGCACTGCGCCAGTACCTGGGCGTCTGGCGGATCCCCGGCGCGCCGATGCTGCTGATCCCCGGCATCATCGGGCGACTCGGGATCGGCATGACGCCGCTGGCGCTGCTGCTGGTGGTGGAGCAGGTGACCGGGCGATACTCGCTCGCCGCGGTCGCCGGGGGCATCTACGCCCTCTCCGGCGCCGCGCTCAGCCCCGTGGCCGGCCGGATCGCCGACCGGATCGGTCCCACCCCGGTGCTGCTGGCCACCGCCGTCGCCCACCCCTTCGCGCTCTTCGGGCTGCTCTGGGCGAGCCGCTCCGAGGCCGGCGGCCTCGGCCTGATCTACCTGGCCGCCGGGGTCGCCGGTGCGACGTACCCGCCGCTGAGCGCCGCGATCCGGGGCGCCTGGAACGACCTCACCGGCCCGAACTCCGGGCGGTACCACCTGCGCAACACCGCGCTGGCCGCCGAGACCTCGCTCTTCGAGATCGTCTTCGTGCTCGGCCCGCTGCTGGTGGCCGGCTTCGTGCTGGTCGCCGACGCCGCCGCCGCGCTGGTCGGCGCCGCGGTCGTCACCCTGGTCGGCACCGGGGCGGTGGCGCTGGGGCGGGTGATGCGCGGCTGGCAGCCGCACTCGCGCGAGCACCACGCCAAGGGGCTCGGCCCGCTGCGGGTGGGCGGCTTCCCCGCGCTGCTGGTCTGCGTCGCCAGCCTCGGCATCGCGTTCGGCGCGGCCGGGGTGATCGTGCCGGCCTTCGCCGGCAACCAGGCCACCGACGACCCGGAGAGCCTCGCCGGCGTCCTGCTCGCCGTCTGGGGGGTCGGCAGCGCCGCCGGCGGCCTCTGGTTCGGCGTACGCAAGCCGTCGGCGAACATGACCCGCCAGTTCGCCTGGCTGCTCGGCGCGGTGGCCGGCAGCTTCGCCGTCTTCGCGGTGATGCCCGCCCCGGCGGCGCTGGGCGTCGCGCTGGTGGTCGGCGGGGCCACCATCGCGCCCGCCCTCACCCTGGAGAACACCCTGGTCGGGCGGATCGCCCCGACCGGCATGCTCAACGAGGCGTACACCTGGGTGGTGACCATGTCGGTGGCGGCGAGCGCCGCCGGCGGCGCGGTGGCCGGGCTGATCGTCGACCACACCGGCGGCGTGCCGTGGGCGTTCCTCTTCGCGGGGGCCGCCGTCGCCGTCGGCGCCGTGGTCGCCGCGATGCCCGCCGGGCCGATCGCCCGGGCCGAGGCGACAGCGGTACGCGCCGAGCAACTCACCCCGGTCTGACCGGCCGCCCGGCCGGCGGAGTCGCGGCCGTCCCCGCAAGGAACGGCCGCGACGGTCTGCATCCCGCTGATCGGGGTACGGCGTCCGCATGTTCGTCTTCTTCTCGAACCGGGTGGGTTGCCTCGGTTCCGTGCTGATCAGCGCGATCCTGACCGTGGTGCTGCTGTTGATCTTCTCGCGCTGAGCGGCCCGCGGCCGGGGCGCTATCGTCGCCGCATGCCCGAACTGATCGCGCCCACCGTCAGCCTGCACACCGCCTGGCTCGATGCACGTGACGAGTGGGGCCCCGGCGTCCACGAGGACGGTTTCGGACTGCGGCCGTCGGATGAGGTGGACTCGCCGGCCGGGTTCGCGGCCTGGGTGGCCCGGCTGGCTGACCAGTCGGACCCGGCGAAGCCGGTGGACGCCGGCCGGGTGCGTTGCACGTACCGATGGATCGTGGAGGGTGACCGGGTGCTCGGCGGGATCGCCCTGCGGCACGAGCTCAACGACTTCGTGCTGCGGGTCGGACATATCGGTTACGGCATCCGGCCGTCGGCGCGCCGGCGAGGGCTGGCCACCTGGGCGCTGGGCCGGATGCTCGGCGAGGCGCAGGTGCTCGGCCTGGACCGGGTGCTGATCATCTGCGAGGTGGACAACATCGCCTCGGCGAAGACGATCGAGCGGCACGGCGGCGTGCTTGAGGACGTCCGGGACACCGAACACGGCACCGTGCGGCGTTACTGGATCAAGTTCTGACCCACAGCCTCCGCCCGGGCCCAAGCGGCGATCTTTGGGTGCTAGGAACGAACCTCATCTATCCAGCGGACCCGGGGCCTTGATCCGCTTAGGCTGATACTGAGGTACGGCATGGCGTAGTGGGTGCGCCCACCACTCCGGCGGAGGGTTGATATGCGGACGATCCTGTGGGTCATCCTGGCTGTCATCTGGGTCGCCATCGCGTTCTGGCCGGCCCGCGTCGCGAACCGCAAGGGCCACAGCTTCATCGGCTTCTTCATCCTCAGCCTGATCTTCTGGCCGTTGGCGCTGATCGCCGCATATGCAGTCAGGGACCGTCGACCGGTCGCCGCAGCACGTTGAACACTCGGCAACACGCGGACCAGCAAGGACAGCGATGTAGCCGGGGACCACATGGGGGACCCTCACGCCTCGCGCGATGCCAAGCGCGGTCCGCTCGGCCCTCAGCCTGGCTGCCGACAGCAGCGGTGACAGCAACGGGTCCGGACTCGACGATAGGGCCAGCGGCTGCCCGCTTCAGGACTGCAACCAGGACGAGGACGAAGGGCGAACGGAGCTAGACAAGCCTGTCCGAGGCGAGACGGTAACGGTCTGATCTGCAAGATCCGGAACATGCGCGGAATGATCAAGCACATCGCTGGCGAGCCGTTGCCCGTATGCGCTGGTAGGCGAAGGGTGTGTGCAGTGAGCGTTACTCCCTTCCTGAACCGTGTGCCGGTCCACTTGGTCCTCGCGCACGCGGAACAGCGTCTGCCCATCCGCAGGCTCCGCTTCAACGTTTGACTAGTGGTAATACCACGATCAGCCGTTGCGTGGGGCGTACATGATGACGGCGACGCCGACGAGGCAGATGGCTGCGCCGATGAGGTCGTAGCGGTCGGGGCGGAACTTGTCGACGACCATCCCCCAGGCGAGGGAGCCGGCGACGAAGACGCCGCCGTAGGCGGCGAGGATGCGGCCGAAGTTGGGGTCGGGTTGGAAGGTGGCGACGAAGCCGTAGAACCCGAGCGCAATGACTCCGGCCGCTATCCACAGCAGCCCTCGGTTTTCACGCCAGCCCTGCCACACCAGCCAGGCGCCGCCGATCTCGGCGAGCGCGGCGAGCAGGAACAGCAGGATTGAGCGAGCAACCGTCATGCATCGGACCGTAGTTGGACCACCTGGCGGTCGTGCTGGTCGGGCTGGCCGCAGGAGCAGTTGCCGCCAGCGCAGCCGGTGGTGTGGCGGCGTTTGCTGGCCCACCACCAGCACAGGCCGGCGAGCACCGCCAGGGCGACGGCGACGCCGGGCAGGAAACGGTTGATTGCGGCCCAGCCGGCACCGCCGAGGATCCCGGCGGCGAGCAGCGCCGGCAGCACGCAGCAGGCGGCGCAGGCGGCTCCCGCGAGTCCCGTCATGCCGGAAGGCAGGAGACGGCGCAGTCGGTCAGCAGGTGTCGGCACGATCGTTCCTCTCGACCAGTTCAGCGAAGGGCAGGGGGCAGCAGGGGCTACCGGCGCAGGCGACCAGATCGTCACAACCGGCTGAGATGGCGGCCCGCAGGGTGTCACGGATGACCGTCAGGTCAGCGAGCTTTTGCTCCACCTCGATGAGCTTCTCCCTGGCACGTGCCTGTAGGCCGCTGTCCGGTCGGCCGCCGTGCTGATGCCGGCCGGCGTCGAGCAGGTCGGCAACCTCGTTGAGGGTGAAGCCGAGGCATTGCGCGGCCTTGATGACCCGCAGCAGGGTGACCGATTCGGCCGGGTAGAGCCGGTGCCCACCCGGCGACCGCTGCGGTGAGTCGAGCAGGCCCCGGCGCTCGTAGTAGCGCAGCGTCTGCTGGTTGACCCCGGCAGCGTCGGCCAGCTGGCCGCTGCGCAAGCCCGACCCGGTCATCCCTGATCCCGAACAGACGCAGCCCGATCGGCGAGGGCATCGAGCACGTCCACGTGTGCCGCCGGTACCCGGACGTCCAACGCCAGCGTATCCGGGCCGGACCGGGAGAGGTCAAATGCGAAGAACGAGCAGCAAGACGACTCTCGACCAGTCAGATCCCGCGCCGTCTCCTCAACTTGCGCAGCGCCGTCGAGCTGCAACCGCAGATGCTGTGCCGACAGCCGGTCGACGCCCCGCACGGCGTCAGCGAAGAACTGGTCAAACTCGGCGAGCCGCAGCGGCCGTTCGGCCGTCGGCAGGGTGCAGGCATCCGGCACCCAGGCGTCGTCCGTCGTGATGTGGTGGTCACTCATACGCCGACGGTAAGCCTGTACCTAGGTATCAGATGCAAGCCCGAGGTGGAGTTCTCCGCCCAGTGGAGGTCGTCAGGCCGCCAGGCCGTCGCCAGGCCGTCGGAGGCCGGACATGGACGACCAACGACGACCGCGGGCGACGACGTGTATACGCAGGTAGCCGAGCGTGACCTGAGCGACGGCCAGCGGGGCCTCCGCAGCCTTACCTGTAGTTGGTGAACTGCAGGGCCACGCCGAAGTCATCGCCCTTGAGTAGCGCGATGACGGCCTGAAGGTCGTCCTTCTTCTTGCCGGTGACCCGGAGCTGGTCGCCCTGGATCTGGGCCTGGACGCCCTTCGGGCCCTCGTCGCGGATCTTCTTGCTGATCGCCTTGGCCTTGTCCGAGTCGATGCCCTGGATCACCTTGGCGTCGATCTTGAAGATCTTGCCCGAGGCGCGGGGGTCACCCGCGTCCAGCGACTTCAGCGAGATGTTCCGCTTGACCAGCTTCTCCTTGAAGACGTCCAGCGCGGCCCGGACCCGCTCCTCGGTCTCCGCCTGGAGGCTGATCGCCTCCTCGCCCGACCAGGAGATCTCCGCGCCGGTGCCGCGGAAGTCGAACCGCGTCGCGAGCTCCTTCTCCGCCTGGCGGAGGGCGTTGTCGACCTCCTGGCGGTCGGCCTTGCTCACGATGTCGAACGACGGGTTCGCTGCCATGCTCATGCTCCTGCTGTCCGGCGGTCAGTCACGTACGGTCGCCCGCCGACCAGCGGCACGACCCCCTGACGGTACCCGCTTGCGACCGCCCCGGGGGCAACCGCTATCCTTGTCTCCGCTGCCGCGCGCGAGTGCGGTGGTATGCCCTGGCGGGTTGCCCGAGCGGCCAATGGGAGCGGACTGTAAATCCGTCGCGAAAGCTTCAGAGGTTCGAATCCTCTACCCGCCACCAGGTGCACAAAGAGGCCCCTGACCAGCGCGAACGCCGGTCAGGGGCCTCTTTCGTGAGTCTCACTCAGTCCCGCTCTAGCCCGCTCGATCTCGCTGGCTGTGTCACATACGTGTCACCGAGATCAACTCGGCTCGGCGGCACCCGCCGGGGCTATCGGCCCCGGGGCGGTCTGGGCTAGCGCCGCTTCGATCCGGCGGCGTGCGGCCTCTTCCTGGCCGTAGACGCACCTGGCGTAGACCCGCATCAGGACGTGCACGCTGTGCCCGGCCCACTCGGCTTCCTGCGTCGCCGGTACCCCGGCGTTGAGCCAGAGCGACACGGCGGCGTGCCGCAGGTCGTACGGACGCCGGGCCAGTGGCGAGCGGTGCTGCGCCGGGGTGAGCACCTTCTCCCGGGCGTCCCGCCAGGCCTTCCTGTAGGTGTTGTTCGGGACCGGCTGCCCGGCGGTCGGGACGTACCGCCCACCCGGGCCGCGCCGGGTTACGAACAGCCTGCCGTTCGACCCCGCCGGGTACTCGCCGATGTGGTAATCGAGTAGCCGCACCAGCGGGGGGGGGGGGCACGTCTCGGGTAGCTGTCTTGGCCCGGTGCTTGAGCCCTCGGTCTTCGGCGGTGTCGTCGCCGTCGCCCCAGTCCGGGCCCACGGCGACCGTCGAGCCGGTCAGGTGCAGCACGCCCCAACGCTCGTAGACGCCACGACCGCAAGGTGAGGGGTAACGCGATCATGGAACGAGGTTACCGGCCCGAAGGACAAGAAGACGCAATTCTTCGGCTCCGGCTGACGACCGCGACCTCAACCGCGCGCAGGACAGCGAGCTGGCAGACCGCCTTCGCCATGCCGAGGCCCGCAGAGATGACCCGGTTCCTCGCCTGCCATGCGAGAAGCAATGTCACAGGTTCGCGGCAATCACGCACAGGATCAACGCCGGGATCTGGGTGGGAACCAAGACCCACAGCCATCCTAGATCGAGAGGAAATGTCCGCGCTCGTTTCGGCTGACGTTCATCGTAGACGACACGACCATATGACCCACCTGCCCTCGGGGGCAATTTTGGAGTGCCGATCATCTGGAGATTCCCGTGGTGGTCCTTGAATGTGAGGAGATATCCGCGACTCCCATTGGTCCATGTTTCCTCGACCGCAATAATCTCCGTAACCACACCTCGGCGCTTCAAAATCCAGAGCACCCACGGCCAATAGAGCCCGAACCCGGAAGAGGCTGCGGCCATAGTCAGCAGAATACCCTGGACAATCAGAGTCCCCATGGAGGCGAGCGTACCGCCATGGACACTGAGGTGATCTCAGCAAGGTTCGGCGGCCGAGTGGGGGTGACACGGGCGTAACGTCCATACCGGACGGTGTTGGATATGGACGTGGAGCCATCGATAGACAGGTTCTTGCGACAGAGTCCAGTCTTCGAGAGGGCTCCACGTGATCGCCTATTCTGCCAGGCTCGACGTGCCCAGGGAACTCGTACAGCATGTGGCGCGGCTGCTTCGTGCCGAGCGTCGGGTGGTGGGCACCCGACCGGGAACCCGTGCGGTGACGTGCTTCTACCAGGCGATCCTGGTGTTGGTGTGGTTTCGCAAGGGTGAGGACAAGGCCACCCTCGGGGCGGGGTTCGGGGTCTCGCGGGCTACGGCCTACCGGTACGTTGCCGAGGCCGTGCGGGTCCTGGCGGCGCAGACACCCACCCTGCATGAGGCGTTGCGGCGGGTCGCCGCCGACGGCTGGTCGCACGTGATCCTCGACGGGAAGCTGTTCGACACCGACCGCCTCGCCGAGACCACCGTGAGCGTGAAAGGCGACACGATCGACGCGTGGCACTCCGGGAAACACCGCGACTTCGGGGCGAACATTCAGGCGGTGATGCGCCCCGACGGGCTCCCGATCTGGACCTCGGATGCGATGCCCGGACATCTGCATGACCTGACCTGCGCCCAGCGTTTGGACGTCACCGGAGCCCTCTACTGGGCGGCCTCCGAACTGCGGCTGCCGACCCTGGCGGACTCAGGCTACGAAGGCGTCGGCCAGGGCATCCACGCTCCGTGCAAGCAGCCCGCCGCCGGCCGCCGGCTCGCCGTCGACAACTGGACCTACAACTCCGTCCTTCGATCCATGCGGTGCCTCGGAGAACGCGGCTTCGCGATCCTCGTCGGCCGCTGGCGGACCCTGCGTCACAGCACAGCCAGCCCACGGCAGGCCGGCGACATCGTCCGCGCCGCTCTCCACCTCACCCATTTCGAATACCGATACCTACCGGATTCTTGTTGAGATCACGTCACTGCGCGAGAAGACCGGAGGGATGATGAGTGATTCTCCCATCTGGGACAAAATACATCAACCCGACGCCGACATAGCTGCACTTCAGCCCACCCAGAAAGGCTGGCTACCCAAATGGCTTGATGAGCACCTGAAGAAGTGGGTGGCGGCGAATAACCAACTGATCTACGAGAGCACCCAGGCATTCAAGGTCGACCCGAGCGCCATCAACATCTCTCCCGAGCTGGTCCAGGTGAACGCAAGGGGCGTCACCGTCCTCGGCGTCGAGGTTTCAAGTTTCCGGGGATCGGCCGGCTGGAGAATTCTCCCCTGTCCGCCGAATACCGACGGAATCAGCGGGATTCTCTGGCCAGACAGACAGAGTTGGCTCGGCGCCGGCCGGAAGGGCTACGCCTGCCTGTTGCGTGAGGCCGTGTCGCATGTGTGTCGCCACCAGGGCGAGACAGCCCGTCTGGCCAGGTCAGGGCTTCGAGTGTGGCGCTCTGCAAATCCGTCGCGAAAGCTTCAGAGGTTCGAATCCTCTACCCGCCACCAGGTGCGATCACGGCCCCTGACAGCAGAAATGCGGTCAGGGGCCGATTTGGTCTGGTCCCGCTGAGTCCAGCCCTCGCCCGCCGTCGCTCATGCTCCGCCGGTGCTGCTGCCCGAGTGGACGAGGGTGCTGCCGGTGGAGGTCATCGGCTCGCACCGGGTGCTTCGGACAGGTTGCGGTCGATGTGGTCGGCGTGGAACAGGGCCTGCCGTAGCAGCCGCCGAACGTGCTCGTCGGCGGCGGAATAGAACACGAAGGTTCCCTCACGGCGGCCCTTGACCAGGCCGGCGAGCCGGAGCTTGGCCAGATGCTGGCTGACTGCCGTGGGGGCGGCTCCGGCCAGTTCGGCGAGGCAGGCGACGGAGGATTCGCCCTGCAGCAGCGCCCACAGGACCTTGATCCGGGTGGGGTCGGCCAGGAGTCGGAACGTCTCGGCCGCCAGGTGCACCTGCTCCTCGTTGGGCATGTCGAAATCAGGCAGCGACGTGTGCATCGCCTCAGCGTACCGGCTATCTCGCTGCTTGCGTAGCTGCGTGAATGCGCATATAGGATGCCCAGGTGACGACAAGCCTTCAGGATCCGTCTACCGCCCAGCACCTGCCACCGGCGGACTCGCGTCGCCGTGGCCAGCGGCGCACTGTCCTCTGGTCGCTGCCGGAGGTCCGGTGGGCCGCCGCGGCGACCGGCCTGTTCACGCTGGGGGTGTTGGCCCAGCTGACCGGGAGTCCCGACTGGCTGTGGTGGGCGTTGTACCTGGCCTGCTACGCCGCCGGCGGATGGGAGCCGGGCTGGGCCGGATTGCAGGCGCTGCGCGAACGGAAGCTGGACGTCGACCTGCTGATGATCCTGGCGGCGGTCGGCGCGGCGTCGATCGGGCAGGTCCTCGACGGGGCGCTGCTCATCGTCATCTTCGCCACCTCCGGCGCGCTGGAAGCGATCGCCACCAAGCGCACCGAGGACTCCGTCAGCGGCCTGCTCGACCTCGCCCCCGAGACGGCCACCCGCCTCACCGCGGCCGGTGAGGAAACGATCGAAGCCGCCGACCTGCAGGTGGGGGACGTCATCCTGGTCCGGCCCGGCGAGCGGATCGGCGCCGACGGCGAGGTCATTCAGGGCGCCAGCGAGGTCGACCAGGCCACGATCACCGGCGAGCCGCTGCCCGTGGACAAGCACCCGGGGCACGAGGTGTTCGCCGGCACCCTCAACGGCACCGGCGCGCTGCGGATCCGGGTGACCCGGCCGGCCAGCGACACGGTCATCGCCCGCATCGTCGCGATGGCGGCTGAAGCCAGTGCCACCAAGGCCCGTGTGCAGCTGTTCATCGAAAAGGTCGAACAGCGCTACTCCGTGGGCATGGTGGCCGCCACGATCGCTCTGTTCGTCATCCCGTTGGCACTGGGAGCAGAGCTGCAACCGACGCTGCTCCGGGCGATGACCTTCATGATCGTCGCCTCGCCCTGCGCGGTGGTGCTGGCCACGATGCCGCCGCTGCTGTCCGCGATCGCCAACGCCGGCCGGCACGGCGTACTGGTGAAGTCCGCAGTGGTGATGGAACAACTCGCCACCGCCACCCAGGTGGCCTTCGACAAGACCGGCACCCTCACCGAAGGCACCCCGCACCTGACCGACATCCGGCTCCTGCCCCACGCCACGGTCACCGAGAACCAACTGCTCGCCCTGGCCGCCGCTGCGGAAAGCTCCTCCGAGCACCCCCTCGCCCGCGCCGTGCTGGCCGCCGCCCGCGAAGCAGGGACCCCGCTACCCGCGACCGAAGCCTTCACCTCGACGCCCGGGCGCGGCGTCACCGCCCGCGTCGGCGGCCACCAGGTCGAAGTGAGCAGCCCCGCCGACCTCCGCGACGGCCGTGAAGACGCGCTGCGCGCTCTCGTCGACGGCCTGGAACAGGCGGGTCGAACGGCGGTCGTGGTGCGCGTGGACGGCGAACCGGTCGGCGTGCTGGGCCTGACCGACAAGCTGCGCCCCGACGCCGCGGACACCGTCGCGCAACTCACCACCCTGACCGGGGTGCGCCCGTTGCTCCTGACCGGCGACAACGCACGCGCCGCCCGACGACTCGCCGCCGAGGTCAGCATCACCGACGTACGCGCCGGCCTGCTACCTGAGGACAAAGTCGCCGCGGTACGGGAGCTGGAGGCCCAGGGGGACCGCGTCGTCCTGGTCGGCGACGGCGTCAACGACGCCCCCGCCCTGGCCGCCGCGCACGTCGGGATCGCCATGGGACGCACCGGCTCCGACCTCGCGCTCGACACCGCCGATACCGTCATCACCCGCGATGAACTCGCCACCCTCCCCGCCGTCATCGCACTCGCCCGCCGCGCCCGCCGCCTCGTCATCGCGAACCTCGCGATCGCCGGCACCTTCATCGCCGTCCTGGTCACCTGGGACCTCGTCGGCACCCTGCCGCTGCCGCTCGGCGTGGCCGGACACGAAGGCTCCACCATCATCGTCGGCCTCAACGGACTACGCCTGCTCCGCCGCGCCGCCTGGAAGCGGGCAGCAAGCCCAGCAACAGGAGTTGGTGCCAACGACTGATGTCAAGCCGCCCCTGCTACCGCTCCCGGCTCGCTGGCGACATGACCCCGGTCGGGGGCCTGGTCGGCGTAGTCAGCCAGTGTCGACAGGCGTCGCCCTGTGCGGGGGTCACCAGCTGGAAGCACAGGCGCTACAGAGGTTCGAATCCAAGCTCCAGCCGTACGCCCCGGGAGGTTGTGTTTCTATCCTGAGCTGATGGACCTGGAGTTCAGCGGCGATGTGTGGTTCTGGAAGGGCCCGGCGCCATGGCACTTCGTCACCGTTCCGGAAGAGGACTGCTCCGAGTTGACCGCGACCTCGGTGTCCGTTAGCTATGGCTGGGGCATGATCCCGGTCACGGCCCAGATCGGGGAGACCCGGTGGACGACGTCGCTGTTCCCCAAGGACGGGCGCTACGTCGTGCCGGTGAAGGCGGGCGTGCGCGAGGCCGAAGGGCTCAAGGTCGGCGACGTGGTGAAGGTCCGTCTGGTGGTCGACGTCTGACAAGCCGGGAACATCCAAGGCGTAAGACTCCAGTTCGCCTCGGAAGCGCCAGACGGGGTACTCGGCCTGCCCCAAGGGGTGCTCGGCCCGCCCCGCCGGCCGGCGGCCCCACCGGCCCCAAGGGTGGCGTGACCAGCAGAAGTTCCGGGGGCGGCGCCCCTCGTCGTGCCACCGCGGCCGGCGGTGGACGCAGTCACGTCGCTGGCACTGTCGGATAGCGGCTGGCGCTTCGGCGCCGTGTGGAGCATTCTGACGGTCTGGGCCCAGGCGAGCAGGTCGAGCCGGTCAGAGCGAGTTGCAGCCAGGCTTGGTTGATCGCGAAGACACGGGACGGGAACCGGCCGAAGCCGGTGTCCTTCCCGGCGCGGATGCGGTCCTCGACCCGGGCGTGGGCCCGGTGTCGGGCCTCCAGGAACTGGGCGCTGCCGTTGCCGGATGGGGTGTCGGTGGCGACGACCTGGTGCCGCCAGCCTTCGACGGTGTCGAACAGCGACAACTGAGCGCCGGGGTGCGGGCGTTCCCGGCCGCCCCTCACCTAGTCGCACAGACCGCGCCAGCCGATGTTCTCGGGCAGCCGTCTCTGTGGGCAAGCGAGGGGAACTGGAGGCGCTGCCCCTCGGGCTGCTCGGACCCGCAGCCTGATTTATCCGTTTCCACCGTCAGGTCGCATTGTGCGCCTTCTGTAATGGCTTCCCAACTGCCGGTGGCTCTGAGAAGGGCCGCAGGGTCTAGCTTCGCCGTCGAACGGACGAATCTACCCCGCTGATGCGCCAGCGAGGCCCTTCTCCGCTTTTGCGTGTGCTGCCGGTGTGGCACGATCGTGAAACCTCTACCATTCGATACCCCCACAGGAGCAGCTGATGTCTGGTCGGACGCCTCGCCCGCTGGGCGCCCTACTCGCGCTCGCGGCAGCCGTCGCGTTCGTGGGCAGCCTGCTGAACACCGATGCTCGACCGGCGGATTACACCTGGGGTGCCCCGACCGCTCACGCGGTCACCGTCGTCGCTCGGTAGGTCACTCTCGCCGCACCAGTCAAGAGGGAGCGGGATGGTAGCCGGCCCACCCGCAGCACGCAGAAGCACGGAGCAGGCCTGGCTGATTACCGGCCCGCTGGCGATGATGGCCGTGGCTTGTTGCCTTCTCCTCGCGGTCGCCGCAGCGCCGCCCCCCGGGAACCTGGTCATCGCGGGGGTGCTCTTCCTCGCCATGGTCGCAGCCAGCGCCCAGGTGTTGCAGATCGTGGTTCAGCGCCAGGCCATCGAGGTCATAGTCACCGAGATTCCCCTGGTCCTGGCCTTCTATCTGCTACCGCCGCTGACTGTGGTGGTGATCGCCGTGCTGGCGGCCCTCATCGGGCAGCTCAGGCGTCGGCTCAGTGCGCCAAAGGTCTGTTTCAACCTTGCCCGGACCGCGGCCGCCGTATCGCTGGCCGGCACCGTGCTGGTGGCCCTGCCGCCTCTGGAGGGCGTCGGCTCGAGTACTTGGGCGGCCCTTTTCTTGGTGGTCACCGTCAATGCGCTGTTCAACCTCGTGGCGATCTCCGGCGTGATCAGTCTGCTTCACGGCTGGCAGGCTGGCTGGGAGGTCATCAGGACTGCCCCGGCGCCCCAGATGGTGTCCGCGGTCAACGTGGTCGTTGGCCTGGTAGTCCTGATCGCGATCGATTCCAATTGGTGGTCGGTGATCCTGATCGCGGTGCTGGTGGTCGCGGTGGTCATGTTCTACCGATCGTATGCGCAGTTCCTCCGGCAGCACCGCACCCTCGGGAAGATGTACGAGCTGACACGGGCGATGACCGAGAATGGCCAGACGGGGAACCTGGCCGACGTCCTGCTTGGTCGGATCCGGGAGCTGATGCAGGCCGAGTACGGGACGCTCTGGTTGCCCGCCCAGGGCCGGCATCCTGAGGTCCTGCTAACCGCCCGGCTGGACGACCGGGGGTTGTTGGACGTCGCTCTTACCCCCGCGGTCCTGCGGCAGCGCACCTACGACGCCGGCCGGACGTTGTCGGTCGGCCGGGAGCTGGGCGGCGACGCCGAGTTGCGGCGCGAGCTCAGTGACCAGCGGGTGAAGGACGCCATCGTGGTGCCGCTCCGCTCCGGCCCGGCCGTCATCGGCACCCTGGAGGTGGCCAACCGGCTCAGCGACGTCGGCCACTTCACCGCCAGCGACATCCCCATCTTCGAGACCGTCGCGGCGCACGCCGCGGTCGCCCTGGAGAATTCCCGCCTGGTCGACCGGCTGCGGCACGACGCGTACCACGACGTGCTCACCAAGCTGCCCAACCGCCGGCGGATCACCGGCGCGCTCGACGAGGCGGTCAAGATCCGCGCGCCCGGCGAGGTGGTGGCGGTGCTGCTCTTCGACGTGGACGGCCTGCGCCGGGTGAACGAGTCGCTCGGCCACGCCGCGGGCGACAAGATCCTCGTCGAGGTGGCCGAGCGGCTGCGCGCCTGCGCGCCCTCCTCGGCGCTGGTGGGCCGCGCCGGCGGGGACGAGTTCCTGGTCACCCTCCGGTTGGAGAACGCCGAGGCGGCGCTGGAGTTGGCCGGCCAGCTCCGCGACCAGATCCGCGACGAGATGGTCTTCGACGCCCTCACCCTCGACGTGGACACCGCGGTCGGGGTCGCCGTGCACCCGGACCACGGCAGCGACGCCGCCTCGCTGCTGCAACGGGTCGACCTGGCCGCGACGGCGGCCAAGTCGGTACCGGGCAGCGTGCAACTGTTCAACCCGGCGCTGGAGTCCCGGTCGCTGCGCCGGCTCGGCCTCGCCGGCGACCTGCGTCGCGCGCTCGACGAGGGCGCGCTGGAGGTCTACTTCCAACCGAAGGTGACGCTGCGGGACCGGCGGTTGGTCGGGGTCGAGTGCCTGGCCCGTTGGGACCATCCGACGCACGGGACGGTGAGCCCGGAGGACTTCGTCGCGGTGGCCGAGCACACCGGCCAGCTGGGCCAGCTCACCGAGGTGGTGCTGCGGGAGGGGCTGCGGCGCAGCCGGGACTGGAGCCACGCCGGCCAGGCGCTCGCCGTCGCGGTCAACCTCGCCGCGCGTACGCTGACCGACCAGCACTTCCCGGACCGGGTACGCGAGCTGCTGACCGAGTACGGCGTCCCGCCGCAGCGGCTCACCTTCGAGCTCCGCGAGTCCGGGGTGCTGGACGGCACCGACCGGCCGATCCCGACCCTCCGCCGGCTGCGGGACCTCGGCGTACGGCTCTCGGTGGACGACTTCGGCACCGGCGACTCCTCCCTGGCCCACCTGCGCCGCCTGCCGGTGCACGAGGTCAAGGTCGACCGCTCCTTCGTGCAGGGCATGGCGACGGATCCCGGGGATCTGGCGATCGTCAACGCGGTGGTCACGCTCTCCCAGCAGTTCGGCCTGGCCGTGGTGGCCGAGGGTGTGGAGAGCGAGCTGACCCTGGAGCTGCTCCAGGACATCGGCTGTGAGATCGGCCAGGGCTTCCTGTTCAGCCGGCCGCTGCCGTACGAGCGCCTGGAGGCCTGGTTCGGTGCCCAGGTGGGCCCGGAGACGATCTCCGCCGGCGAGTTGCCGAGACTGCGTGTCGTGCCCTGATCTGCGGAAACGCGGTGGAGGGGGATCCGATTTCACCTCGGCGATGGGGTCATGTACTGTTACCCCTGCGCGACGCCTTCCGGGGTGATCGGGCAGGCCCCCTTAGCTCAGTCGGCAGAGCGTCTCCATGGTAAGGAGAAGGTCTACGGTTCGATTCCGTAAGGGGGCTCAGAGGGTCCGGCTGGACCCGCCTGCGGCGGTGTAGCTCAGATGGCAGAGCAAGCGGCTCATAATCGCTGTGTCGCCGGTTCAAGTCCGGCCACCGCTACTCTCGTCCACCGGGCTTCGTTCCCGGCGGTTGGTGGGACGGGCGCCACTGGCGCCCACTTTGCATGTCCGCGCATTGGCTGCGTAGGCTGATGCGTCGTAGTTGATACTTAGCGAGGAAGGCACTCCGCCGTGGCGAAGGCGACCGATGTCCGGCCGAAGATCACTTTGGCGTGTGTGGAGTGCAAGGAGCGCAACTACATCACGCGCAAGAACCGTCGTAACGACCCGGACCGCATCGAGCTGAAGAAGTTCTGCCCCCGGGACGGCAAGCACACGGTCCACCGCGAGACCCGCTGACCCGCGGCCGGCGCTGCCGGCCCGTCCCCGCTTCACCGAACGCCGATCCGCACGGATGGCGCGGCACAGGCCGCCCCTCCCGCGCGGGTCGGCGTTCGGCTTCGCCGTGTAGGTTCGGCGGCATGTCCCTGGACCCGTCCTTCGTCGGCCGGACCTATCCGCCGACCGCCCCCTACCAGGTGGGCCGAGAAAAGATCCGCGAGTTCGCCGCCGCCGTCGGCGCCACCGACCCGGCTCACCACGATCCGGAGGCGGCCCGGGCGCTGGGCCACCCGGACGTGGTCGCCCCGCCGACCTTCCCCGTGCTGGTCACCATGGCCGCCAGCCGGCAGATCGTGGAGGACCCGGCGCTGGGTGTCGACTACAGCCGGGTGGTCCACGGCGACCAGCGCTTCGCGTACACCCGCCCGGTGGTGGCCGGGGACGAGCTGGTCTGCGTCAACACCATCGAAGAGGTCACCACCAGGGGTGGGCACGGTTTTCTGACCACCCGCACCGACGTCAGCACCACCGCCGGCGAGCCGGTGGTCGCCGTCTGGTCCAAGATCGTCGTACGCGGGGAGGCCTGACATGGAGCTGCCGACTCAGACGTTCCGGATCACCCGGGCGGATCTGGTCCGCTACGCGGGCGCCTCCGGCGACTTCAACCCGATCCACTGGAGCGACCGGACCGCCACGAAGGTGGGCCTGCCGGGGGTGATCGCCCACGGGATGTTCACCATGGCGCTGGTCGGCCGGGCGGTCGCCACCTGGGCGGGCGCGCCCGACGCGGTGGTCGACTTCGGCGTCCGGTTCACCAGGCCGGTGGTGGTTCCGGACGACGACCAGGGCACCGAGGTCGAGGTCAACGCGGTGGTGAAGGAGGTCACCGAGGAGGGCCTGACCAGGCTCGACGTGACCGCCACCTGCCTGGGGGCGAAGGTCCTCTCGCAGGCCCGGGCGACCGTCCGGACCCCCGCCGACCGCTGATCCACACGTGATGGGCGGTACCGGTTGGGAAAGTCGGGGGACTACCCGTACACTGGTCCGCCGTGGGGCAAGTGACCCCTGCCCGGCCCTCGTGCCGGGCGGGGCGAGCGTTGCCGCACAGGGGTGTAGCTCAATTGGCAGAGCAGCGGTCTCCAAAACCGCAGGCTGCAGGTTCAAGTCCTGTCACCCCTGCGCCTCAGGCCTGACCGTTCCCGTGGGTCGCGCCGCCAACCGGCGGCGTCCGGCCCGTGGTGGTGGCATCGGCGGGGTGGTTCCGAGGCATCGGGCCCCTTCGTCCGGTCCGCCGGCCGCGGCCCGTCGCGGGACGGCTGGTCCGGCCGGCGTGACCAGCGCCGCGCACGCCCATCGGCGTGCGACCGACATCCCGCGACGGAGGGCGAAGTGGCCGAGAGCAAGCGGCGCGGCGAGGACGCCGGCGACGAGGGTCTGCGCGACGAGCGCGACGAGCTCGTCGACGACGTGGCCGCCGACGACGACGCCACCGGAGCGGACGAGCCGGTAGCCCGGGGCGGCACAGCGACCCGCGCGCGGGCCCGCGCCGGTTCGGCCGACAGCAAGCCGAAGACCCGTACCGACACCGACCGGGTCGGGCTGTTCGCCCGCATCGCGCGTTTCTTCCGCGAAGTGGTCGCCGAACTGCGTAAGGTCATCTGGCCGACCCGCAAGGAGCTGCTGACCTACACGGCCGTGGTGGTGACGTTCGTCGCGGTGGTGCTGACGATCGTCGGCGTTCTCGACTTCGCTTTCGCGAAGGGCGTGCTGTGGGTCTTCGGCAACCCCAGCTGACCGGCCGACTGAGCCGATAGTGACGGAAGTGAGCGAGCGTGCCTGAGTACGACGAGACCGCCGAGACCACGGACGAGCAGTCCACGGTGGCGACGGCGGCCAGCGACGAGTCGGTCGAGGCCGCCAGCGAGCCGGAATTCCCGACCACCGAGCCGGCCCCGGAGGAGGAGTACGACCCGGTCGCCGAGCTGCGCCAGAAGCTGCGCTACGCCCCCGGCGACTGGTACGTGGTGCACTCGTACGCCGGCTACGAGAACAAGGTCAAGACCAACCTCGAGACCCGGATCACCTCCCTCGACATGGAGGAGTTCATCTACCAGGTCGAGGTGCCGACCCGGGAAGAGGTCGAGGTCAAGAACGGCAAGCGGTCCCAGGTCCAGGCCAAGGTCTTCCCCGGCTACATCCTGGTCCGGATGGAGCTGACCGCCGAGTCGTACTCCTGCGTGCGCAACACGCCGGGGGTCACCGGCTTCGTCGGTGCGACCGACCGGGCCGACCGGCCGGCGCCGCTGAGCCTCGACGAGGTGCTGAAGTGGCTGGCCCCGGCGGTCGAGACCGAGCAGAAGAAGGCGAAGCCCGAGATCAAGGTCCTCGACTTCGAGGTCGGCGACTCGGTCACCGTCACCGACGGCGCGTTCGCCTCGCTGCCGGCGACGATCAGTGAGATCAACGCCGACCAGCAGAAGCTCAAGGTGCTGGTGTCGATCTTCGGCCGGGAGACTCCGGTCGAGCTGAACTTCAACCAGGTCGCCAAGATCTGACGTCCGGGTCGCCGGCGGTGGGCGTTCGCCCGCCGCCGGCGTACCCGTTTCCGCCCTTCCGCCGGACCTTGACGGACCTCGACGCACGGGGCGGTGGAACGCTGCGCTACCCTAGAACGTCGTCGCTGTCGCACCGCGCTGACCGTGCGCGCCCGCAGCCGGCACCTTTCCCAGTTCCAAGCCCCAGGAAGTGACATGCCTCCGAAGAAGAAGCTCGTCAAGACGTTCACGCTTCAGCTGAAGGCGGGCCAGGCGACCCCGGCCCCGCCGGTCGGCCCCGCGCTCGGTCAGCACGGCGTGAACATCATGGAGTTCTGCAAGTCCTACAACGCGCAGACCGAGGCTCAGCGGGGCGACATCGTCCCCGCCGAGATCAGCGTGTACGAGGACCGGACCTTCACCTTCGTCCTGAAGACCCCGCCCGCCGCCCGGCTGCTGCTCAAGGCCGCCGGTGTGGAGAAGGGCTCCGGCGTGCCGCAGAGCCAGAAGGTCGGCTCGGTGAGCCAGGCCCAGGTGCGGGAGATCGCCGAGAAGAAGATGGTCGACCTCAACGCCAACGACATCGACCAGGCCGCGAAGATCATCGCCGGCACCGCCCGGTCGATGGGCATCATCGTCAGCGACTGACGTCGGTCAGCACTTTTCCGATCAGTTCGTGGGAGGGCACGCGGTCACCGCGGCCCGCCAGAGACCACAGGAGTAGTCAGAAATGCAGCGCAGCAAGAGCTACCGCAAGGCCGCCGACGTCATCGACCGGTCGAAGCTCTACACCCCCGCCGAGGCCGTGAAGCTGGCCAAGGAGACCACCAACGTCAAGTTCGACGCCACGGTCGAGGTCGCGATGCGCCTCGGCGTCGACCCCCGCAAGGCGGACCAGATGGTCCGCGGCACGGTCAACCTGCCGCACGGCACCGGCAAGACCGCCCGCGTGATCGTGTTCGCCGCCGGCGCGAAGGCCGAGGAGGCCGTCGCCGCCGGTGCCGACGAGGTGGGCACGGACGAGCTCGTCGCCCGGATCCAGGGCGGCTGGCTGGACTTCGACGCCGCGATCGCCACCCCGGACCAGATGGCCAAGATCGGTCGGATCGCGCGGATCCTGGGCCCGCGCGGCCTGATGCCGAACCCGAAGACGGGCACGGTGACCATGGACGTCACCAAGGCCGTCCAGGACATCAAGGGCGGCAAGATCACCTTCCGGGTGGACAAGCACTCCAACCTGCACCTGATCATCGGCAAGGCCTCGTTCTCCGAGACCCAGCTGGTGGACAACTACGCCGCCGTCCTCGACGAGGTCCTCCGCGCCAAGCCGTCGGCGGCCAAGGGCAAGTACCTCAAGAAGGTCACCCTGACCACCACCATGGGCCCGGGCGTACCGATCGACCCGAACCTGGTGAAGAACCTTCAGGAGGGCTCGGCCGAGGGCTGAGCACGACTCCCGCGAAGGGGCCCCGCCACGACTCGTGGCGGGGCCCCTTCCGTTCGCCGGGCTGTGGCAGGCTCGCGGCAGGCGGCTGGAGGACGTCTGGTTCCGGTACCACCGGCGCGGTCCGCGGGTGTTGCGAGCGGCGCAGGCCCGGACCGAGCCGGGCGAGGTGGCGGTCGTGCTCGACCGCAACGGCGTGGGCAGGTTCCACGCCGCCGCCCGCGACCTGGTCCCCGCCCTGGTCGACGAGGTGGGCGGGGTGGCCACCCTGGTGCTCGGCCTGAGCGGCTCGGTGGCGCCGTGGCTGGTGCCGCCGGTGATGGCGACCGCCCGGGGCGCTGACCGGCCCGCTGGCCACCTCGACGGCGCTCCTGCTCAGCGCGGCGGTGCCGGCCTGGGCCGTGGTGGCTCTGGCCGGCCGGGCCCGGCGACGTCGCGCCCGCCCCTGAGCGGGCCGGACAGCAGCCGGCGCCGGCCGTGCGGGGGGCCTCCGGCCTGCCGCGTGCGCTCGTGGGGTGGGCGCTGCCGGGCGCCGCCGCGCCTATCCTGACAGGTGCCGGCCGCCGGGAGTGACCGGGCGCACGCGGGAGGCGATTTGGTGCTCACCGTCGCGTGGCGTAACCTAGTGGCGAAGTTCCACCCAGAGACCGCTGGTCACCGTGCTCCGGCACGGTCGAAGGTCCCGCGATGACGGGCGACCCGCGCAGGGCGGCAAGCGAAAATCGGCTCTTTCCGTGGTCCGCCGACCATGGCGATCGTGCCGGCCCTCGCCCCGTGCGCCCTGCGCCGGGGCTTTTCTCGTTGTCGTGATCCTCCGCCGCCGTCCCAGGCCCTTCCGGCCTGCCGACGGCGACCAGCCTCGAGCAACGAGAGAGGAGGGACATGGCGGACAAGCCGATCCGGGCCGACAAGGCCACGGCCGTCGCTGAGCTGACCGACAGCTTCCGTAACGCGGGCGCTGCGGTGCTGACCGAATACCGTGGTCTGACGGTTTCCCAGCTCACCCAGCTGCGGCGCTCGCTCGGCAAGGAGACCACCTACACGGTCGCGAAGAACACGCTGGCGAAGCGTGCCGCGACCGAGGCGGGCATCTCCGGCCTCGACGAGCTGTTCACCGGTCCTACCGCGCTGACTTTCGTTTCGGGCGACGTCGTCGAGGCGGCGAAGGGGCTTCGCGACTTCGCGAAGGCCAACCCGAAGCTCGTCATCAAGGGCGGTGTCTTCGAGGGCAAGGCCATTTCCGCGGCCGAGGTCACGAAGCTCGCCGACCTGGAGTCCCGTGAGGTGCTGCTGGCCAAGCTGGCCGGCGCGATGAAGGGCAACCTGAGCAAGGCCGCGGCCCTGTTCCAGGCTCCGCTCTCCAAGACCGCCCGTCTGGCGGCCGCCCTGCAGGACAAGCGCGAGAAGGAGGGCGCCGAGGCGGCCTGAGGCCTCCCGGCGCACCCAGTTCTTACCTAACAGATTCAGGAAAGGACGCCAGACATGGCGAAGCTCAGCACCGACGAGCTGCTCGACGCGTTCAAGGAGATGACGCTGATCGAGCTCTCCGAGTTCGTGAAGCAGTTCGAGGAGACCTTCGAGGTCACCGCCGCGGCTCCGGTCGCGATGGCCGGCCCGGGTGCCGCCCCGGCCGCCGCCGAGGCCGAGCCGGAGAAGGACGAGTTCGACGTCGTCCTCGAGGCTGACGGTGGCAAGAAGATCCAGGTCATCAAGGTCGTGCGTGAGCTGACCGGCCTGGGCCTCAAGGAGGCCAAGGACGTGGTCGAGGCCGCGCCGAAGGCCGTCCTGGAGAAGGTCAACAAGGAGACCGCCGAGAAGGCCAAGGCCAAGCTCGAGGGCGAGGGCGCCAAGGTCACCCTCAAGTAATTGAGGTACGACCAGGCGCGCGTCCGGCTCACGTGAGCCGGGGCACACCGCATCGCGGCGGGCGGTGATCCGGGAACGGGTCACCGCCCGCTGTGGTTGGTGGCTACCGGTGGCAGCGGCGTGAGCAGGACGTCCGACGCCCGGCGTACGGCCCCGCGGCGGTGCCTGGCGGTGCTCCTACGGTGGGAAAGAGGGCGGCTACCCGAGACCGGCCCTTGACGCGGCACCGACTCCCAGGCACGCTGACACCAGCAAGACCTTCCGCGCTTGCGACGGCCACCTCTCGGGTAATGGCAGCGGCAGCACCACCGGCCGCGACACTCGAGCGGCCCGGCAGGAACGACGCGTTCCGAGCGGCCCGGCAGACCCGGTTTCCCGGGGTCCCGAGGCACGTTCCGCGCCGACCTGCGGGGTGGGCTGGACAGCGGTTAGCCTCTCGGCTACACTGCTAGTTTGCGCTGCCTTCCGTCTTGACCCCTGCGCGGAAATGTCCGTTTACGGATATTTCTGGTGGGGTCATTGGAGTGCACGCGTACCAGCCGTTCTGCAGCACCGGTCCTCGGAAGGACGCATCTTGGCAGCTTCCCGCCCTGCGAAGACCAGTCGTACGTCGAGCGCTTTCGCTCCCCGCCGAGTTTCTTTCGGCAGGATCACCGAACACCTCGAGGTCCCCAACCTCCTCGCCATCCAGAACGAGTCCTTCGACTGGCTCGTCGGCAACGAGGCTTGGCAGGGCCGGTCGGCGGACGACCCGCACGCACGCTCGGGTCTCGCGGAGATCCTCGACGAGATCAGTCCCATTGAGGACTTCTCCGGCACCATGTCGCTCTCCTTCTCGGCACCGCGCTTCGACGAGGTCAAGGCCTCGATCGAGGAGTGCAAGGAGAAGGACCTGACCTACTGCGCACCGCTGTTCGTGACCGCGGAGTTCACCAACAACACCACTGGCGAGATCAAGAGCCAGACGGTGTTCATGGGTGACTTCCCGATGATGACGCCGAAGGGCACCTTCATCATCAACGGCACCGAGCGCGTCGTGGTCAGCCAGCTCGTCCGGTCCCCGGGCGTCTACTTCGACAAGCAGCCGGACAAGACCTCCGACCGCGACCTCTCCAGCGTCAAGGTCATCCCGAGTCGGGGTGCCTGGCTGGAGTTCGACATCGACAAGCGCGACACGGTCGGCGTCCGCATCGACCGCAAGCGCCGGCAGGCCGTCACGGTCCTGCTCAAGGCCATCGGATGGTCGGCCGAGCAGATCCGCGAGCGGTTCGGCTGGTCCGAGCTGATGATGACCACGCTCGAGAAGGACCACATCGCCGGCCAGGACGAGGCGCTGCTCGACATCTACCGGAAGCTCCGCCCTGGCGAGCCGCCGACCCGCGAGAACGCCCAGACCCTGCTCGACAACCTCTTCTTCAACCCGAAGCGGTACGACGTCGCCAAGGTCGGTCGTTACAAGTTCAACAAGAAGCTCGAAGTGGGCGTCCCGATCACCACGGGCACGCTCACCGAGGACGACATCGTCGCCACCGTGGAGTACCTCTGCCGGCTGCACGCCGGTGAGGACGGCTACGAGGCCGACGACATCGACCACTTCGGCAACCGGCGCCTGCGCACGGTCGGCGAGCTGATCCAGAACCAGGTCCGGGTCGGCCTGTCCCGGATGGAGCGGGTCGTCCGCGAGCGGATGACCACGCAGGACGTCGAGGCCATCACGCCGCAGACCCTGATCAACATCCGCCCGGTGGTGGCGGCGATCAAGGAGTTCTTCGGTACGTCGCAGCTGTCCCAGTTCATGGACCAGACCAACCCGCTGGCGGGCCTGACCCACCGGCGCCGGCTGAGCGCGCTCGGCCCGGGTGGTCTGTCCCGGGAGCGGGCCGGCTTCGAGGTCCGTGACGTGCACCCGTCCCACTACGGCCGGATGTGCCCGATCGAGACGCCGGAAGGCCCGAACATCGGCCTGATCGGCGCGCTGTCCACCTTCGCCCGGGTCAACCCGTTCGGCTTCATCGAGACGCCGTACCGGAAGGTCGTCGAGGGTCGGGTCACCGACCAGATCGACTACCTGACCGCGGACGAGGAGGACCGGTTCGTCAAGGCGCAGGCCAACGCGCGGCTGAAGGCGGACGGCACCTTCGCCGAGGACCGGGTCCTGTGCCGCCGTAAGGGTGGTGAGACCGAGGACGTGGTCCCCGGTGCCGTCGACTACATGGACGTCTCGCCGCGGCAGATGACCTCCGTCGCGACCGCGATGATCCCGTTCCTCGAGCACGACGACGCCAACCGGGCCCTGATGGGCGCGAACATGCAGCGCCAGGCGGTGCCGCTGGTCAAGGCCGAGTCGCCGCTGGTCGGCACCGGCATGGAGTACCGGGCCGCGGTCGACGCCGGTGACGTCGTTGTCGCCGAGGTCGGCGGTGTGATCGAGGACCTCTGCGCCGACTACATCACCATCCACCAGGACGACGGCCACCGCCGGACGTACCTGCTGCACAAGTTCCGCCGCTCCAACGCCGGCTCCTGTGTCAACCAGAAGCCGGTCGTCTTCGAGGGCGACCGCGTCGAGGCCGGTCAGGTCATCGCCGACGGTCCGTGCACCGACGAGGGCGAGATGGCGCTCGGGCGCAACCTGCTCGTGGCGTTCATGTGCTGGGAGGGCCACAACTACGAGGACGCGATCATCCTGTCGCAGCGCCTCGTGCAGCAGGACGTGCTCACCTCGATCCACATCGAGGAGCACGAGGTCGACGCCCGGGACACCAAGCTCGGCCCGGAGGAGATCACCCGCGACATCCCGAACGTCAGCGAGGAGATGCTCGCCGACCTCGACGAGCGCGGCATCATCCGGATCGGCGCCGAGGTCGTCCCCGGCGACATCCTGGTCGGCAAGGTCACGCCGAAGGGCGAGACCGAGCTGACCCCGGAGGAGCGGCTGCTCCGCGCGATCTTCGGTGAGAAGGCGCGTGAGGTGCGGGACACCTCGCTGAAGGTGCCGCACGGCGAGACCGGCACGGTCATCGGCGTGCGTACCTTCTCCCGCGAGGACGGCGACGAGCTGCCGCCGGGCGTCAACGAGCTGGTCCGGGTGTACGTCGCCCAGAAGCGCAAGATCCAGGACGGTGACAAGCTCGCCGGCCGGCACGGCAACAAGGGCGTCATCTCCAAGATCCTGCCGATCGAGGACATGCCGTTCCTCGAGGACGGCACCCCGGTCGACATCGTGCTCAACCCGCTGGGTGTGCCCTCCCGGATGAACATCGGCCAGGTCCTGGAGACCCACCTCGGGTGGGTGGCCAAGACCGGTTGGAGCGTGGAGGGCGACGACACGGCGTGGAAGAAGGCGCTACGTTCGATCGACGCCCACGAGTCCGAGCCGGACACCAACGTGGCCACGCCGGTCTTCGACGGTGCCCGCGAGGAGGAGATCTCCGGTCTGCTCGCGTCGACCCTGCCCAACCGGGACGGCAAGCAGCTGATCGGTTCCTCCGGCAAGGCGCAGCTGTTCGACGGTCGCTCCGGCGAGCCGCTGCCGGACCCGATCGCGGTCGGCTACATCTACATCCTGAAGCTCAACCACCTGGTCGACGACAAGATCCACGCTCGGTCGACCGGACCGTACTCGATGATCACGCAGCAGCCGCTGGGTGGTAAGGCGCAGTTCGGTGGTCAGCGTTTCGGTGAGATGGAGTGCTGGGCGATGCAGGCGTACGGCGCCGCCTACGCCCTGCAGGAGCTGCTGACGATCAAGTCCGACGACGTTCTCGGCCGGGTGAAGGTCTACGAGGCGATCGTCAAGGGCGAGAACATCCCCGAGCCGGGCATCCCGGAGTCGTTCAAGGTGCTGCTCAAGGAGCTGCAGTCGCTGTGCCTCAACGTCGAGGTGCTCTCCAGCGACGGTGTGGCCCTGGAGATGCGCGAGACCGACGACGAGGTGTTCCGGGCCGCGGAGGAGCTGGGCATCGACCTGTCCCGGCGCGAGCCGAGCTCGGTCGAAGAGGTCTGAGGTGAGTGGTCGGGAGCCGGCTCGCCGGCTCCCGACCCCACCCACTAGCTAGCAGTACAGACGACGACATAGGGGACATAGTGCTCGACGTCAACTTCTTCGACGAGCTGCGCATCGGCCTCGCCACCGCCGACGACATCCGTCAGTGGTCGCACGGTGAGGTCAAGAAGCCTGAGACGATCAACTACCGCACCCTGAAGCCGGAAAAGGACGGGCTCTTCTGCGAGAAGATCTTCGGTCCGCAGCGGGACTGGGAGTGCTACTGCGGTAAGTACAAGCGGGTCCGCTTCAAGGGCATCATCTGCGAGCGCTGTGGCGTCGAGGTGACCCGTTCCAAGGTCCGTCGTGAGCGGATGGGGCACATCGAGCTCGCCGCTCCGGTGACCCACATCTGGTATTTCAAGGGCGTGCCGAGCCGGCTGGGCTACCTGCTGGACCTCGCCCCCAAGGACCTCGAGAAGATCATCTACTTCGCCTCGTACGTCGTGACGAGCGTGGACGCCGAGTCGCGTCACCGTGACCTCTCGACCATCGAGAACGAGATCCTCGCCGAGAAGCGGCAGTCCGAGAACAGCCGCGACTCGGAGATCGAGAAGCGGGCCGCCAAGCTCGAGGCCGATCTGGCGGAGCTGGAGGCCGAGGGCGCCAAGGCGGACGTCCGGCGCAAGGTCAAGGAGGGCGGAGAGCGCGAGATGCGCCAGATCCGCGACCGGGCCCAGCGCGAGATCGACCGCCTCGACGAGGTGCTGGACACCTTCCGCAAGCTGGAGCCGAAGCAGCTGGTCACCGACGAGCTGCTCTACCGCGAGCTGCGCGACCGCTTCGGCGAGTACTTCACCGGCGGCATGGGCGCCGAGGCCATCAAGGCGCTGGTCCAGAACATGGACCTCGACGCCGAGGCCGAGAGCCTGCGGGAGACCATCCGCTCCGGCAAGGGCCAGCGGAAGATCCGGGCGCTCAAGCGGCTCAAGGTCGTCGCGGCGTTCCTGAACACCCGCAACTCGCCGCTCGGCATGGTGCTGGACTGCGTCCCGGTCATCCCGCCGGACCTGCGCCCGATGGTGCAGCTCGACGGTGGCCGCTTCGCGACCTCCGACCTGAACGACCTGTACCGCCGCGTGATCAACCGGAACAACCGCCTCAAGCGGCTGATCGACCTCGGCGCGCCCGAGATCATCGTCAACAACGAGAAGCGGATGCTCCAGGAGGCCGTCGACGCGCTGTTCGACAACGGCCGTCGTGGCCGGCCGGTCACCGGCCCGGGTAACCGCCCGCTGAAGTCGCTCTCCGACATGCTCAAGGGCAAGCAGGGCCGGTTCCGCCAGAACCTGCTCGGCAAGCGCGTCGACTACTCCGGCCGTTCGGTCATCGTGGTCGGCCCGAAGCTGAAGCTGCACCAGTGCGGCCTGCCCAAGCAGATGGCGCTGGAGCTGTTCAAGCCGTTCGTGATGAAGCGGCTGGTGGACCTCAACCACGCGCAGAACATCAAGTCCGCCAAGCGGATGGTCGAGCGGCAGCGGCCGGTCGTGTGGGACGTGCTGGAAGAGGTCATCGGCGAGCACCCGGTGCTGCTGAACCGCGCGCCGACCCTGCACCGGCTGGGCATCCAGGCCTTCGAGCCGCAGCTGGTCGAGGGCAAGGCGATCCAGATCCACCCGCTCGTCTGCACCGCGTTCAACGCGGACTTCGACGGTGACCAGATGGCGGTGCACGTGCCGCTGTCCGCCGAGGCCCAGGCCGAGGCGCGGATCCTGATGCTGTCGTCGAACAACATCCTCAAGCCGGCCGACGGCAAGCCGGTCACCATGCCCACCCAGGACATGGTCATCGGTCTCTACCACCTCACCCACCTCACCCCGGGTGGCAAGGGCGAGGGCCGGGCGTTCAGCTCGGACGCCGAGGCGCGGATGGCCTTTGACGCCGGTGAGCTGCACCTGCAGACCCCGGTCAAGATCCGGCTGCGCGGCGTGGTCGGTGTCGACAACGGCGCCGGCGCCGAGCCGTGGGTCGCGCCCGAGGGCTGGGTCGAGGGCGAGCCGCTGACCGTGGAGACCACGCTCGGCCGGGTCCTGTTCAACGAGACGCTGCCGCAGGGCTACCGCTTCGTGAACTACGAGATCCGCAAGGGCCAGCTCTCCGCGATCGTCAACGACCTCGCCGAGCGCTTCCCGAAGGTGGCGCTGGCCGCCACCCTCGACGGGCTCAAGGAGGCCGGTTTCCACTGGGCCACCTGGTCCGGCGTCACCATCGGCATGGAGGACGTCATCGCTCCGCCGCGCAAGCGGGAGATCCTGGAGCGGTACGAGAAGGAAGCCGACCGGATCGACAAGCAGTACCAGCGTGGTCTGATGACCGCCGAGGAGCGCCGCGGCGAGCTCATCGAGATCTGGACCAAGGCGACCAACGAGGTCGCCAAGGAGATGGACACCGCGCTGCCGCAGGAGAACCCGCTGTGGAAGATGATCAACTCGGGTGCCCGCGGTAACCTGCTCCAGCTCCGGCAGATCGCGGCGATCCGTGGTCTGGTGGCCAACCCCAAGGGTGAGATCATCCCGCGGCCGATCAAGGCCAGCTACCGGGAGGGTCTGTCCGTGCTGGAGTACTTCATCTCCACGCACGGTGCCCGCAAGGGTCTCGCCGACACCGCGCTGCGTACCGCCGACTCGGGTTACCTGACCCGTCGTCTGGTGGACGTCTCGCAGGACGTCATCATCCGCGAGGAGGACTGCGGCACCGACCGGGCGATCCCGATGCAGATCGGCGAGCGGTTGGACGGCAAGCTGGTCGTGCACGAGCACGCCGAGACCAGCGTGCACGCCCGTACCCTGGCCGACGACATCAAGGGGCCGGACGGCACCGTGGTCGCCGAGCGGGGTCAGGACATCAACTCGATCGGGGTCGACAAGATCGTCGCCGCCGGGGTGGAGACCGTCCGGGTGCGCAGCGTGCTCACCTGCGAGTCGAAGCTGGGCGTATGCGGTGCGTGCTACGGCCGCTCGCTGCCGACCGGCAAGACCGTGGACGTCGGCGAGGCGGTCGGCATCATCGCCGCCCAGTCGATCGGTGAGCCGGGTACGCAGCTGACGATGCGTACCTTCCACACCGGTGGTGTCGCGGGTGAGGACATCACCCAGGGTCTGCCGCGTGTCCAGGAGATCTTCGAGGCGCGGATTCCGAAGGGCAAGGCGCCCATCGCCGACACCCCGGGCCGGATCCGGATCGAGGACGGCGAGCGGTCGCGGAAGATCATCGTGGTGCCGGACGACGGCAGCGACGAGATCGTCTACGACAAGATCTCCAAGCGGGTCCGGCTGCGGACCCACGACGGGGACCACGTCGAGGTCGGCGAGAAGCTCACCGAGGGCACCATCGACCCGCACGAGCTGCTGCGCATCCTCGGCCCGCGCGCGGTCCAGGTCCACCTGACCCAGGAGGTCCAGGAGGTCTACCGCTCGCAGGGTGTGCTCATCCACGACAAGCACATCGAGATCATCATCCGCCAGATGCTCAAGCGGGTGACGGTCATCGACTCCGGCTCGACCGAGTTCCTGCCGGGTGTGCTGGTCGACCGGGCGCTGTTCGAGTCGGAGAACCGCCGACTCGTCTCCGAGGGCGGCGAGCCCGCCGCCGGTCGCCCGGTGCTGATGGGTATCACCAAGGCCTCGCTGGCCACCGACTCGTGGCTCTCGGCGGCCTCCTTCCAGGAGACCACCCGGGTGCTGACCGACGCGGCGATCAACTCGCGCAGCGACTCGCTGGTCGGCCTCAAGGAGAACGTGATCATCGGTAAGCTCATCCCGGCCGGTACCGGCATCAGCAAGTACCGCAACGTCCGGGTCGAGCCGACCGAGGAGGCGAAGGCCAAGGTCTACTCGATGACCGGCTACCCGGAGACCGACTACGGCTTCGGGCCGGCCAGCGGGCAGGCCGTGCCGCTGGACGACTTCGACTTCGGGTCGTACCGCTAGCAGTGACCGACGAGGCCCCCGGCGTGACCGCCGGGGGCCTCGTCGCGTTCCGGGGCCGGTCCGGCGGAGGCGCCCGTTCCCGGTGCGGGCCGGCGGGCATGATGGGGGGATGACGACCGCTCCCGGGCAATTGCCCGTGGCGCACCAGCCGCCACGCCACCCGCTCGACCCCGACCCGGCGCCCGCGACGAAGGCCCGCGCCGTCTTCGCGCTCGGCCTGATCGGGGCGCTGACCGGGCTGTTCGTCGGCGGGGTGGTGCCGGCGACGGTGGCGCTCCAGTTGGCCCGTCAGGCCCGGCGGGAGGCGTACGCCTCGGGCGGCTACCTCACCGGCGCGGCCTGGCTGCGGCAGGGGGAGCGGCTGGCCTGGACGGGTCTGGTGCTGGTCGCGGTTTCCGTGGTGACACTGGTGGTGATCGGGGTGGTCCGGCTGGCGGACGCCCCGTTCGGGCACGACTTCGCCCCGAACGTGGACTGAGCGCGGCTTTGCTCGTGCGCGCCCTGCGGGGTGGTGCGTGCCGACGGTAGCCTGGCCGGTGTCCGTCGCGTGGCGAGGGATCTGGCTTGTCGACAGGAGGACCACGTGACCGAACCGGCGCCGCCGTCGGGAGCCGACCCGGGCGGGCAGCCCGCCGGGCACCCGGAGACGGGCGCGCCCGGCGGCGCCGGTGCGGCCCCGCCCGGCGACGCGACCGCCGGGCCGGAGCTGTCGCCCTGGTCGCCGCCGGGGTCCGCCGCCGGCGACCGGTCGGACCAGGACGCCAGCATCCCGCCGGAGGCCGCCCCCATCGGGTACGCGCCGCCGCCGCTGCCGCCGTCCGGGCCGTACCCGGGGCAGTACGCGCCGGTGTACCCCGGCCAGCCGGCCGGTGGGTACCCGGGACAGTTCCCGCCGGGTCAGCCCGCCGGGGCGTACCCGGGGCAGCCGGGCCAGCCGTCCGGGCCGTACCCGGTGCCGACCGGGGCGTACCTCGGTGGCACGCCGGCCGGCGCGTGGCCGCCGCCGTCGCCGCTCGGTCCGGGGCCGCTGCCCCCGCCGCCGCAGGAGGCGCCCAGACCGCCCAGGCGGGTCGATCCGGTGCCGGGTACGCCCTTCGGGGTGGTCCATCTCGACGTGCCGGCGGTGACCTCCGGGCCCGCCGTGGGTTCGCTGGTGGCCGGGGTGGGTTCGATCCTGGTGTCGCTGTCGGTCCTCTGCTTCGGCGTCGGGCTGGCGCGGTACGGCGGGGCCTGGGCGGCCGGGGCGTTCACCGTGCCGGGGGTGCTGGCCGGGGCGGCCGCGATCGTCGCCGGCCTGCTGGCCCGGCGGCAGATCCGGCGGGCGGCGCCGCCACCAGCGGTCCGGTTCACCGGGCGGGGGCTGGCCACGGCGGGGATCAGCTGCGGCGGGGCGGGTCTCCTGCTCTGCCTGCTGGGCCTGGGACTGGCGCTCCTGCTGCAGTTCGCGTGACGACCGTCGCGGCGGGGGCGACGGGCCGCTTCCGAGGGCAGCCGGTACACTTGGCGCTGTAGGTGCCCATCACGGGTGAGCAGGCGCGACGGCGAGCCGACCGGCGGGGTTCGAGATCCGCGGGACCATACCGTTTTGACCTGCGAGGCTGTGGTAGGTACTCTTTCCCCTTGTGCCCGGGCCTGCCCGGGCGACTCGTGCGTGCGCGGGACCCGGTTTCTCCGGCGATCGAGCGGCCGCACGGCACAGTCCAAGACCCGGCGCAGGGTCCACCGCGCCGGCGAACACACAATCCGGTGCGCGCGCGAGCGACGGCACCGGGACCGTGAGCCGGGCGACACGCCCGACCGCGGGTGCCGGGACCTCCGTCAGGTGGCCCTGGCCGGGAATGTAGGAGAGCTGTCCATCAGGGCGGCTAACGAGCAGACGGCGCGGCCGCGACAGCGGTCGAAGGGAGCGGAAAAACCCGGTGCCCACCATCCAGCAGCTGGTCCGAAAGGGCCGCCAGGCCAAGACGACCAAGACCAAGACCCCGGCGCTGAAGGGCAGTCCTCAGCGGCGCGGTGTGTGCACCCGCGTGTACACCACCACCCCCAAGAAGCCGAACTCGGCGCTCCGCAAGGTCGCTCGTGTCAAGCTCAGCAGCCAGATCGAGGTGACCGCCTACATCCCGGGCGTCGGTCACAACCTGCAGGAGCACTCGATCGTGCTCGTCCGCGGCGGCCGGGTGAAGGACCTCCCCGGCGTGCGTTACAAGATCGTCCGCGGTTCGCTGGACACCCAGGGTGTCCGCAACCGCAAGCAGGCGCGCAGCCGTTACGGCGCGAAGAAGGAGAAGAGCTGACATGCCGCGTAAGGGACCCGCTCCGCGGAAGCCGCTGGTCGCTGACCCGGTGTACAACTCGCCCCTGGTCACCCAGCTGGTGAACAAGATCCTCCTGCGCGGCAAGCGTCAGCTCGCCGAGCGCATCGTGTACGCCGCCCTGGAGGGCTGCCGCGAGAAGAGCGGCACCGACCCGGTCGTCACCCTCAAGCGGGCGATGGACAACGTCAAGCCGACCCTCGAGGTCCGCAGCCGCCGCGTCGGTGGCGCGACCTACCAGGTGCCGGTCGAGGTCCGTCCGGCCCGCGCGACCACCCTCGGTCTGCGCTGGCTGGTGACGTACTCCAAGGCCCGTCGTGAGAAGACCATGGTCGAGCGGCTCATGAACGAGCTGCTGGACGCGAGCAACGGTCTGGGTGCCGCCGTCAAGCGGCGCGAGGACACGCACAAGATGGCCGAGTCCAACAAGGCCTTCGCGCACTACCGCTGGTAACACCCTGGTTCCGGCGCCGGACCGGCGCCGGAACCGCCACCAGTTGTGTCGAGACGACGATAAGTAGGGATTGAAGTGGCCGCCGCAGACGCGCTCGCCAACGTACGCAACATCGGCATCATGGCGCACATCGATGCCGGTAAGACCACGACCACCGAGCGGATCCTGTTCTACACCGGTATCACGTACAAGATCGGTGAGGTCCACGAGGGCGCTGCCGTCATGGACTGGATGGAGCAGGAGCAGGAGCGTGGTATCACCATCACCTCCGCTGCCACCAAGTGTGAGTGGAAGGGCCACACGATCCAGATCATCGACACGCCCGGTCACGTCGACTTCACGGTCGAGGTCGAGCGGTCGCTGCGGGTGCTGGACGGTGCGGTCGCGGTCTACGACGGTGTCGCCGGCGTGGAGCCGCAGACGGAGAACGTCTGGCGTCAGGCCGACAAGTACAACGTCCCCCGGATGTGCTTCGTCAACAAGCTCGACCGGACCGGTGCCGACTTCTTCCGCTGTGTGCAGATGATGATCGACCGGCTCAAGGCCACCCCGCTGGTGCTCCAGATCCCGATCGGCGCCGAGGCCGACTTCATCGGCGTGGTGGACCTGGTCGGCATGCGCGCCCTCACCTGGCGCGGGGAGACCCAGAAGGGTGAGGACTACGCGATCGAGGAGATCCCGGCCGACCTCGCCGACTCCGCCGCCGAGTGGCGCGAGAAGCTGATGGAGACCCTCGCCGACGTCGACGACGCGGTGATGGAGAAGTACCTGGAAGGCGAGGAGATCTCCGTCGAGGAGATCCAGGCCGCCATCCGCCGGGCCACCATCGCCGGCAAGGCCAACCCCGTCTTCACCGGCACCGCCTTCAAGAACAAGGGCATCCAGCCGATGCTCGACGCGGTCGTCGCCTACCTGCCGTCTCCGCTGGACGTCCCGGCGATCGAGGGCACGGCGACCGACGGCGAGACCCCGATGCAGCGGAAGCCGTCCGTCTCGGAGCCCTTCTCCGGCCTGGCCTTCAAGATCCAGACCGACAAGCACCTTGGCAAGCTCACCTACGTCCGGGTCTACTCCGGCGTGATCGAGTCCGGGTCCCAGGTGGTCAATTCCACCAAGGACCGCAAGGAGCGGATCGGCAAGATCTACCAGATGCACGCCAACAAGCGGGAGGAGCGCAGCTCCGCCAAGGCTGGCGACATCATCGCGGTGCAGGGCCTGAAGCAGACCACCACCGGTGACACCCTGTGCGACCCGGCGAACCCGGTCATCCTGGAGTCGATGACCTTCCCGGAGCCGGTCATCGAGGTCGCCATCGAGCCGAAGACCAAGGCCGACCAGGAGAAGCTCAGCACCGCCATCCAGCGGCTGGCCGAGGAGGACCCGACCTTCCGCGTCAAGCTGGACGAGGAGACCGGCCAGACGGTCATCTCCGGCATGGGCGAGCTGCACCTGGACATCCTGGTCGACCGGATGCGCCGCGAGTTCAACGTCGAGGCCAACATCGGCAAGCCGCAGGTGGCGTACCGCGAGACGATCCGCCGCAAGGTGGAGAAGATCGAGTACACCCACAAGAAGCAGACCGGTGGTTCCGGCCAGTACGCCCGCGTGATCGTGAGCGTCGAGCCGCTGCCGCTGGACAACGACTCGCCGACCTACGAGTTCGCCAACGCCGTCACCGGTGGCCGCATCCCCCGGGAGTTCATCCCCTCGGTGGACGCGGGTGCCCAGGACGCGATGCAGTACGGCATCCTCGCCGGCTTCCCGCTGGTGGGTGTCAAGCTGACGCTGCTGGACGGCCAGTACCACGAGGTCGACTCGTCGGAAATGGCATTCAAGATCGCCGGCTCGATGGTGATGAAGGAGGCGGCCCGCAAGGCCGATCCCGCGCTGCTCGAGCCGATGATGGCTGTTGAGGTCACCACTCCCGAGGAGAACATGGGTGACGTCATCGGCGACCTCAACTCCCGGCGCGGCATCATCCAGGCGATGGAGGAGCGTCACGGCGCCCGCATCGTCCGGGCCCTGGTGCCGCTGTCGGAGATGTTCGGCTACGTCGGCGACCTGCGGTCGAAGACCCAGGGCCGGGCTAGCTACAGCATGCAGTTCGACTCCTACGCCGAGGTTCCGCAGAGCGTGGCGAAGGAGATCATCGCCAAGGCGACTGGTGAGTGACGCTCACCTGAGTTGATCCGATGGTTCGAGGTCGGTCGCGGGAGGGAACTCCCGCCCGCGGCCACCTCGATCGGGTTGCGTGAGACCGGGCCTGTAGGCTTCATCGCCGCAGAACCCACCAAGCTCTCCGGCCGTCAGGCCGGAAAGGCTGTCGACAGAGTCCTAAGCGCCGACCGGCGCGCCGGGGCGTACGAACCAAGAAGTCCACAGGAGGACACCAGTGGCGAAGGCGAAGTTCGAGCGGACTAAGCCGCACGTCAACATCGGCACCATTGGTCACATCGACCACGGTAAGACGACGCTGACGGCGGCCATCACGAAGGTCCTGCACGACCAGTACCCGGACCTCAACCCGTACACGCCGTTCGACGAGATCGACAAGGCGCCGGAGGAGAAGGCCCGCGGCATCACGATCTCCATCTCGCACGTCGAGTACCAGACCGAGGCGCGTCACTACGCGCACGTCGACTGCCCCGGTCACGCCGACTACATCAAGAACATGATCACCGGTGCCGCCCAGATGGACGGCGCGATCCTGGTGGTCGCGGCGACCGACGGCCCGATGCCGCAGACCCGCGAGCACGTGCTGCTGGCCCGCCAGGTCGGTGTGCCGTACATCGTCGTGGCGCTCAACAAGAGCGACATGGTCGACGACGAGGAGCTCCTGGAGCTCGTCGAGCTCGAGGTCCGCGAGCTGCTCTCCTCGCAGGAGTACCCGGGTGACGACCTGCCGGTCGTCCGGGTCTCGGCGCTGCGGGCCCTCGAGGGCGACCCGGAGTGGACCGGCCGCCTCATGGAGCTGATGAACGCGGTCGACACCGCGATCCCGCAGCCGGAGCGCGAGACCGAGAAGCCGTTCCTCATGCCGATCGAGGACGTCTTCACGATCACCGGTCGTGGCACCGTCGTCACCGGTCGCGCCGAGCGCGGCATCCTCAAGCCGAACGAGGAGGTGGAGATCGTCGGCATCCGCGAGAAGTCGATGAAGACCACCTGCACCGGCATCGAGATGTTCCGCAAGCTGCTCGACGAGGCCCGCGCGGGCGAGAACGTCGGTCTGCTGCTCCGCGGCATCAAGCGCGAGGACGTCGAGCGCGGCATGGTGGTCGTCAAGCCGGGCACCACGACCCCGCACACGGAGTTCGAGGCGACGGTCTACATCCTCTCCAAGGAGGAGGGCGGCCGGCACACCCCGTTCTTCCAGAACTACCGCCCGCAGTTCTACTTCCGGACCACGGACGTCACCGGCGTCGTCACGCTGCCCGAGGGCACCGAGATGGTCATGCCGGGCGACAACACCACGATGGCCGTGAAGCTGATCCAGCCCATCGCGATGGAGGACAACCTCAAGTTCGCGATCCGCGAGGGTGGTCGTACGGTCGGCGCTGGCCGCGTCACCAAGATCATCAAGTGAGCTAGGTAACCCCGATTAGCGTTGCCGTCGGTCGTACGGCATACTAGTCAGGTTGCGTAACGACGGTTAGTCACCTGCGTCCGGTGAACGCTGGACCTCCGGGAGGCCAACAGTCGCGCGTAGGGTGGTTGATCGCCCCTGGCGGTCAACCACCCTCGCACGGCGTCCAGATCGCTGTGATGCGATCGGCGCCTTGACCCACCGCGTGGTCTGAGAACCGCTCTGGAGTCCCGGGGCGGAGCCTGGCCCGAGGGCGCGACACGCCCGACCGCGGGGGTCGGCGAAGTGGGCCTGTGCCAGCCGGTACAGGCGCCCGCAACACAGCGGCATCGAGAGAAGGAACAGAAGCCACCATGGCGGGACAGAAGATCCGCATCCGGCTCAAGGCCTATGACCACGAGGTCGTCGACTCCTCGGCGCGGAAGATCGTCGAGACGGTGACGCGTACCGGGGCGCAGGTCGCAGGCCCGGTGCCGCTGCCCACGGAGATCAACCGTTTCTGCGTCATCCGCTCGCCGCACAAGTACAAGGACTCGCGCGAGCACTTCGAGATGCGTACGCACAAGCGGCTGATCGACATCATCGACCCGACCCCGAAGACGGTCGACTCGCTCATGCGCCTCGACCTGCCGGCTGGCGTCGACATCGAGATCAAGCTGTAGGGACCGGACAAATGGACAGGCAAGTCAAGGGGATCCTGGGCGCAAAGCTCGGCATGACCCAGGTCTGGGACAACAACCGCGTTGTCCCGGTGACCGTGGTTCAGGCCGGCCCGTGCGTCGTCAGCCAGGTTCGTAGCGCCGAGAAGGACGGTTACTCCGCAGTCCAGCTCGCCTACGGCACGATCGACCCGCGCAAGGTCAAGAAGCCGCTGGGCGGGCACTACGCGAAGGCGGACGTGGCGCCGCGCCGGCACATCGTCGAGCTGCGCACCGCGGACGCCGCGGACTACTCGCTGGGCCAGGAGGTCACGGTCGAGGAGTTCCCGGCCGGCGTCGCCATCGACGTCACCGGCAAGACCAAGGGCAAGGGCTACGCCGGCCCGATGAAGCGGCACGGCTTCCACGGTCTGCGCGCCAGCCACGGTGTCGAGCGCAAGCACCGCTCGCCCGGCTCCATCGGCGCCTGCGCCACCCCGGGTCGCGTCTTCAAGGGCACCCGGATGGCGGGCCGGATGGGTGGCGTGCGCTACACCGTCCAGAACCTGACCGTCCAGGCGGTCGACACCGAGAACAACCTCCTGCTCGTCCGTGGCGCCATCCCCGGCCCCAAGGGCGCGCTGGTCCTGGTCCGCACCGCGGCCAAGACCAAGGCGAAGAAGGGCGGTGCGGCCAAGTGACCACCGTTGACGTCCGCAACGTCGAAGGCGCCAAGAGCGGCTCCGTCGAGCTGCCGGCCGACATCTTCGACGTCCAGGCCAACGTCGCGCTGATGCACCAGGTCGTGGTGGCCCAGCTCGCGGCGGCCCGCCAGGGCACGCACAAGGTCAAGACCCGCGGCGAGGTCGCCGGTGGCGGCAAGAAGCCGTACAAGCAGAAGGGCACCGGTCGGGCCCGGCAGGGCTCGATCCGCGCGCCGCAGTTCGCCGGCGGTGGCGTGGTGCACGGCCCGGTCCCGCGCGACTACAGCCAGCGCACCCCCAAGAAGATGAAGGCCGCCGCCCTGCGTGGCGCCCTCTCCGACCGGGCGCGCGCCGGCCAGGTGCACGTCGTCGAGGGCTTCGTCCCGGGCGAGAAGCCGTCGACCAAGGCCGCTCTGGCCACGCTGGCCAAGCTGACCGAGGCCCGTCGGGTCCTGGTCGTGCTGAGCAGCACCGACGAGCTGAACTGGGTGTCGCTGCGCAACGAGCCGCGGGTGCACCTGATCGAGGCCGGCCAGCTCAACACGTACGACGTGCTGGTGGCCGACGACGTGGTCTTCACCAAGGAGGCCCTGGACGAGTTCCTGGGCGTTCCCGCCGAGACCACCGAGGAGGGTGGCAAGTGAGCACGATCGCCGATCCGCGCGACATCATCGTCGCGCCGGTCGTCTCGGAGAAGAGCTACAGCGAGCTGAACCGCAACTGGTACACCTTCCTGGTGCACCCGGACGCGAACAAGACCGAGATCAAGATCGCTATCCAGCAGATCTTCAACGTCCGCGTCCTGACGGTCAACACGCTCAACCGCGAGGGCAAGCGCAAGCGCACCAAGACCGGCTTCGGTCAGCGCAAGGCCACCAAGCGGGCGATCGTGAAGCTGGCTGACGGTGACCGTATCGAGGCCTTCGGCGGCCCGGTCAGCTGAGGGGTGTAGACAATGGCTATCCGTAAGTACAAGCCGACGACGCCGGGCCGGCGTGGCTCCAGCGTCGCCGACTTCGCCGAGATCACCCGGTCGACGCCTGAGAAGTCGCTGCTGGCTCCGCTGCCGAAGAAGGGCGGACGCAACGCCCACGGCCGGATCACCACCCGGCACCAGGGTGGCGGCCACAAGCGGCAGTACCGCCTGATCGACTTCAAGCGGGTCGACAAGGACGGCGTGCCGGCGAAGGTCGCCCACATCGAGTACGACCCGAACCGCACCGCGCGAATCGCGCTGCTGCACTACGCCGACGGCGAGAAGCGGTACATCACCGCGCCGAAGGACCTGAAGCAGGGCGACCGCGTCGAGTCCGGGCCGGGCGCGGACATCAAGCCGGGCAACAACCTGCCGCTGCGCAACATCCCGGTCGGTACGACGATCCACAACGTGGAGCTTCGTCCGGGCGGTGGCGCCAAGCTGGCCCGCTCGGCCGGCGTCGGCATCCAGCTGCTCGGCCGTGAGGGCGCGTACGCGACCCTTCGCATGCCGTCCGGTGAGATCCGGCGGGTCGACGTGCGCTGCCGCGCCAGCATCGGCGAGATCGGCAACGCCGACCAGTCGAACATCAACTGGGGCAAGGCCGGCCGGATGCGGTGGAAGGGCAAGCGCCCGACCGTCCGTGGTGTCGCGATGAACCCGGTCGACCACCCGCACGGTGGTGGTGAGGGTAAGACCTCCGGCGGTCGCCACCCGGTCAACCCGCAGGGTAAGCCCGAGGGCCGCACCCGTCGTAAGGGCCAGCCGAGTGACCGGCTGATCGTCCGCCGCCGCTACGCCACGCGTAAGCGCGGCTGAGGGAGATAAGACATGCCTCGCAGCCTGAAGAAGGGCCCGTTCGTCGACGACCACCTGCTCAAGAAGGTGGAGACGCAGAACGACAAGGGCTCGAAGAACGTCATCAAGACCTGGTCGCGGCGCTCGACGATCATCCCGGAGATGCTGGGTCACACGATCGCCGTGCACGACGGACGCAAGCACGTCCCGGTGTTCGTGACCGAGGCGATGGTCGGGCACAAGCTCGGCGAGTTCGCGCTGACCCGCACGTTCAAGGGTCACGAGAAGGACGACCGGAAGAGCCGTCGGCGCTGACGCCGCGGGCATACGGATAGAGGAACAAGGGGTTACAGCGATGCCAGGAAAGGGCGACGCTCCGGTGCTTCCGGGCGCGCGGGCGGTTGCGCGGCACGTGCGCATCTCGCCGATGAAGGCGCGCCGGGTGGTCAACCTCGTCCGCGGCCTGCCCGCGAAGGAGGCGCTCACGGTGCTGCAGTTCGCGCCGCAGGCTGCGAGCGAGCAGGTGTACAAGGTGCTCGCGAGCGCGATCGCCAACGCGGAGAACAACGAGCGGCTGGACCCCGACGCGCTGCTCGTCAGCGAGGCGTTCGTCGACGAGGGCCCGACCATGAAGCGGTTCCGGCCGCGCGCGCAGGGCCGGGCGTACCGGATCCGCAAGCGCACCTGCCACATCACCGTGGCGGTCGAGGCGGTCGCGCCGGCCGCGCCGAAGAAGTCCGCGGCGAAGAAGGCCGCCCCGGCGCAGCAGGCCGAGGCCGCTGAGACGGAGAGCAAGACGGAGGGCGCCGAGTAATGGGTCAGAAGGTTCACCCCACTGGGTTCCGGCTCGGCATCTCGACCGACTGGAAGTCCCGCTGGTTCGCGGACAAGCTCTACAAGGACTACATCGGCGAGGACGTCAAGATCCGCCGGATGATGTCCAAGGGCCTCGAGCGCGCCGGCATCTCCAAGGTCGACATCGAGCGCACCCGCGACCGGGTCCGCGTGGACATCCACACCGCCCGGCCGGGCATCGTCATCGGCCGTAAGGGTGCGGAGGCCGACCGGATCCGCGGCGAGCTGGAGAAGCTCACCGGCAAGCAGGTGCAGCTGAACATCATCGAGGTGAAGAACCCCGAGTCGGACGCGCAGCTCGTCGCCCAGGGCGTCGCCGAGCAGCTGTCCAGCCGGGTCAGCTTCCGTCGGGCGATGCGCAAGGCCATGCAGTCGGCGATGAAGAACCCGGTCTGCAAGGGCATCCGGGTCCAGGTGTCGGGTCGACTCGGCGGCGCCGAGATGAGCCGCACCGAGTTCTACCGCGAGGGCCGGGTCCCGCTGCACACGCTGCGGGCCAACATCGAGTACGGCTTCTTCGAGGCCCGTACCACCTTCGGCCGGATCGGCGTGAAGGTCTGGATCTACAAGGGCGACGCGGTCCCGGGCCGGGAGGCTCCGGCCGAGGCCGGTCCGTCCCGCCCGCGCCGTGACCGCGGCGACCGCCCCGAGCGGCCGCGCCGTGGCCGGTCGGGTTCGTCCGGCACGACCGCCGGTGGCACCGAGGCCGGCCGGGCTGCTGCGACCACCATCGCTCAGCAGGCCGAGACGCCGAGTGGCGAGCCGGTGGATGCTTCCGCCGTCGCCGCCGCGGCAGAAACGCAGCAGGAGGGCTGACAGATGCTGATGCCGCGCAAGCCCCCGAAGGGCTTCCGCAAGCCGCACCACCCCGACCGCCACGGCGCGTCGAAGGGTGGTAACCGGGTGGTGTTCGGCGAGTTCGGGATCCAGGCTCTCGAGCCGGCGTACGTGACCAACCGCCAGATCGAGTCGGCGCGTATCGCGATGACCCGTCACATCAAGCGTGGCGGCAAGGTCTGGATCACGGTCTTCCCGGACCAGGCCCTGACCAAGAAGCCGGCGGAAACCCGGATGGGCTCCGGTAAGGGCTCGCCCGAGTGGTGGGTCGCCAACGTCAAGCCGGGGCGGGTTCTCTTCGAGATGTCCTTCCCCAACGAGCAGATCGCGCGAGAGGCGATGCGTCGCGCGATTCACAAGCTCCCGATGAAGTGCCGCATTGTTACGCGCGAAGTGGGTGAATCCTGATGGCAGCGGGCGTTAAGGCTGGCGAGCTGCGTGAACTCTCCGACGAGGAGTTGGTCACGAAGCTGCGCGAGGCCAAGGCGGAGCTGTTCAACCTCCGCGTGCAGGCCGCAACCGGGCAGCTGGACAACAACCGGCGGCTGCAGGTCATCCGTCGGGAGATCGCCCGGATCTACACGATCATGCGTGAGCGCGAGCTGGGTCTCTCGGCCGCGCCGACTGAGGTGACTGCATCATGAGCGAGAACACCACCACCGCCGCCGCGCGGGCCCGCCGCAAGGTGCGTGAGGGCCTCGTGGTCAGCGACAAGATGGAAAAGACCGTCGTTGTCGAGGTCGAGGACCGGGTCAAGCACGCGCTGTACGGCAAGATCATGCGCCGGACCAGCAAGCTGAAGGTGCACGACGAGCAGAACTCGGCCGGCATCGGCGACCGGGTCCTGATCATGGAGACCCGGCCGCTCTCCGCTACCAAGCGGTGGCGGATCGTGGAGATCCTCGAGAAGGCCAAGTAGCGAAGGCTCGAGCTCGGCCGATTTCGGTCGGGCGCAGGTTCCGCCAGGCTCCGGCCGCCTCCGGGCGGCCGGAGAACCGGCAGACATAGGAGATAGACGTGATTCAGCAGGAGTCGCGACTGCGCGTCGCCGACAACACGGGTGCCCGGGAGATCCTGTGCATCCGGGTTCTCGGTGGCTCCGGTCGGCGCTACGCGAGCATCGGCGACGTCATCGTGGCCACGGTCAAGGACGCGATCCCGGGTGCCGGTGTGAAGAAGGGCGACGTCGTCAAGGCGGTCGTCGTCCGCACCGCCAAGGAGAGGCGGCGGCCGGACGGCTCGTACATCCGCTTCGACGAGAACGCCGCCGTCATCATCAAGGACGGTGGGGACCCGCGTGGTACCCGTATCTTCGGCCCGGTGGGTCGTGAGCTGCGGGACAAGCGGTTCATGAAGATTATTTCCCTCGCGCCGGAGGTGTTGTGACCGTGAAGGTCAAGAAGGGCGACACGGTCGTCGTCATCGCCGGCAAGGACAAGGGCGCCAAGGGCAAGGTCATCGCGGCCTACCCGCGGCAGGACAAGATCCTGGTCGAGGGCGTGAACCGGGTCAAGAAGCACACCCGCATCAGCACCACCCAGCGCGGCGCCAAGACCGGTGGCATCGTCACCCAGGAGGCCCCGATCCACGTCTCCAACGTGCAGGTCCTGGACTCCGACGGGAACCCGACCCGCGTCGGGTACCGGATCGACGACAACGGCCAGAAGGTCCGCATCGCGCGTAGCACCGGTAAGGACCTGTGATGACCACGGCTACCGAAACCAAGACCATGCCGCGCCTCAAGGAGCGGTACCGTAACGAGATCGTGGCGCAGCTGCAGGAGCAGCACAGCTACGCGAACCCCATGCAGGTTCCGCGGCTGGTCAAGATCGTCGTCAACATGGGTGTCGGCGAGGCCGCTCGCGACGCCAAGCTGATCGATGGCGCGGTCCGCGACCTGGCCACGATCACCGGCCAGAAGCCGCAGGTGCGGCGGGCGACCAAGTCCATCGCGCAGTTCAAGCTGCGTGAGGGCATGCCGATCGGCGCGAAGGTGACCCTGCGCGGCGACCGGATGTGGGAGTTCCTGGACCGGCTGCTGTCGATCGCGCTGCCGCGTATCCGCGACTTCCGCGGTCTGGACGGGCGCAAGCTCGACGGGCACGGCAACTACACGTTCGGTCTGACCGAGCAGTCGGTGTTCCACGAGATCGACCAGGACAAGATCGATCGGCAGCGGGGCATGGACATCACGGTGGTCACGACCGCCACGACCGACGACGAGGGCCGGGCGCTGCTCAAGCTCCTGGGCTTCCCGTTCAAGGAGAACTGAGATGGCCAAGAAGGCGCTGATCATCAAGGCGGCCGCGAAGCCGAAGTTCTCGGTTCGCGCTTACACCCGCTGCCAGCGGTGCGGGCGTCCGAAGGCGGTCTACCGCAAGTTCGGTCTCTGCCGGGTGTGCATCCGGGAGATGGCCCACCGCGGTGAGCTGCCCGGCGTGTCCAAGGCTTCCTGGTAATAGCTATTGCTCTTCGCCGTAGGCCCGGGGCGGAACGCCCCGGGAACCCCGGCGAGAAAGGCTGACGAATTCATGACGATGACCGACCCGATCGCAGACATGCTCACGCGTCTGCGTAACGCCAACCAGGCGTACCACGACCAGGTGAAGATGCCCTACTCGAAGATCAAGGCGAACATCGCCGAGGTCCTCAAGGCCGAGGGTTACATCGCCACATGGTCGGTCGAGGAGCCCGAGGAGGGCGCCGTCGGCAAGCGACTGGTCGTCGAGCTGAAGTACGGCCAGAACCGCGAGCGGAGCCTGGCCGGCATCAAGCGCGTGTCCAAGCCCGGTCTCCGGGTGTACGCCAAGTCGGACGGGCTCCCGCGGGTGCTCGGCGGGCTGGGCGTGGCGATCATTTCGACGTCCCAGGGGCTGCTCACCGACCGGCAGGCCCGCAAGCGGAGCGTTGGCGGGGAAGTCCTCGCCTTCGTCTGGTAACGGGAGACAGGTAGAAATGTCGCGTATTGGACGTAAGTCGATCCCGGTACCGGCCGGCGTCGACATCACCATCGACGGCCAGACCGTCAAGGTCAAGGGCCCGAAGGGCGAGCTGTCGCACACGCTCGCCGAGCCGATCAGGGCGGAGCGGGGCGAGGACGGCCAGCTGCACGTCAACCGGCCGAACGACGAGCGCAAGGCCAAGGAACTGCACGGCCTGAGCCGTACCCTGGTCGCCAACATGATCGTCGGTGTGACCGAGGGCTACCGCAAGAGCCTGGAGATCGCCGGTACCGGTTACCGCGTCACCGCCAAGGGCAAGGACCTTGAGTTCGCGCTCGGGTTCTCGCACCCGGTGCTGGTGCCGGCTCCGGACGGCATCACCTTCACGGTGGAGAAGCCGACGCTGTTCCACGTGGCCGGCATCGACAAGCAGCAGGTCGGTGAGGTCGCCGCCAACATCCGGAAGATCCGCCCGCCGGAGCCCTACAAGGGCAAGGGCGTGAAGTACCAGGGCGAGGTCATCCGCCGCAAGGCCGGTAAGGCAGGTAAGAAGTGATGGGCGAGGTCATCCGCCCCTGCGAGGCCAAGGCTGGAAAGGCAGGTAAGAAGTGAGCGCCACGCTGCTCAAGCGCCGCCGCGGCGTCGCCGCCAAGCGTGCCGTCGGGCGTGCGCGCCGGCACTTCCGGGTCCGCAAGAACGTCAGCGGCACCGCCGAGCGCCCCCGCCTGGTGGTCACCCGTTCCCTGCGGCACATCGTCGCCCAGATCGTGGACGACACCAAGGGTCACACCCTGGCGTCGGCCTCGACCCTGGACGCCTCGCTGCGTGGTGCGGAGGGCGACAAGAGCGCCCTGGCCGGCAAGGTCGGCGCCCTGCTCGCCGAGCGGGCCAAGGCCGCCGGCGTCTCCAAGGTCGTCTTCGACCGCGGTGGCAACCGGTACGCGGGGCGGGTCGCCGCGCTTGCCGATGCCGCCCGCGAAGCCGGGCTCGAGTTCTAGAAACCCCGTCACGAGAGATAAGGAAGGCTGCTGATGCCAGGTCAACAGCGCCGTGGCGGCGGGTCCGGTGGCAACGAGGGTGGTCGCCGCGACAACCGCCGTGAGGGCGGCCGCGGAAACGCGCCCGTCGAGAAGACCCCGCACCTCGAGCGGGTCGTCGCGATCAACCGCGTCGCCAAGGTCGTGAAGGGTGGTCGTCGCTTCAGCTTCACCGCCCTGGTGATCGTGGGCGACGGCGACGGCACCGTCGGCGTGGGCTACGGAAAGGCCAAGGAGGTGCCCGCGGCGATCGCCAAGGGTGTCGAGGAGGCCAAGAAGCACTTCTTCAAGGTGCCGCGGATCGGTCAGTCGATCCCGCACCCGGTGCAGGGCGAGGACGCCGCCGGTGTGGTGCTGCTCAAGCCGGCCTCCGCCGGTACGGGTGTCATCGCCGGTGGTCCGGTGCGTGCCGTACTGGAGTGCGCGGGCATCCACGACGTGCTCTCCAAGAGCCTCGGCTCGTCCAACCCGATCAACATCGTGCACGCCACGGTGGCGGCGCTGAAGGGGCTCGAGTCCCCGGAGGCCGTCGCGGCCCGTCGTGGTCTGCCGGTCGAGGACGTAGCGCCGGCCGCGATGCTGGCGTCGCGGGCGGGGGTGGCGTCCTGATGGCACGCCTGAAGGTCACCCAGGTCCGGTCCGAGATCGGGACCAAGCAGAACCAGCGTGACTCGCTGCGTTCGCTCGGTCTGAAGCGGATCAACGACGTGGTGGTCAAGGAGGACCGGCCCGAGATTCGCGGCATGATCTTCGCGGTCAACCACCTCGTGAAGGTCGAGGAGGTCGAGTAATGACGATCAAGGTTCACCACCTGCGCCCGGCCCCGGGCGCCAAGACCGCGAAGACCCGTGTGGGTCGCGGTGAGGCGTCCAAGGGCAAGACCGCCGGTCGCGGTACGAAGGGCTCCAAGGCCCGTAAGAACATCTCGGCGGCGTTCGAGGGTGGGCAGATGCCCATCCACATGCGCCTGCCGAAGATGAAGGGCTTCAAGAACAAGTTCAAGGTCGTCTTCCAGGTGGTCAACCTGGACCGGCTCGCCGAGCTCTTCCCGAACGGCGGCCAGGTCGGCCCGCAGGAGCTGGTCGAGGCCGGCGCGGTCCGCAAGGGTCAGCCGGTCAAGGTTCTCGGCACCGGCGACCTCGGTGGTGTGGCTCTCCAGGTCTCGGCGCACGCGTTCAGTGCGTCGGCCAAGGAGAAGATCGCCGCCGCCGGTGGCTCCGTCACCGAGCTGTAAGGCACGTCACATGTCGCCCGCTCAGTTGTCCGCGACTGGGCGGGCGCCATGCTCTCCCCGGCATGTGTGCGCCGGGTAACATCGGATTCGGTTTATGTAGCCGGGCGCATCTGCCCGGACGGGGAGCGGGCTGTTAGAGTCCCTTCCCAGCTATGGATATCGGGCGCTCGCCCGGCACCCACCCCGCCCCGCCAGGGATCACCGGCGGCCCGCCTCGCGCAGGAGGAAGAAGTTGCTGTCCGCCTTTCTCAGTGCGTTCCGTACGCCTGACCTGCGCAAGAAGCTGCTGTTCACAGTAGGCATCATCGCGGTCTACCGGCTCGGCGCCACTCTGCCCAGCCCCGGCGTCTCGTACGGCAACGTGCAGAAGTGCCTCGACACCATCCAGGGCCAGAACACTGGGGTGCTCAACCTGCTGGACCTGTTCTCCGGGGGTGCGCTGCTGCAGCTCTCGGTCTTCGCGCTGGGCATCATGCCCTACATCACCGCGTCGATCATCCTGCAGCTGCTCACGGTGGTCATCCCGCGGCTGGAGCAGCTCCGCAAGGAGGGCCAGGCCGGCCAGGCGAAGATCACCCAGTACACCCGCTACCTGACCCTCGGCCTGGGCATCCTCCAGTCGTCGGCCTTCGTGGCGCTGGCCCGCTCCGGTCAGCTCTTCAACAACCAGTGCGACCAGTTCCCGATCGTGCCCGAGGGCACCGGCATCCCGAACTGGCTCACGCTGACCATCCTGGTCATGACCATGACCGCCGGCACCGGCATGGTGATGTGGCTCGGCGAGCTGATCACCGACCGCGGCGTCGGCAACGGCATGTCGGTCCTCATCTTCACCTCGATCGCCGCCCGGCTCCCCAGCGAGGGCTGGAAGATCAAGACCAACGAGGGCTGGGCGAAGTTCGTCCTGGTGCTCGCCCTGGTCCTGGTGGTCATCACCGCGGTCTGCTTCATCGAGCAGGCGCAGCGCCGGATCCCGGTCCAGTACGCCAAGCGGATGATCGGCCGGCGGATGTACGGCGGCACCTCGACCTACATCCCGCTGAAGGTCAACCAGGCGGGTGTCATCCCGGTCATCTTCGCCTCGTCGCTGCTCTACCTGCCGCAGCTGGCGCTCCAGTTCTTCAACCCGAACAACCCGGGCAAGACCCAGGCCTGGATCCAGAACAACATCGTGGCGCCGGCCTCGCCGCTGCACATCGCGATCTACTTCCTGTTGATCATCTTCTTCACGTACTTCTACGTGTCGATCACGTTCAACCCGACCGAGGTCGCGGACAACATGAAGAAGTACGGCGGCTTCGTGCCGGGCATCCGCCCCGGCAAGCCGACCGCCGAGTACCTCGACTTCATCCTCAGCCGGATCACCCTGCCGGGCGCGCTGTACCTGGGCATCGTCGCGATCCTGCCGAACTTCTTCTTCATCTGGCTGAACAGCCAGCAGTTCCAGAACTTCCCGTTCGGCGGCACCGCTGTGCTCATCATGGTCGGCGTCGGTCTCGAGACCGTGAAGCAGATCGAGAGCCAACTCATGCAGCGGAACTACGAAGGGTTCCTGCGGTAGATGCGACTCGTTCTGGTTGGCCCGCCGGGCGCGGGCAAAGGCACACAGGCGGAGTTCATCGCCGCGCACCTCTCTGTGCCGAAGATCTCGACCGGCGACATCTTCCGGGCGAACGTCTCGCAGGGCACGCCGCTGGGCGTCGAGGCCAAGCGGTACATGGACGCCGGCAAGCTGGTTCCCGACGAGGTCACCATCAACATGGTGCGGGACCGGCTCGCCGAGCCGGACGCCGCCGAGGGCTTCCTGCTCGACGGCTTCCCGCGTACGACACCGCAGGCTGCCGCGCTGGACAAGCTCCTCGCGGACCTCGGCACCGCGCTGGACCTGGTGCTGGAGTTGGTCGTCGACGACGACGAGGTGATCCGGCGGCTCTCCGGCCGGCGCACCTGCCGGGGCTGCGGCAAGATCTGGCACGTCGAGTTCGACGCCACGACGCGTGAGGGCATCTGCGACCGCTGCGGCGCCGAGTTGTTCCAGCGGGACGACGACAAGCCGGAGACCATCGCGGCCCGCCTGCGGGAGTACGCCGAGAAGACGGCGCCGCTGGTCGACTACTACGGCGCCCAGGGCAAGCTGGTCGGGATAGACGCCACCGGGCCGGTGGAGGACGTCACGGTCCGCGCCATCGACGCGCTGCGGTCGTACGGCGGCTGAGGTCCCGGCCGGGATCCGGCGGATAGAGTGCGAACAGCGGGGTACGTGCGACGTGCCCCGCTGATCGCTGTCCGGCAACGAAAGGTAACCGCTCCATGCGCCGTCCCCAGCTGGACATCCAGCTGAAGACCCCCGACCAGATCGAGAAGATGCGGGCCGCCGGCCTGGTGGTCGCCGAGGCCCTGCGTCGCATGCGGGAGGCCGTCGCGCCCGGGGTCAGCACCGCCGACCTGGACGCGATCGCCGAGTCGACGATCCGCGAGGCGGGGGCGATCCCCTCGTTCAAGGGCTACCACGGCTTCCCCGGTTCGATCTGCTCGTCGGTCAACGAGCAGGTGGTGCACGCCATCCCGTCGGCGCAGCAGGTGCTCCGCGACGGTGACCTGATCTCCATCGATTGTGGCGCGGTGCTGAACGGCTGGCACGGCGACGCCGCGATCACCGTGGCGGTGGGCGAGGTCGACCCGGCGCTGCTGAAGATGGCCGAGGTGGCTGAGGACGCCATGTGGGCCGGGATCGCTGCCGCGGCGCGGGGCGCCGCCAGCGGCAGGGGCCGGCTGACCGACATCTCGCACGCGGTGGAGAACGCGGTCCGCAAGGGCGGCCGGTACGGCATCGTCGACGGCTACGGCGGGCACGGCATCGGCACCGAGATGCACCAGGACCCGCACGTGCTCAACCACGGCCGGCCGGGCAAGGGCCCGCGCCTGGTGCCGGGCCTGGCGCTGGCGATCGAGCCGATGATCACCATGGGGTCGCCGCGCACCGTCGAACTGGCCGACGGCTGGACGGTCGTCACCCGGGACGGGTCGATGGCGGTGCACGTGGAGCACTCCATGGCGCTGCTGCCCGACGGGGTCTGGGTGCTGACCGCCTTCGACGGCGGACGGGCCCGACTGGGCGACCTGGTCACCGCCCGGCAGCCGACCCGGTCCGCCGGGTCCTGACCCGGCCCGGCGGCTCGCCGGCCTCCACGCCGGCCTCGGTCGACGGACCCGCCGCGTGGGCTGGTCCGCCGCGTGGGCTGGTCCGCCGCGTGGGCTGGTCCGCCGCGTGGGCCGGCCCGCCACGTGGGCCGGTCCGCCACGTCTCCCGCGGTTGCTGACTCGGCCGGAGGTTTCGAGGTCCGGCCCGGTTGGGCTTGTCGAGCTGCTTTGGAGCTGATGACGTGAACGACTCGCCGTGGTCGGTACCAGTCGGACGTGATTCGCGGCGGGGTCACCTGTCCCGCCGGAGAGGGCACCGGTTCCCGCCGCGGACGTAAGGCCCACCTGCGTCGTGGCGGGGTGAGCTCGTCCGGCCGGAGGCGCTCGGGCGCCTTGCCCCTGGCCGGCGTCAGGCACGTCAGCGTCGCGGCGGGATGAGCTCGTCCAGCCGGAGACGGCCGGGCATCATGCCCCGACGGCGTCAGGCCCACCAGCCTCGCGGCAAGGTGAACTCGTCCAGGCGGAGGCGATCGGGTGCGGTGTTCCGGCCGGCATCAGGTTCGCAAGCGTCAGACGGCGGGGTGACCTCGCCCGGCCGGAGGCGCTCCGGCCCGCGCCCCTCGATCGGACAGGCCCCTTCCAGCGCCGACCTGCTGCACGCCGTCGTCGCGCTGGCCGTCATGCTCGGGGACGCAAACGGCGGGACGCAACGGCGGGACGGCGGCAGGGCCCGCCGGCGGGTGAGACATCATCGGGTGTCCGTTTTCCTTTATGCGGGTGACGGGCGGGGTGGCCGGTTTGGCGACGGCCCGCACGCGGGCGTACACTTTCTGATCGGCGCACAGCGTCCACTCCGGCATGCCCACTACGCGCTTCGGTGGGAGTCGGAGCCGCGGCTGGCGCGGGCCTCCGATCTTGATCGGGTGCCCGTGTAAGACGTTGTGGGCCGTCCGGAGTAACCGACGTCAGGACAGCGGAGGACATGCCGAAAAAAGACGGAGCCATCGAGATCGAGGGTCGGGTCATCGAGCCCCTGCCGAACGCCATGTTCCGCGTGGAGCTCGCGAACGGCCACAAGGTGCTGGCTCACATCAGCGGCAAGATGCGGCAGCACTACATCCGCATCCTGCCGGAGGACCGGGTCGTCGTCGAGCTCTCGCCGTACGACCTGACCCGCGGGCGCATCGTCTACCGCTACAAGTAATCCTGACGACGGCCGGGACGTCCCCGTGTCCGTCTTCGACGTCCGGCGTCGCGCCTCGTCGCGGCACCGGGCCAGATGGGAAGTAAGGCAACCGTGAAGGTCAAGCCGAGCGTCAAGAGGATCTGCAACAAGTGCCGGGTGATCCGCCGGCACGGCCGGGTCATGGTCATCTGCACCGACCCGCGCCACAAGCAGCGCCAGGGCTGAACCAGTCCTACCGGTCGTGACACGGCCGGTCGGATCGGTCCGGGCCGCAGATCCAGACAGCACATCACCAGCTCGTTCCAGCCGCGAGCGGTACGCAGCGCGTACTCAATCGTGGTTGACCCCCGGTCGGAGGCCGGGGCCCGCTCGGGCACGACCGATCCCGGTCGCCGGCGCTGACAGCGTCGGAAGGACGGGACGGCCGGTAGCGGGGTGGGACGGGTCCAGACCTCCGCCACAACACCACGAGGAGTACGCCCGCACATGGCACGTCTAGTCGGCGTGGATCTCCCCCGCGAGAAGCGGATGGAGATCGCGCTCACCTACATCTTCGGGGTCGGTCGCACCCGCGCCCTGGAGACGCTCGCCGCTACCGGCATCTCGCCGGACAAGCGCGCTCGGGACCTCACGGACGAGGAGCTGGTCCAGCTCCGCAACCACATTGAGGGCAACTACAAGGTTGAAGGCGACCTGCGCCGCGAGGTCGCCGCTGACATCCGCCGCAAGGTCGAGATCGGCTGCTACGCCGGCATCCGGCACCGCCGGGGCCTGCCCGTGCGTGGCCAGCGGACCAAGACCAACGCGCGGACCCGGAAGGGCCCGAAGCGGACCGTCGCCGGCAAGAAGAAGCCCGGCAAGAAGTAAGACGTAAACCGGAATCCGGGTCGGCGTCCGCCGAGGTAAGCCGGACTCCAACCCGAACCGGTAAGTCAACTAGGAGCGCACAGACTTATGCCACCGAAGGCTCGTGCCGGAGCCGCTGTCAAGAAGGTCCGGCGCAAGGAACGCAAGAACGTCGCCCACGGGCAGGCGCACATCAAGAGCACCTTCAACAACACCATCGTGTCCATCACGGACCCGACCGGTGCGGTCATCTCCTGGGCCTCCGCCGGCCAGGTCGGCTTCAAGGGCTCCCGCAAGTCGACCCCGTTCGCCGCGCAGCTGGCCGCCGAGGCCGCCGCTCGTCGGGCGATGGATCACGGCATGCGCAAGGTCGACGTGTTCGTCAAGGGCCCCGGCTCCGGCCGGGAGACCGCCATCCGTTCGTTGCAGGCCGTCGGGCTGGAGGTCGGGCAGATCTCCGACGTCACCCCGCAGCCGCACAACGGATGCCGTCCGCCGAAGCGTCGCCGGGTCTGAGAGGTAGAGAGAGATGGCTCGTTACACCGGTGCTGACTGCCGCCGTTGCCGGCGGGAGAAGATGAAGCTGTTCCTCAAGGGCAGCAAGTGCGATGGCCCGAAGTGCCCGTTCGAGTCCCGGCCGTTCCCGCCCGGGCAGCACGGCCGCGGCCGCACGAAGGAGACGGAGTACCTGCTCCAGCTCCGCGAGAAGCAGAAGGCCCGTCGTGTCTACGGCGTGCTGGAGAAGCAGTTCCGCGGTTACTACGAGGAGGCCGTGGGCAAGCAGGCCAAGACCGGTGAGGTCCTCCTGCAGATCCTCGAGTCGCGGCTGGACAACGTGGTCTACCGGGCCGGCTTCGCCGGTTCCCGGGACATGGCCCGTCAGCTGGTCAAGCACGGCCACCTCACGGTGAACGGCAAGAAGGTCGACATCCCGTCGTACCGGGTCAAGGAGCACGACATCATCGAGGTGCGGGAGAAGAGCAAGCAGCTCACCCCGTTCCTGGTGGCGCAGGCTCAGGCCGGTTCGCGGTCGGTGCCGGCCTGGCTCGAGGTGATCCCGAGCCAGATGAAGATCCTCGTGCACTCGCTCCCGGCCCGCCAGGTGATCGACACCCAGGTCCAGGAGCAGCTGATCGTCGAGCTCTACTCCAAGTAAGGGCTCGTTGCGGTGGCCCGTCCTCCGGGGCGGGCCACCGGAACAGTTTGTGTCGTGGGCGTCATATAGCGGGCGTCCCGGAAGAGAAGAGAAGAAATGCTCATCAGCCAGCGACCGTCTCTCTCCGAAGAGTCGATCAACGAGACCCGGTCCCGGTTCACCATCGAGCCGCTGGAGCCGGGCTTCGGCTACACCCTGGGCAACTCGCTGCGTCGTACGCTGCTGTCCTCCATCCCGGGCGCGGCGGTCACCTCGATCAAGATCGACGGTGTGCTGCACGAGTTCACCACGATCCCCGGGGTCAAGGAGGACGTGGTCGAGCTCGTCATGAACATCAAGGAGCTCTGCGTCAGCTCCGAGCACGACGAGCCGGTCAGCATGTACCTGCGCAAGCAGGGCCCGGGCGACGTGACCGCGGGCGACATCCAGCCCCCGGCCGGCGTCTCGGTGCACAACCCGGACCTGAAGCTCGCCACCCTGAACGGCAAGGGCCGGCTCGACATGGAGCTGACCGTCGAGCGGGGCCGGGGCTACGTCACGGCGGCGCAGAACAAGCAGGCCGGCGCCGAGATCGGCCGGATCCCGGTCGACTCGATCTACTCGCCGGTGCTCAAGGTGACGTACCGCGTCGAGGCGACCCGCGTCGAGCAGCGGACCGACTTCGACCGGCTGATCATCGACGTCGAGACCAAGCCGTCCATGGGCCCGCGTACCGCGCTGGCCTCGGCCGGGTCGACGCTGGTGGAACTCTTCGGCCTGGCCCGGGAGCTGGACGAGACCGCCGAGGGCATCGACATCGGGCCGTCCCCGCAGGACGCCCAGCTCGCGGCGGACCTGGCCCTGCCGATCGAGGAGCTGGACCTCACCGTCCGCTCCTACAACTGCCTCAAGCGCGAGGGCATCAACTCCGTTGGTGAGCTCATCGGGCGCACCGAGGCCGACCTCCTCGACATCCGGAATTTCGGTCAGAAGTCGATCGACGAGGTCAAGATGAAGCTCGCCGGGATGGGTCTCGGGCTGAAGGACTCGGCTCCGAACTTCGACCCGGCGCACGTCGTGGACGCCTTCGGCGAGGCCGACTACGACACCGACGACTACCGCGAGACCGAGCAGCTCTAGTCCGCGCTGCCGCCACACCTGAGGAGCACCAAGCATGCCCACGCCCACCAAGGGCCCCCGCCTCGGCGGCAGCCCCGCGCACGAGCGGCTGATGCTGGCCAACCTGGCCACCGCGCTGTTCCAGCACGGCAAGATCCAGACCACCGAGACGAAGGCCCGGCGGCTGCGTCCGCTCGCCGAGCAGCTCATCACCAAGGCCAAGCGCGGTGACCTCGCGTCGCGCCGGCGGGTGCTGGGCGTCGTGAAGGACAAGGACGTGGTCTACGCCCTGTTCGACCAGATCGCGCCCCGGTACGCCAACCGCAACGGTGGCTACACCCGGATCGTGAAGACCGGTCCGCGCAAGGGTGACGCCGCTCCGATGGCCATCATCGAGCTGGTCGAGGAGCTGCAGGTCGCCGAGCCGAAGGCGAACAAGAAGACCGCCGCCCGCAAGGCCGCGCAGCAGGACAAGGTCGAGGCTCTCGCCCCGGCCGAGGAGACCCCCCAGTCGACCCCGGTCGACCAGGACTCCGAGGCGCCGGTGTCGGTGTCCGGTGACACCGTCGAGGCCCGCGAGGACAGCGACGAGGCCGCCGAGACCGACAAGAAGGCCTGAGCAGAGGCACCATCGTCGGGCCCGGCACCCCTTCCTGGGGTGCCGGGCCCGACGGCGTGAACGGGAGGTACGAGGTGGACGAGCGGACCCGGCTGCGGCTGGATGTCTCGTACGACGGCACCGGCTTCTCCGGCTGGGCCGCCCAGCCGACCCGGCGCACCGTCGCCGGGGTGCTGACCGAGACGCTGGACCTGGTCCTCGGCGCGGGCACGGCGACCGGGCTGACCGTGGCCGGCCGCACCGACGCCGGGGTGCACGCCACCGGGCAGGTCTGCCACCTCGACCTGCCCACCGCCGTCTGGCGGGAGCACGACGGCCGGCTGCTGCGCCGGCTGGCCCGGCTGCTCCCCACCGACGTGCGGGTCCGGGCGATGAGCGAGGTGTCCGCCGACTTCGACGCCCGCTTCTCGGCGAACTTCCGCCGCTACGAGTACCGGGTGACCGACGCCCCGTGGGGCGCGGAGCCGCTGCGCCGGCACGACACCCTCGCCTGGCCGAGACCGCTGGACCTGGCCGCGCTGAACGCCGCCGCGGCCGGGCTGGTGGGGGAGCACGACTTCGCCGCGTACTGCCGGCGCAAGGAGAACGCGACCACGCTGCGCGAGGTGACCCGGCTGGACTGGCGGCGCGACCCGGACGGCATCCTCGTCGCCACCGTGCAGGCCGACGCGTTCTGCCAGGCGATGGTGCGCAGCCTGGTGGGCGCGATGCTGGTCGCCGGCGACGGCCGGCGGCCGGTCGAGTGGCCGGCGAGCCTGCTGAGCCGGCGGGAACGCTCCAGCGAGGTGACCGTCGCGGCGGCGCACGGGTTGACCCTGGTTGCGGTCGGCTACCCGGACGATCCGGCCGGGTACGCCCGCCGCGCCGACCTCACCCGCCGCCTACGGGTCCCCACCGAATCCTGACCCTGGACGGGGCCCGGGTGCCCACTGCGGCCTGACGTGAGACGAGGCCCGGTCCGCAGGACTCGGACCGGGCCTCGCGTCGCCGTCGACCGGCGGGCTCACTCGCCGTCGGTGCCGCGCTGGGTGCCGGTGTCCTCGGTCGCCTTCGCGGTGGGCTGGACCGCCGTGCCTCCGGCGGCCCGGCGCTCGAGCACACCCTTGTCGAGGTGGAGCTCGATCATGTCGTAGATGATCTCGCGGACCGCCGTGTCGCCGGCCGGCACGGCGCCGCCGTCGGCGCGGACGACCAGGCAGTAGGCGATGTAGTGGCCGCGTACCTGCCAGCCGACCCGGGCCGCGGCGGTGGTGACCGCCGTGGTGCCGTCACCGGCCGCCAGGCCGCTGAACCGGCCCTGCCGCTCGTCGAGCAGCTGCCGGATCCGGTCCCGGACGCGTTGCGCGCTGGCCTTGTCGGTCAGGTTGAACAGGCCGGCGGTGACCAGGTGGTCGCCGTCGGGGGAGCGCAGCGTGGCCCGGACCACCTGGCTGCACCCGAGCCGAACCAGCAGGTCGGCGATCTCACCGGTGGCGGCCACCGCACAACTGCCGCCGGAGTGCGTCTTCAGCACGTCGTACGCGGGTCGTCCGTCGGCCACCACCAGCTTCTTGCCGGGGAAGACCTCCCGGGCGGTCAGTGGCTGCTGGTCGGTGTCGCGGGAGTCGAGTTCACCGGCGGCCGAATCGGCGACCGGGGCGGCGGTGGTGGGCGGTGCCGCCCCGGTCTGGTCGTTGTTCGTGGAACGCTCGGCGAGCAGGGCCGCCACGCCGAGGCCGCAGAGCGCCAGCAGCACCAGCACGGCCGCGCCGCCGACGAGCACCTGCCAGAGCCGACCGCCGCCGCGCCCGGAGCCGGACCGGCCGGACCGGCGGGACGGGGGCGGGTCCAGCGGCCCGGTCGGGGCGTACCCGTGGGGGAGGGTGGGTGGCGACGGGATCTGGACGGGTGGGCGGGCCGGGATCGGTTCGGTGGCCGGAAGTCCCGGCCGGATGGTCCGCGGCAGCGACGGGGTGGGGAAGCGGGACGGGGAGGGCCCGGCCGGCGCGGGCGGGCCGGGGGTGGGGGTGGGCTCCGGCAGGTCCGACCCGGACCGCGGGTACCCCACGAAGGCGTCCTCATCGGACTCGTACCGATACACCATGTCGCCCAGAGTAGGGGTCATTGTCCCTTTAGGGGGTAATAACAGGGAAATTCCGGCGCGGGCGCGTCGGGGTGCTCCGCGCCGAGGCGACCGCGACCGGGCTGCCGGCCGGTGGGAGAATGCCGGACGTGACCGGCGACCACTACTTCACCACCGAACCCACCGCAGCGGCGCAGCCGCGGGAGGTCGAGTTCTCCGTCGCCGGGCGCGACTACACCCTGGCCTCCGCCGGCGGGGTCTTCTCCGCCGACCGGCTCGACCCCGGCACCGCGGTCCTGCTGCGCAAGGCCGAACTGCCGGCCGCCGCCACCGGCGGTGAGCTGCTCGACATCGGCTCGGGCTTCGGGCCGATCAGCTGCGTGCTGGCCAGCACCGCGCCCGCGGCCACCGTCTGGGCGGTCGACGTCAACGCGCGGGCCCGCGCCCTCACCACCGAGAACGCCCGCCGGGTCGGCGCCGCCGACCGCGTCCGGGCGGTCGCCCCGGAAGAGGTGCCGGCCGACGTCACCTTCGCCCAGATCTGGTCCAACCCGCCGATCCGGATCGGCAAGGCGGAACTGCACGAACTGCTGCGCCGCTGGCTGCCCCGGCTCGCCCCCGACGGCGTCGCCTGGCTGGTGGTGGCCCGCCACCTCGGCGGCGACTCGCTGCACCGCTGGCTGGTCGACGAGGGCTGGCAGGTCGAACGGCACGCCAGCCAGAAGGGCTACCGGGTGCTGCGGGTCACCCGGTAATCGAGTGTCGCTCGGCCCGGCCGCTCGGGCAGGATGCCGGCGTGGGATACGTGGACGTGGCAGGGGCCGGGCACATCCTGCCCGACGGCCGGGAACTCTTCGCCGACGTGTCGTTCCGGGTCGGTGAGGGCGCCAAGGTCGCCCTGGTCGGCCCGAACGGCGCCGGTAAGACGACGCTGTTGCGGATGGTCGCCGGCGACCTGCCGGTGAAGACCGGTGCCGTCGCCCGGTTCGGCGGCCTCGGCGTGATGCGGCAGTTCATCGGCATGATCGGGGACGACAGCACGCTCGCCGACCTGGCGCTCTCGCTCGCCCCGCCGGCGCTGCGCGACGCCGGCCGCCGCCTCGCCGGGACCGAGGCGGCCATGCGGTCGGCCGAGCTGCGCGGCAAGTACAGCACCGCTGCCGGCAAGGCCCAACTGGCGTACGCGGACGCGCTCGCCGCCTGGGGCGAGGCCGGCGGGTACGACGCCGAGGTGCTCTTCGACACTGTCGCCACCATCGTGCTCGACCTGCCCTGGGACGCCGCCCGGGACCGCCCGGTGCGGACCCTCTCCGGCGGCCAGCAGAAACGCTTCGCCCTGGAACTGCTGCTGCGCGGCACCGACGAGGTGCTGCTCCTCGACGAGCCGGACAACTTCCTCGACGTGCCCGGCAAGCGCTGGCTGGAGGCGCGACTGCGCGAGTCCGGCAAGTCCGTGCTCTACGTCTCGCACGACCGGGAGCTGCTGGCGCGGACCGCCGACCGGGTGGTCGCCGTCGAGGGCGGCAGCGCCTGGGTGCACCCGGCCGGCTTCGCCAGCTGGCACGAGGCGCGGGTGGCCCGGCACGACCGCCTCGACGAGCTGCGCAAGCGGTGGGACGAGGAACACCAGAAGCTGCGCGAGCTGATGCTGATGTACAAGCAGAAGGCCGCGTACAACGCCGGGATGGCCTCGCGGTACCAGGCCGCGCAGACCCGGCTGCGCAAGTTCGAGGAGGCCGGGCCGCCGCCCGTACCCCCGAAGGACCAGGACATCCGGATGCGCCTGGCCGGCGGGCGGACCGGCAAGCGCGCGGTCATCTGCGAACAGCTGGAGCTCGACGGCCTGACCTACCCCTTCGACCTGGAACTCTGGTACGGCGACCGGGTCGCCGTGCTCGGCGCCAACGGCACCGGCAAGTCGCACTTCCTGCGGCTGCTGGCCCGGGGCGGCACCGACCCGGACCCGGCCAACGGCCCGGTCGACGGCGGCGTCGCGCTGGCCCCGGTGGCCCACGACGGCACGGTGCGCCTCGGCGCGCGGGTCCGGCCCGGCCACTTCTCGCAGACCCACGACCGGCCGGAACTGGTGGAGAAGACCCTGGTCGAGGTCCTCTGGCGGGGCGACGAGCACCGGGCCGGGATGGACCGGCACGCCGCGATGGCGGCGCTCAGCCGGTACGAGCTGGCCGCGCAGGGCGACCAGCGCTTCGGCACGCTCTCCGGCGGGCAGCAGGCGCGCTTCCTGGTGCTGCTGCTGGAGCTGTCCGGGGCGACCCTGCTGCTGCTCGACGAGCCGACCGACAACCTCGACCTCGCCTCCGCCGAGGCGCTGGAGGCGGGGCTGGCCGCCTTCGAGGGGACGGTGGTGGCGGTCACCCACGACCGCTGGTTCACCCGCTCCTTCGACCGGTTCGTGCTGTTCGGCGGCGACGGCGAGGTGGTGGAGACCCCGGAACCGGTGTGGGACGTGCGCTGACCCGTCCCCGGGCCTGCGGTCCCGCGGCCGGCGGTCCCGGGGCGGGCATAGAGTGGATCTCGTGACTGAGATGACCTACCGCCGGTTGGGCGACTCCGGGCTCGTGGTGTCCGTGGTCGGCATCGGCTGCAACAACTTCGGCCGCAAGCTCGACCTCGACGGCACCCGGGCGGTGGTCGACGCCGCGCTCGACGCCGGGATCAACTTCTTCGACACCGCCGACATCTACGGCGAGCCGCAGGGTGGCTCCGAGGAACTGCTCGGCCAGGCGCTCAAGGGGCGCCGGGACGACGTGGTGGTGGCCACCAAGTTCGGCATGGACATGCACGGCATGAACGGGCCCGACCTCGGCGCCCGGGGCGCCCGCCGCTACCTCGCCCGGGCGGTGGAGGCGTCGCTGCGCCGGCTCGGCACCGACCACATCGACCTGTACCAGATGCACGAGCCCGACCCGGGCACGCCGATCGACGAGACGCTGGCCGCCCTGGACGACCTGGTGCACGCCGGCAAGGTGCGCTACCTCGGCAACTCCAACTTCGCCGGCTGGCAGATCGCCGACGCCGACTGGGTCGCCTCGTCCAGCGGGCGGGCCCGGTTCATCAGCGCGCAGAACCACTACTCGCTGCTGGAACGCTCCGTCGAGACCGAGGTCGTGCCTGCCTGCGAGCGGTTCGGCCTGGGCCTGCTGCCGTTCTTCCCGCTCGCCAACGGCCTGCTCACCGGCAAGTACAAGCGGAACGAGGCACCGCCCGCCGGCAGCCGGCTCTCCGGCGGCGGCCGGTACGCGCAGCGCCTCGCCGCCGCGGACTGGGACACCATCGAGGCCATCGAGGCGTACGCCACCGAGCGGGGCCTGTCGATGCTCCAGGTGGCGATCGGCGGGCTGGCCGCCCGTCCGGCGGTGACCTCGGTGATCGCCGGCGCCACCACCCCCGAGCAGGTACGCGACAACGCCGCGGCCGGCACCTGGCAGCCCACCGACGAGGACCTGGACGCCCTCGACGCCATTCTCTGACACGTCCGCCAGCGGGCACCCGTCGCCACGACGAGTGCCCGCTGGTGTCACCCCGCTCCGGCGGGCCGTCCGCCGGTGGTGACGGTCACGCGGCCGACCGGCGGCGTCGGACGAGTAGCAACGGCACCGCCGCCACCAGCGCGGCGGCGACGAGCCCACCGGCCGCGACCGGCCACCACCCGGCCTCCCGCTGTTCCGTCCGCCCGGCCGCGGCCCCGGCCGCCGCGGCGGCGGGTCGGGCGGTGGGCGGCGGGGGCGGTGACTGCGCGGCGCGGGCCTGCACCTGAACGGTCGCCGTGGCGCGGTACGGTGCCGGCGCGCTGACCGTCACCTGCCAGCGGCCGGGGGAGAGCAGCGGGCCGCTGGTGTAGAAGCCGCGCCCCTCCGCGGCTGGTTCGAGTTGCAGTGGCCCGGCCGTGCGGCCGGCGTCCCCGCTGGCGGTGACGGTGAGCCGTACCGGCTGGTCCAGCTGGTGGCCGTCGGCCCAGGTGGCCTGCACGGTGACCCCGCCGGCCCCGTCGCCGGCCACCGCCAGCCTGAGTTTTCCGCTGTGCGCCGCCGCCGGGGCCGTGGGCAGTGCCACCAGGCACGCCGTGGTCAGTGCGGCGGCGAGGATTCTCCAGGTACGCATCGAGGTCGGCTCCACTCGGGTCGGTGTGGATGGGGCCCGTTCCCGCCGTCACGGTCGACGACGGGAACGGACCCCGCTTCCGCTACAGCGAACGGCCCCGGGCGATCCGGGTGGGATCGTCAGCGAGCCGGCCGGCGCCCTGGACCGGCCTTCCGTCGTTCGCCGTCACGCCCGCCCGGGTGGCCTCGCCACCGAGCCGGACGATCATGGCGTCGGCGTCCCGGGTCAGTACGTCCCGGATCTCCGCCTCACCGATCAGACCGGGCTTGGCGACCAGCGTCCGGAACTCGGTCAGCAGCTTGACCGCCGTCGCGTCGTTGCCGGCCGCCTCGGCGGTCCGGGCCGCGCCCAGCTTGCTTGACAGCTGCTGGTGGGCCTTGGTCGAGAGCCGCCCGGTCGCCTTGAACCGGTCCAGCAGGTTCTGCATGTCCCGGAACGAGGTGGTGACGAAGAACCGGACCGTCGAGGTGGTGGCGTTGCCCGCCCGGTCGGTCGCGGTCACGGTCAGCTCGTGCAGGCCGAGCGGCAGCTCGTACATGGCCTGCAGGGTGTTGTTGGCGTACGACCGGCCGTCCAGCACACCGGTCGTCGTCTTGATGCCGGAGGTCGGATCGACCGCCTGCCAGGACATCCGGACGTCCTGGCTGTCGCCGTAGAGCTGGCCGTCGGCGATCCCGGACACCAGGAGCGTCGGCTTCGTGCCGTCGATCCGTACCACCGCCGACTTCAGCGTCTCGACGTTGCCGGCGGCGTCGGTGGCCCGGTAGAGCAGCTCGTGCGCGCCGTCCCCGGTCACCTCGACCGGCGCGGTGTACGCCGTCCAGGCGCCCCCGTCCAGCGACCACTCCAGCAGCTTCACCCCGGAACCGGCGTCGGTGGAGGTGAGCACCACCGGGACCGTCCCGGCGTGCCAGCCGTCGTCGTTCGCCGGGGCGAACGCCGCCGAGCTGACCGGCGCGGTGGCGTCGATCTTCACGGTGACCTTCCTCGTCGCCTCCACGTTGCCGGCCTCGTCGGTGGAGCGGAACCGCAGCTCGTGCGCCCCGTCCCCGGTGACCTGGACCGGGCCGCCGTACGTGGTCCAGCCGGTGGCCCCGTCGAGCTGGTACTCGGTGCGCGCCACCCCACTGCCGTCGGCCTCGTCGACCGCGGCCAGCATGACGGTGACCGGCCCGGTGTGCCAGCCCTCGGTCGGGGTGCCGGAGACCGTGGCGGTGGTCACCGGCGCGGTCGTGTCGACCGGCCCGGTGCCGAGCCGGAAGTAGTCGAACGAGGCGGTCTTCGAGGCCGTCGCGTTCGCCCCGAGGGTGAACAGACCCACCTTCGGGGTGGCCCCGACGGCGGTGCTGGTCAAGGCCGGCAGCGTCGTCCAGTCCTGCCCGTCGGCCGAGTACGACGCGGTGAAGGTGTTCCCGGCGCGGGCCAGTCGCAGGTACCACACCGCCCCGGTGAGGTTGCTCACCTGGGGCTGCGGGTTCTGCACCACCCCGCCGACCTCGCTGCGGAACTCGATCCGCCGGGCCACCGGCTGACCGGGCTGGTTGTCCACGATGAAGTCGAACTTGAGGTAGTTGTCGTCGTCGGCGTGGACGATCAGGCCGGCCTGCTGGTACTGCTCGCTCAGCAGGCTGCCGTCGACCTTCGTCTCCAGGGTCCAGTCGCCCGCGGGCGCGGTCTGGAGGATGAAGTTCGTCGGCCCGGTGTTGTTGGTGCCGTAGATGTCACCCTTCGGCACGTCGATCCGCAGCGCGCCACCGGTCACCCGGTAGGCCGCCGGGTCCTCCCGCAACACCGCGTTCCACCGGCACTTGTCCAGCGTGGCGCCGGTGAACTCGTCGGACGGGTCGACCGGGCCGGCCGGCGCGTCCGGGGAGAGCTGGAACCAGTCGAAGGCCGCGTCCACCACCGGGGCGGTGGTACCGCCGTTGACGGCGTACAGCCCGACCCGCGGGTTGGTGATGCCGGCGAGCGCGGCGGCCCGGCCGACCGGGGTGAAGGTCGTCCCGTCGGCGGAGAATGCCGCCGTCAGGTTCGTCCCGTCACTGGTCAGCCGGAGGTGAACGGAGTCACCGGCCGGTGCGGCGGCGCTGTCGGCCGCCTCGTTTCGCGGGGTGCCGGCGGTCTCCCGGATGAACTCCACCCGGCGGCTGCCGGCGTGCAGCAGGTCCAGCTTGGCGTAGTTGTCGTCGTCGCCGTAGAGCAGCAGGCCGGCCTGCTGGTAGTCGGCCGTGGTGGGCAGGGTGATCTTCGTGGTGGCCTGCCAGGCGCCGCTGGGTGCGGGCTGGAGGACCAGGTTGGTGGCGTCGTTGCGACCGCCGTAGAGGTCACCGGACGAGGTGGGCAGCCGCAGCGCACCGCCGGAGACCGAGTAGAGCTGGTTCTCCCGGACCACCGTCCAGCGGGTCTTGTCCAGGCTGGTGCCGAGGAAGTCGTCCGAGCGTGCCCCGAAGCAGGACGTGTTCGGCGCGTCCACCCGGACCGGGACGTTCGCGTACGACTTGGCGCCCCGCTTGTCGGTCACCGTCAGGGTGGCGGTGAAGGTACCCGGCACCGTGTAGGTGTGGGTGGCGTTCAGGGTGGTCGCCGTCCCGCCGTCGCCGAAGTCCCAGGCGTACGTCAGGGGGGTGTCGCCCTCGGCGTCGGTGGCCGTGCCGTCGAAGGCGACGGTGACCGGCGCGGTGCCGGTGGCCGGGGTGGCCTTGGCCGTGACCTGCGGCGGTGCGTTCTCCGTCACGCCCCGGCCGAGGAAGTCCATCCAGTTGACGTTGAACACCGAGCCGGCGCCGCCGGTGGGGTGCCGGGCGACGAAGTACAGCGTCCCCTGGGCGGGGCCGGTGACCGGGGCGGTCACGTCGACGTACTGCTGCCAGCCGCCGGTGCCCGGCACGTTGACGGACGCGACCAGCGGGCCGTCGACGGCCCCGGTCCGGACCTCGATCCGCCCGCCCTGGGTGGCCGAGGCGACCCGGAACCGGATCGAGTCGACCCCGGTCAGGCTGGCCGGGGCCAGCGACCACCAGTCGCCGTCCTCGATGAAGCCGATGTTCTGGCCGCCGCCGGCCGAGTCGCCGGTGGTCTCCTTCTGCACGCCCGGGTCACCGCCGCCGGTGCTGCCGGGAGCCCGGCCGGTGGCGGTGTAGTACTCGGCCTGCTTCCGCTTGGGCTGCAACTGTTCGATCGCCCGGCCGGTGAGCGGGCCCGCCCCGCCGGTGCCGCCGTTGTCGGTGTAGGTCGCCTCGAAGACGGCGAAGACGTTCGCCTCGGCGCCGTGCCCGGAGGCCAGCGAGGTCTGCACGGTGCCCGAGCAGCCGGTGTGCTGCTCCAGCGGGTGGGCGTGCTCGTCGTGGCCGAGCAGCACCTGGAGCTTCACCCGGTCGCAGTCGACGGCGCCGTCCTCCGGGTCGGTCACCTTGACCGTGTAGCGGACCTGGTCGCCCCAGTTGAAGAAGCCACCGTTCGGGGGGAACTCGATGGTCACCGTCGGGGCGGTGTTGCCGGCCGTGACCGGCACGTTCGCCACCGCGGTGCGGCCGTTGGGGCTGGTGACGGTGAGCTGCGCGGTGTAGTTGCCGGCGGTGGTGTAGGTGTGCGTCGGGTTCGCCTCGGTGGAGCTCTGCCCGTCGCCGAACGCCCAGGCGTACGTGAGCGTGCCGCCGTCCGGGTCGCGGGAGCCGGCGCTGGAGAACCTGACGGCCAGCGGCGCGGGCCCGGAGGTGGGCTCGGCGCTGGCCTGGGCGATCGGGGCCCGGTCACCGGCGACGTAGTCGATCCGGTAGACCCCGGAGTTGTCGTTGTTGCCGCCGAAGCCGCTGCCCCACTCGATCAGGTAGAGCGCGCCGTCGGACCCGAACTCGAAGTCCATCGGGCGGATGAAGGTCATCCCGGTCAGCAGCTGGTTGATGTCGACCAGTGTCCGCCCGGTCGCGCCGACCTGCATCGTGTACATCTTCGACTGGTTCCACTCGCCGAACAGCGCCTTGCCGTCGTAGTAGGCCGGCCACTTGCGCTTCGACGGGTTGTCGGCGTCGTAGCGGTAGACCGGGCCGCCCATCGGGGCGCCGCCGCCGCCGATCTCCGGGAAGCGCGGGTTGCCGCTGTAGTCGTAGTCGACGGTGGCCGGGATCGCCGGGGGCAGGTTGGTCAGGCCGGTGTTGTTGGGGGAGTCGTTCACCGGCGCGGCGCAGTCGAACTTCGCGCCGCTCGGCCCGGACGGGAACTGGTAGTCGTTGTAGGCGTAGTTCGCCCCGGTGCAGTACGGCCAGCCGTAGTTGCCCGGCCGGTCGACGATGTTCCACTCGACCGTGCCCTCGGGCCCCCGGTTCGGGTTGGCCGCGCCCGCGTCCGGCCCGTAGTCGGCGACGTAGACCGTGTCGGTGGCCGGGTCGATGCCGATCCGGAACGGGTTGCGGAAGCCCATCGCGTAGATCTCCGGACGGGTCTTCGCGGTGCCCGGCGCGAAGAGGTTCCCGGCCGGCACGGTGTACGTCCCGTCGTCCTCCGGGTGGATTCGGAGCACCTTGCCGCGCAGGTCGTTGGTGTTGCCGGAGGTGCGCTGGGCGTCGTAGTCCTGCCGGCCGGGACGCTCGTCGATCGGGGTGAACGCGTCCGACTCGAACGGGTTGGTGTTGTCACCGGTGGCCAGGTACAGGTTGCCGGCCCGGTCGAAGACCATGCTGCCGCCGGCGTGGCAGCAGGTGTTGCGCTGGGTGTCGACCCGCAGGACGTCCTTGCGGCTGGCCGGGTCGATGGTGTCCCCGGTGACGGTGAACCGGGACACCAGGTTGCGCGCCACGCCGTCGTTCGGGGCGTGGTAGAGGTAGACCCAGCCGTTGTCGGCGAAGTCCGGGTCGAGCCGGAGACCGATCAGACCGTCCTCGTTGCCGGTGAAGACGCTCAGCCGGAGCGCGGTGACCGTGTTGCCGGTGTCCGGCTTGACGATCTGCACCCGGCCGTCGCGCTCGACGTAGAAGACCCGGCCGTCGGGGGCGACGTCCAGTTCCATCGGATTGTTGGTGTTGCTGTCCAGGGTCACCTTCTCGAAGCTCGACGTCTTCGAGGCGCCGCAGTCGGCCCTCTCGACCCCGGCCGCGGTCCGGATGCCGCCGAGCAGGTGGGTGAGGAACTCCGGCTCGGCGTACGACTCCTGTGTGTGGCCGCCGCCGGTGTACCAGGCCCGGCCGCCGTCGAAATCCTGGCACCAGGCGGTCGGGTGGTCGGCGCCCATCGCGCCGGCGCCGGGGGCGTAGCTCGTCTCGTCCAGGCTGGCCAGCACGTGGACGTCGCCGCGCGGGTTGGACTGGAAGTTGTACCACTCGTCGAACCGGGACCAGCGGTCCGGCAGCGTGGCGGTGGACGGGTGCGCGTGGTCCTCCACCTTGACGGTCGCCTGCTGGTTGGCCGGGTGGCCGGCGAAGTACGCGCCGACCAGGTCGCCGTACCAGGACCAGCTGTACTCGGTGTCCGAGGCGGCGTGGATGCCGACGTAACCGCCGCCGGCCCTGATGTAGCGCTCGAACGCCGCCTGCTGGTCGGGGTCGAGGACGTCGCCGGTGGTGGAGAGCCAGATCACCGCCCGGTACTTCGCCAGGTTGGTGTCGGTGAAGGTGGCGCCGTCCTCGGTCGCGTCGACGGTGAACCCGTTGTCGGCACCGAGCTTCCGGATGGCGGCGAGGCCGGCCGGGATGGAGTCGTGCCGGAAACCGGCGGTCTTGGAGAAGACCAGCACCGCGAACGGGTCCGCCGCGACGGCGGGGGCCGCTGCCGGCTGCGCCTGGGCGGCGGGCCGGACGGCGGCGGGGCCGGCCTGCGCGGCGGGGGCGCCGACCAGGGTGCCGGCGAGAAGGGTCAGGGTGGAGAGGGCAGCGACGAGTGGGCCGCGGAACGAGCGGCGTGGACGGAATGAGGACACTCCATGCTCCTTTGTCCGAGCTGGACAGCGGTGTGCATGGGGACGGCTCGCCGCAGTCCGTCCCCGGTCTGGCCGGTGCGGGCCACGCCGAGGCCTGCGCCGGTGGGATCGGTGCGGGGCCCGCCGAGGCCGCGTACCGAAATATGTCGATCGGTTGAACAAATTAGCGCGGTCGGAGCGGTTTCCAGCAAGGCATCGGCATGTAACGATTCGATATCGGCGAGTGATCTTTCCGGCGTGAGTGGAGGAAAGGGTCAAACGCTGCAGGGCCGCACGCGTAGCAGCTGATCCGGGCAATGCCGGCGCAGGGAGGTGCGGGCCGGAAGGTGGCACCGCCCCGGTTCCGGTCCCGAAAGGACATCCGGCAGGCCCGGTTCACCGCACCCGCCCGGTTCACGGTGCTCGACAACGGACGGCTGCGCCTACCGAAGGTCGGGGACGTTCAGGCGCGCTGGTCGCGGACGCCCGGGCGCTCCGCGTCGGTGCTCAGTCGCGGTGGTGGCGGCCGGTGGAGCGCAGTGAGCGCCGGCCGCTCTCCGTCTCCGGCTCGTTGTCGGCCAGCGGCCGGCTCAGGCCGGTGACCCAGTCGACGAACTCCTCGTCCTGCGCGGCCAGCGGCTCCGCCTCCGGGGCCTCGGCCGGCTGCCCGGGGCCGCGCGCCTTGTTCCGGCGGAACAGCCCACGCTTCGGCCGGGACCTGTCGGCCGCCGGTTCCGCGTCGACCTCCGGCGACCGCACCGTCGGGCGGGCGTCGACCGGCGGGCCGGGCGCCTCGGCGGCGGGCAGGTCGCTCGCCCCGCCCGCCGTACGCGGGGTGCTGGGTCGGGCTTCGTCCGCGTCCCAGCGGAAGGTGACCGGCTTCGGTTCCTCGTCCGGACCGTAATCCGGGAAGGGCAGCTCGGCCCGGGGTGGCGCCGACGCGGGTCGGGGAGCGGCGAAGGTGTTCCAGCCCACCCCGCTGTTCAGGTCGGGCAGTTGGTGCCGGGGGCGGGGTGCCGGCTCGGCGGTGGCCGGGGTGGCACCGGTGTCGGCGGTGGCCGGGGTGGCACGGGTGTCGGCGGTGGCCGGGGTGGCACGGGTGTCGGCGGTGGCCGGGGTGGCACCGGTGTCGGCGGTGGCCGGTGTACGGCCCACGGGCGGCCGGTCTGCGCCCGACGCGGTCGACCGGGTGCCGGATCGGGAAGCGGGTGCGTCGTGGGTGTCGTCCGCCATGGACGCGGTCCGGGCGGGATCGGGCCGGGCCGCACCGAGCCCGGCCGTGTCGAGCGCGTCTTTGTCGAGGCCGGCGGCCGTGCCGGTGTCCGTGCCGGTGCGTGCGGCGGGTGCGGGTGCGGGGGAGTCGGCCGGGGCGGGGGCGGCCGATGATTCCGTAACGGTTCGCGCCGCCTGCTTCGCCGGGACCGTCCGGCTGGCGGCCGGAGAGGCGAGAGGGGCCGGAGAGGCGGGGTCGGTGGCGGCGGGGTCGGTGGTGGCGGTGGGGGCGGCGGCGGTGGCGGGAGAGATCGGAGTGGCGTCCGCCGGCTCGGCCGACCTGGAGGAGCGGGGCTTGCGGGTCCGCTTCGGCCGTGGCCGGGGGGCGACCGTCGCGGCGGCGTCGGCCGGTTCGGCCGTCCCGGGGCGGTCGGCGGTCGGTGACGCCTCGTCCGCGCCGGAGGCCTGCGCCACCTCGACCGGGCCTGCTGGCCGCGGCAGCTCGACCGGTCCGGCGGCGGGCGTGGCGTCGACCGCGTCGGATGCCGGCGCCATCTCGGCGGCCGACCCGGTGGTGATCTGGGGCGTAACGGGACCGGGCACGACCGTTCCCAGCTCGTCGGCCGGGTCGGCCGCTCGTGGACTCTCGACCGGGTCGGCCGCTCGCGGCTCGTCGGACGGGACGGCCGGCGGCTCGTCGGCCGAGGTGGTCGCCGGCATCGGCTCGGCAGCCGGAGCGGCCGGCTCCGACGCCCGCGGAGACTCGGCCGGGGTGGTGCGACGGTCCCGTGGGTGGGGTGCGCCCGCCGGGGTGGCGGCCGGCGGGTCGACCTCCGGCGCGCGGCTCCCGCCCACCTGCAGGCCGCCGTACGACGGCTCTTCGGGCTCCCGGCCGGATGGTTCGTTCCCGGTCGCTGGCGCCGGTTCGGTGGCCGGGGCGTCGAGCGCGAAACGGGCGTCCGGCCGCGTCCCGGACGGCGCCGGCGCGGTGGTCGGGGTGCCGGGCGTGACCGGCCAGTCCCAGTGCGCCGGGGTCGGCTCGACCGCCCGGTCCGCCGCCGGATCCGGGCCGGCCGACGTGCCGTGGCCCGGCGAGGTGTCGGCGCCGGTCAGGTCCACCGTGGTCGAGCCCTCGCCGGAGGCCGTGCCCAGGGCCGGGGTGTCGGGCAGCGGGCGCAGGATGTCGGTCGGCTCGACGGCGTCGTCGGCTCCGGCGGGGAAGAGCGGCCAGCGCAGCAGCGCGGCGGCGGCCGAACCCAGCGCGCCGGCCGCGACGGCGATCACCGCGCCGTAGTAGGGGGCGAGTTGGTAGCGGTCGACGGGGTCGCCCGGACCGGCGGTCAGGTAGGCGAAGGCGAGCAGCACCGGACCGGCCGCCCCGGTCGCCCCGACGACCAGCGGGACGTGCCCGCGCCAGCGGGCCAGCCCGCCGGTCGCCACGCCGGCCAGCAGCGCCACCGCGGGGAGGACCAGCATGGCCAGCCGCTGCGCCGCGTCCCCGTCCAGCCAGGACGGCTCAAGCACACCGAGGCGTACGGTGTTCAGCGGCCCGGTGGACAGCAGCGCCGGTGCGGCGGAGACCAGCGCGATCAGCCAGACCGCGCCGGCCAGCAGCGCGACGTTCCAGCCCAGCGGCGGCCGGAGCAGCACGGCCGAGGCGGCGCCCGCGCCGACCACCGCGCCGACGATCGCGCAGATCCCGGCCGCCCAGACCGGGTCGATGGTGTTGAGTTCGGCGGCCCGGGCGGGTTGCATGCAGAGCGGGGCGACGACGGTGGCGCCGAGCGCGGCGGCACCGGAGAGGGCGAGCTGCATCCCGGTGCCGTCCGGCAGCCCCTCCCGGCGGGCGAGGCGCACGGTGACCACGGCGCCGACCACGGCGGCGGTCACGGCGAACCAGCCCACCCAGGCGAGCTGCGCCGGCCACCGGTTGACGTCGGTGAAGGCGCCGGTGAGCCGTACGATGCCGAACCCGTACGCGATGCCGAGCTGGCCGGCTCCGGCCAGCACGCTCACCCCGAGTGCGGTGAGCAGCAGTCTGCCCCACGTCCGAAAGGCCATGTCGCGCACGTTACGGCCCGGTGCGCCCGATCGCCACTGTGGCGCGGCGGGGCGCGGCCTGGGGTTACTTCAACTCGACGAGGCGGGCCAGGTACGTCGTGTCGCCGACGTTGGTGAGCATGTGGACCGCGCCCGGGTCCCGGTAGACCACCCCGCCGGTGGGCTCGTCGGCGTCGATCCGGGTGCCGTCGATCGTCTGCACCACGTTCTTCGCGCCCTGGACGGCCACCACCAGGTACGGGTGGTCGTGCCGGTGCAGCGGCTGCCGCTCACCCGGCTCCAGGCGGATGTGCCACACCCGGACCCGGTCGTTCTCGTAGACGATCTCCTGGCCCACCGGGCCGAGTTCGGTGCCGTCGACCACGTCGGTCATCGCGTTCCGTCCAGTTGGGGGAGCACCTCGCCGGCGATGAGCTCCAGGTGGTCCAGGTCGTCGAGTTCGATCAGGCGCAGGTGCGCCCGGGTGGCGCCGATCGCGGCGAACTCACCGAGCCGGTCGACCAGCTGCGCGGGGGAGCCCACCACCGGGTCCTCGGGCGGCAGTGCGCTCTTGACGTGCAGCGGCTCGGCCCGGCGGCGGGCCTCGGCGTCGGTACGCCCGATCGCCACCACCACCCCGGTGGAGAACACCAGCGGGGCCCGCCCCGACCCGGTACGGCCGGTCCGGTCGCACGCCTCGCGGACCCGTTCGTACGCGCCGGCGGTCTCCTCGACCGACTTGAAGGGCATGTTGAACTCGTCGGCGTACCGGGCGGCCAGCTCGGGGGTGCGCTTCGGGCCGCGCCCGCCGACGATTACCGGCGGGCCGGGCCGCTGCACGGGCTTGGGCAGCGCGGGCGCGTCCACCAGCCGGTAGTGGTCGCCGAGGTAGCTGTAGGTCTCGCCGACCGGGGTCCGCCACAGACCGGTGATGATCTCCAGCTGCTCGGCCAGCCGGTCGAACCGCTCGCCCACCCCGGGGAACGGGATGCCGTACGAGGTGTGCTCGCGCTCGTACCAGCCGGCACCGATGCCCAGCTCGACCCGGCCACCGCTCATCTGGTCCACCTGGGCCACCATCACCGCCAGCGGGCCGGGCAGCCGGAAGGTGGCCGAGGTGACCAGTGTGCCGAGCCGGATCCGGGTGGTCTCCCGGGCCAGCGCGGCCAGGGTGAGCCAGGCGTCGGTCGGGCCGGGCAGCCCCGACTCGTCCCCCATCGCCTGGTAGTGGTCGGCCCGGAGGAAACCGTCGAAGCCGCCCGCCTCGACCAGCCGGGCGAACCGGAGCTGGTCGTCGTAGCCGGCGCCGCGGTGCGGCTCGGTGAAGACAGCGACCCGCATGCTCATCGGTTCTCCGCCACGGCCGGCGTCTCGCGTTCCATCAGCAGTTCGTGCAGTTCGGCGCTGACCCGGGCGACGTCCGCCAGGTGGGCGTTGCGGCCGAGGGTGCGCGGTCGGGGGATGGCCACCTCGACGACCTTGCGGATCCGCCCCGGGCGGGGGCTGAGCACGACCACCCGGTCGGCCAGCAGCACCGCCTCGTCGATGGAGTGGGTGACGAAGACCACGGTGGCCCCGGTCTCCATGTGCACGCGTTGCAGCTCGCCGGAGAGTTCCTCACGGGTGAGCGCGTCCAGGGCGGAGAAGGGCTCGTCCATCAGCATCACCCGGGGCTCGCCGATCAGTGAGCGGCAGAGCGACACCCGCTGCTGCATGCCGCCGGAGAGCTCGTGCGGCAGCCGCTTCTCGAAGCCGCCGAGGCCGGCCATCTCCAGCAGTTGGCGGGCCCGGTCCCGGTGCCGCGCCCGGCTCCAGCCGAAGATCTCCACCGGTAGCAGGACGTTGTCCAGCACCGTGCGCCAGGGGAGCAGGGCGGGGCGCTGGAAGAGCATCGCGATGTCCTGGCGCGGTCGGGTGACCGCCGTGCCGCCCACGGTGATCTCGCCGCTGGTAACCGGCAGCAGCCCGGCGACCATGCGGAGCAGGGTCGACTTCCCGCAGCCGGAGCGGCCCAGCACCGCGACGAACTCGCCCTCGGTGACCTCCAGGTCGATGCCGCGCAGCGCCTCGACCCGGCCGGAACGGCCGTCGAACGTACGCGACACGTCGGCGAGTCGGATCATGTCCGGTGGGCCTCCACTGAGCGGGCGGTCAGGAATCCGACAAAGGCTATCCGGGGTGTGCCCCTTGCCGACAGTCCGGGGTGGACCTCAGTTGTTTCCGTTCCGCAACCCGACGTGGCTGGCGTGGTGACGGTGGGTCTCTCGTACGCTGTGCCCGCGAAGAGTCCCTTCACGACGGCGGCGCCCGGCTCCCCCCTCACGCCGGCACCGCTGGACCGACAACCCCTCCGGGTGGCACATCACCCGGTCGGAAAGGACATGGTGCACTGATGAGAAGGCTGACCCGTACGGTCGCCGCGGCCGCCCTGGCCACCGCCCTCGCCCTGGTTTCCGCGTGCAGCAGCGGCTCCGACGAGTCCGAGGCCAAGGGCGGCGACAGCAAGGCGATGGAGAAGGTGACCTACCTCACCTCGTTCGGCAACTTCGGCCGTGACTCGTACGCCTGGGTGGCGAAGGAGAAGGGCTTCTTCAAGGAGGCCGGCTTCGACGTGGAGATCAAGCCGGGCCAGGGCACCGGCGCGGTCATCCAGACCATCGTCGGCGGCCAGGCCGACTTCGGCCCGATCGACCTGACCGGTGGCCTGCTCCAGCTCGGCAACGGCGCCGCCAAGGACTTCGTGGCGGTGGCGGCGATCCAGCAGCGCACGATGGCCGCCGTGGTAACCGTCGAGGGCAAGAACATCGCCACGCCGAAGGACCTGGAGGGCAAGAAGCTCGCCGACACCCCCACCTCCGTGGTCCGCCAGCTCTTCCCGACGTACGCCCGGCTGGCCGGCGTGGACGCCAGCAAGGTGACCTGGGTCAACGGTGAGGCGCAGACCCTGATGGGCACGCTGGCCTCCGGCACGGTCGACGGCATCGGCCAGTTCGTGGTCGGCCAGCCCACGGTCGAGGTGGTGACCAAGAAGAAGCCGGTCGTCCTGCCGTACAGCGAGGTCATGCAGGACCTCTACGGCAACGCGCTGATCACCTCGGCCAAGATCGCCAAGGATAAGCCGGAGATGGTCAAGCGCTTCACCGCGGCGCTGCTCAAGGGCCTGGAGTACGCCCTGGCGAACCCGCAGGAGGCCGCCGACCTGCTGAAGAAGAACGTCGACGCGACCAACGTGGCCGCGGCCGCCGCCGAGCTCCAGCTGATGGCCGGGTACGTCCGGTCCAGCAACTCCGGCACCGCCATCGGCACGCTGGACAACGAGCGGGTGGCCAAGAGCATCGCGCTCCTGCAGGGCGCCGGCGCGCTCAAGCAGAACATCACCCCGGACCAGATCATCGACTTCAGCCTGACGCCGAAGGCCTGATCGACACCGACCGTGCCACGGGGGTGCGGTCACCGGGCTCACCGGTGGCCGCGCCCCCGTGGCCGTGCCGGCCCCCTGGCCGGCAGGAGAGGATGGGACACGTGACGGAGATCCGTACCCGCTCCGGAGCGGGAGAGGCGGAGCGCGACGTCGCCGCGGCCGACGCGCCCGGGGTGGCGACCCCGACCACGCCACCGGCCGCCGCGGCGTCGCGGCGCCCGGTGGTACGCCCGGCGACCGTCGGCCTGCCGCTGCTCGGCCTGGTCATCGCGGTGGCCGCCTGGTGGCTGGTGACCTCGGGGCTGGAACTGGTCCACCCGGCGTCCCTGCCGCCCCCGCAGGACGTGTGGGGCGCGTTGACGGCGGCGGTCGACGTGCTGCTGCCGGCGCTGGGGATCACCACGCTGATGACGCTGCTCGGCTTCGTGCTCTCCGCCGCCGCCGGGGTGCTGATCGGGATGGCCCTGGCCGCCTCCCGGCGGGTCGAGCGGATGTTCGCGCCGCTGCTGGTGGCGGTCAACGCGGTGCCGAAGATCGCCCTCGGGCCGCTGCTGGTGGTCTCGGTCGGCTGGGGCGAGAAGCCGATCCTGACCATGGTCTTCCTGCTCTGCTTCTTCCCGATCGTGCTCTCCACGGCGACCGGGCTCACCACCACCCCCGCGGACCTGGCCGAGCTGGCCCGGTCGCTGAACGCCTCGTGGTGGCAGTCGTTCCGCAAGGTGCGTTTCCCGGCCGCGCTGCCGCAGATCTTCGTCGGGCTGAAGGTGGCGATGCCGCTGGCCGCCATCGGCGCGGTGATCGGGGAGTTCTACTCCGACAAGCCGGGGCTCGGCTACCAGATCCTGCAGTACAACGGCATCGGGGACACCGCGACCGCCTGGGCGGCGATCGTGCTGATCGCGGCGATGAGCATCCTGCTCTACGCCGCCCTGTCCCTGGTCGAGCGCCTAGCCCTGCCGTGGGTACGGGCCACCACCAGCGCCCGCTGACCCCGGCCCGCGCGCTGACGGCAGCCCCGGCAAGCGCTGTGGCGCCCCGGGCGGCGACCCTGCCGGGCGGTAGCTACCCACGGTGATGGGTCCGGAGTCGGACCCGACAACGAGCGATATACCTGGGGGTCATATTTATGCCTCTCAGGTATATCGCTCACCAGGCATACGCCGTCCCTGCCGCGACACGCCGGCTCCCCGTCGCCCGTGGTGGGCGTGTCGCACCCCGGGGCGGCACGGGTTCCCGGAAACCCGTGCCGCCCCGGGAGCTCACTCAGCCCGCCAGGCGCCAGCGTCCTCCGCGCGCGACGAGGGTGGTCAGCGCCTGCGGCATCAGCCCGGAGTGGTTGTCCGGCGTCATCCGGATCGGCCCGGACAGGCCGTCCATCTGCGACGTCTCCAGCACGTCCCGGATGCCCTCCCGGTTGACCTGGTCGGCCGGCCCGCCGGCTCGCAGCGCGGCGTCGGTGATCAGCTGGACCGCGTCGGCGGCGAAGGAGGAGGAGCCGTTGTAGCCGCCGAACCGGGCGGTGTAGTCCTGGAACCACTGCCGGCGGGCGGCCTTCGCCGGGGTGGTGGCGATGACGTCGTCGATCACCATGGTCTGGGTGAAGATCAGGGTGGCCTGTTCGGTGGAGCGGGCCGCGTTGCCGAGGAAGAGGTCGCCGGCGGCGGCCGCGTCGAAGAAGAGCGACCCGGAGAAGCCGGCCCCCTGCGCGCTGGTCGCGGCGAGCGCGGCCTGCTCCGGCGAGGTCCAGATGATCAGCGCCTGGGGCTTGCGGGAGGTGAGCAGGCGGACCGGCTGGCTGACGTCGGTGTCGGTGGTGCGGACCGCCTCGTTGCCGACCAGCCGCAGCCCGGCCTTGCTGAACTCGCGTCGCAGCGCGGTCAGGCCCTCCCGGCCGTAGTCGTCGTCGCTGTGCAGGACGGCGACCTTGCGGATGCCCTTGCGGCGCAGTTCCGTGGTGAGCGCCCCGGCGCTGTCGGCGGCGTTGGGGGCCAGCTTGAAGACGTACCGCCGGTCGGCGACCGGGTCGGAGATCGCGTTGGACGGGGCGAGCGCGATGGTGGGGATCTTCTTCTCGTTGACGGTGCGGACGGCGCCGACGGCGCATTCGTTGCAACCACCCATGATGATCGCGCTGACCTTGGAATCGCTGCTGAAGTCGCCGATGTTGCGCAGTGACTCACTGGCGTCGGAACGGTTGTCCTTCACCTCGAGCCGGATCTTCCGGCTGCCCAGGGCACCGGAGGTGTTCAGCTGCTCGATCTTCAGTTCCAGCGCGCGTTGGTACGCCTTGCCGACCGGGGCCGCCGCGCCGGAGAGTTCGAGGTCCGCGGCGATGACGATGGGGCTCGTGACCTCCTCCTGCCCCGCCCCGAACGAGCAGGCGGTGAGCGTGGTGGCCAGCACGGCCGATGCGAGCGCCGCGATGGTCGCGGAGCGGATGGGGCTCAACTCAGTCCTCCAGGTGCGGCGCGGGGCGCTGCCCGGTCACCGCCGCTAGTCCGTCCTCAGTGGAAAAACGGGAATGTCTGCCGTACGGTGTGCGCGAAGCCTGCAGAACCTTGCCAATGCCGGGGCCTCGCGGTCAAGCGCGGGAGTCCGGAGTGGTTTCGGGACGGCTTTCCCACATGTTGGGGTCATCAAATATTTACCGATGCTCACTCCGGAGAGGCAACCGGCCACTCTGGAGTGACAATGCCTGTTCAGGGCGTGGGCGAGAAAGAGGCCAAAAGGTGACCAGGTTGCCGGCTGGCCGTTTCCTGCCTCACTGCGGCTTCCCAAACGCGATCTTCTCTGATGAAATCGCGGCCGTGCCGCGCGTGGCGCTCTCCGCTGCACCAGGCACGGGTCGGCGGGCAGGCGTGGAAGAAACGACGGAGGCGATGTCGTGAGCACCGGACCGACGACCCTGCCCGAAAATGGCGACGCCGCTCAGCGTGAGCGGGGGCGGCGGCTGCCCCGATTGAGGGACGCGCGCATCCGCGCCAAACTCGCCCTCATCCTCGTGGTTCCGGTCGCCGCAGTCATTGCTTTGGCAACTATCCGACTCATCTCCACCGGCGAGGGCGCGTACGACGCGACCCGGATCCGGTCGCTGACCGCGCTCTCCGTCGACATCTCCGCGCTCACCCAGGACCTGCACAACGAGCGGATGGCGGCGGCCGGCTACCTGGCCACGCCGCAGCAGAAGGCCGACGACTACAACCTGCGGGTCCGGGCCACCGACGAGCGGATCGCGGAGTACCGCGCGGAGCGGGCGGAGATCGGCGAGGTCCCGGCGGCCGTCCGCGACCGGCTCAAGGTCATCGACGACCATCTGGAGACGCTCAACAGCACCCGCCAGGAGGTGCTCGACCGCCGGCAGATGCCGGTGGCCGAGGCCACCCTGCGCTACGGCATCGTCCTCACCGACCTCGTCTCGTACGGCGACACCCTGGCCCAGCTCGCCGGCCAGGAGAGCCTCGCCGACGCCCGTCGCGCGGTGGCCGCGTTCGGCCGGGCCAAGGCGGCCGTCGCCGAGGAGGAGGCGGTCGCGTACACCGCGCTCAGCGCCGGTCGGCTCGACGAGGAGCAGTTCTCCGCCTTCGTGACCACGCTGACCGGCCAGCAGGAGGCACTGCTCTCCTTCTCCCTGGCCGCCGACCCCGAGCAGCGGGGCCTGGTCGAGCGCACGGTCTCCGGCGACGCGGTCGGGCTCGCCGACCGGGTGTCCAGCGACATCACCCGCTCGGTGGGGCGGCAGCCGTTGGTCAGCGCGACCGACGCCAGCGCCTCGATCGGCGCGGTCAACGACCTGATGCGGTGGGCCGAGATCCAGCTCCAGGACCGCCTGCTGAGCCGGGCCGAGCAGGCCCGCAGCGACGTCATCCGGCAGGCCGTCGTCGAGTCGGTGCTGGTGCTGCTCACCCTGATCATCGCCGTCTCGCTCGCCGTGATGCTGGCCCGCTCGCTCAACCACTCGCTGCGGCGGCTGCGGGAGGGCGCCCTGTCGGTGGCCAACCACGACCTGCCGGACGCGGTGCGGCAACTGCAGAACATGGGCAGCGTCGGCGAGGGCGGGGTGGAGGAGATCGTCCGCCAGGTCCGCGACCCGATCCGGCTGCCCAACCGCGACGAGATCGGGCAGGTGGCCCTGGCCTTCAACGTCGTGCACCGGGAGGCCGTCCGGGTCGCCGCCGAGCAGGCCGCCCTGCGTACCAGCGTCTCGGCGATGTTCCTCAACCTGGCCCGGCGCAGCCAGACGCTGGTCGACCGGATGATCGGCGAGCTGGACGCGATCGAGCGCAGCGAGGAGGACCCGAAGCGCCTCGCCCAGCTCTTCGAGCTCGACCACCTGGCCACCCGGATGCGCCGCAACGACGAGAACCTGCTCGTCCTGGCCGGCGCCGACTCGGCGGTGCCCCGCCGCGACGACGCGCTGCTGGTCGACGTGCTGCGGGCCGCCCAGTCCGAGGTCGAGCTCTACAACCGCATCGAGTTCGGCACCGTCGACACCGACATCTCGGTCGCCGCCCACGCGGTCAACGACGTGGTCCGCCTGGTCGCCGAGCTGCTCGACAACGCCACCCGCTTCTCGCCGCCGACCACCACCGTGGTCGCCGACGGCCGCCGGATCCGCGACTACGTGCTGATCCAGGTCGAGGACCGAGGCCTGGGCCTCACCGACGAACAGCTCGACTCGCTCAACCGTCGGCTGGCCGCGCCGCCGAGCGTGGACGTGGCCGCGTTCCGGCTGATGGGTCTCGCCGTGGTGAGCCGGCTCGCCTCCCGGTACAGCATCCGGGTCGAGCTGCGGCGCAACGTCGAGGGCGGCACGGTCGCGCAGGTGACGCTGCCGAACTCGACCGTGGTGCTGCCCGCACACCGGGACCAGTCGCTGCCCCGGCCGCGCCAGCCGCTGGCCGTCGAGCAGCCGCCGCTCACCACCGCCGGCCTCGGTGACTCGCTGGCCGGCGGGCGTACCGGCGCGGCGACGCTGACCGACCAGTGGCGGACCGCCCCGCCGGCCCCGGCGCCCTGGCAGCCCCCGGTCGACGCGCGGGACAGCGCCCCGGCGGTGACCCTCGGCGGCCAGGTTCCGCCGTCCGTGCCCACCTCCGCCGTGCCGACGCCCGCCGTGCCGGCCTCGGCTGCTCCGGCGGAGCCGGCGTACGGCGGAGGCTACTCGGCCGGCGCTCCGACGGCGGCCCAGCCCGTCCTCGACCCGCTGCCGAAGCGGACCCGGGCCGCCGGGGCCACCCCGGCACTGCCCCGCGGACCGGTCGCCGGTGTGCCGGCGACGCCGGCCGAACCGTTCGCCGCGGCGCCCGCGCCGTTCACCCCGGCAACCCCGTTCGCGGCCGCCCCGGCGGCGTCCTTCGCCCCGGCGGTGCCGTACACCCCGCCCGCCCCGGCGCCGGCCATCCCGGCGGTGGCCCGGCCGGACCGGCCGGCCGACTCGCCGATCTTCCGCGAGATGGAGGCGGTCTGGTTCCGTTCCCACGGGGACGACGCCACCGCGATCTTCACCCGGCCCAACTTCGACGAGCCGCCGGGCGACGGCGCCGCCGCGAGGCGCAGCCGGCCGCCGCTGGCGACCCGGGTGCCGAGCGATCCGAACGCCTCCGGCACCCCGTCCGCCGCGCAGCCGCCGGCCGCCCCGCCACCCCCGTCGTACGTCCCGCCGGCGGTGCCGTCAGCCCGCACCGCGCCGCCGCCCACGCAGCCCGCCGCCCCGCCACCTGCGGAGCCGGGCGCCTGGCGGACGGCGGCCGACGAAGGCTGGTCCCGGGCCACCCGGGCCGCCGAGCCGGCCACCGGCGGCACCACCCGCTCCGGCCTGCCGAAGCGGGTGCCCAAGGCCCAGCTCGTCCCGGGCGGCATCGAGCCGAAGGGCGGGCGGGACCGCAGCCGCCGTACCCCCGACGAGGTCCGCGGCCTGCTCTCCGCCTACCACCGCGGCGTGCAGCGCGGCCGTTCGGCCGGTACGGACCAGAACAGCACCTCGACCAAGGAGACGCGCCGATGAACAGGCCAGCGGCCATGCAGGACATGGGTTGGCTGCTCACCAACTTCGCCGACAGCGTGGCGGGCATCGCCCACGTGGTGGCGGTGTCCGCGGACGGGCTGCTGCTCGCCTCCTCGCGGGACCTCCCGACGGACCGGGCGGACCAGCTCGCCGCCATCACCTCCGGCGTGGTGAGCCTGACCGAGGGGGCCGCCCGGATGTTCAGCGCGGGCGGCGTGCTCCAGACGGTGATCGAGATGGACAGCGGCTACCTGTTCCTGATGTCGATCAGCGACGGGTCGTCGATGGCGGTCCTCGCGGCGCGCAGCTGCGACGTGGGGCAGGTCGGCTACGAGATGGCGCTGCTCGTCGAGCGGGTGGGCGCCGCACTGGTGCCGCTGCCACGCGACGCCGTGCGCTCGTAGCGGGACGTACGACGCCGGGCGCGCTCGCGCCCGGCGAGGACAGGCGATCCGGTGCCGGGGGCTCCGGTCGGGAGGAGGTGATGGCGGATGGAACCACGGCGGGACCCACGCGGGGCGTTGGTGCGGCCGTACGCGGTCACCCGGGGCCGTACCGAGCCGAGCCGGGACATCGCCCTGGAGGCGGTGCTGTCGGCCGGCTTCAGCCAGGCCGCAGAGGCGCGCTTCGCCGGGCACGACAAGTACCGCATCGCCACGGTCTGCGAGGGCCGGGCACAGTCGCTGGCGGAAATCGCCGCGTACACCCGGATGCCGCTGGGCGTCACCCGGGTGCTGGTCGCCGACATGGTGGCCGAGGGCCTGCTGACGCTACACACTGCCGCTCCGGCCGAGGGCTACGAGGAGCGGATGAACCTGCTGGGAAGGGTGCTAAGTGGACTTCGCGAACTATGACCCCGCCGGGGCGCGCCGCAGCCGGGAGATCATCTCCGCGAAGATCGTGGTCGCGGGCGGCTTCGGCGTGGGCAAGACGACACTGGTCGGCGCCATCTCCGAGATCACGCCGCTGACCACCGAGGCGCTGATGACGGCGGCCGGCGTGGGCATCGACGACCCGTCGAAGGTGCCCGGCAAGGAGACGACCACGGTCGCCATGGACTTCGGCCGGATCACCATGGCGCAGGACCTGATCCTGTACCTCTTCGGCACCCCGGGTCAGACCCGGTTCTGGTTCATGTGGGACGAGATCATCCGGGGGGCGGTGGGTGCCGCCGTCCTGGTGGACACCCGCCGGATCACGGACGCCTTCGCGCCGCTGGACTACTTCGAGAACCGGAACCTGCCGTACGTGGTGGCGCTGAACCGGTTCGACGACGCGCCGCAGTACGAGCCGGAGGAGGTCCGCGAGGCGCTGGCCATCTCGCCGGACGTACCGCTGGTGATGTGCGACGCCCGGGGGCGGGACTCGGTGAAGCAGGTGCTGGTGACCGTGGTCGAGCACGCCATGCTCCGGCTGGAGTCCGAGCAGGGCCGGGGCTACGCCCCGGTGGGCTGAGCCGCCTCCGGGTCAGTCGACCCGGAGCCGGTAACCCCGCTTGACCACGGTCTGCACCACGCGGGGGGCCCGGAGCCCGACCCGCAGCCGGGCCACCGCCATCTCCACCGCGTGCTCGTCCGCGCCCCGGGGCAGGGTACGCAGCAGCGCCGTGCGGGACAGCACCCGACCGGGCGACGCGGCCAGCGCCCGCAGCACCGCCATCGGGGCCGGCGCGAGCGGCCGCAGCTCGCCGTCGACCACGGCCGCGTGCCCGCGCAGGGTCAGCAGGTGCCCGGCGGCCTTGACGGTCACCGTACGGCGGGGCAGCTCGTCGACGATCTGCCGGACCAGCGCGCCGAGGCGGGCCCGGGCGGGCGCGCTGACCGGCACCCCCCGGCGGACCAGTGGTGCCGCGGTGACCGCGCCGACGCAGCTGGCCAGCACGTCCCCGCGCAGCGCCGCCAGCACCGTCTCGGCGCGGTCACCGGCCGCCCGCAGCAGCGCCTCCGCCGCTGGCGCCGAGGTGAAGGTGACGGCGTCGACCAGCCGGTCGGCGACCAGGTCGATCAGCCGGTGCAGCGGGGCCGGGTCGGTGGGCGGCGCCCAGCGGTAGACCGGCACCTCGATCACGGTGGCCCCGGCCGCCTCCAGCGCCTCGGTGCACTCCGGCTGCCGGTCGCCGGGCAGCTGCATGGCGATGACCTGACCGGCCACCCCGCGCTCGCACAGGTGGTCGACCACCTCGTCGCAGCTCTCCGACTCCGGCGACCACTGGTCGTGCAGCCCGGCGGCCCGGATCGCGCCGCGCGCCTTCGGCCCCCTGGCCACCACGTACGACCGGGAGAGCACCGACCGCAGCGGCTCGGCGAGCCCCCAGCCCTCGGCCGCCTCCAGCCAGCCGCGCATCCCGATGCCGGTGTTCGCCATCAGGATGTCCGGCGGCCGGTCCAGGCAGGCGCGGGTGGCCTCGCGCAGGTCGCTGTCGTCGGCCAGCGGCACGATCCGCAGGGCCGGGGCGAGCACCACCCGGGCGCCGCGCCGCTGCAGCAGCGCGGCCAGCTCGTCGCGCCGCCGGTCGGCGGTGACCCCGATGGTGAAGCCGGCCAGTTCCTCCCGCATCACTCCTCCTGTCGCAGCCGTACCTCGACCAGCCCGTCCCGGCGACGAAGGAACTGCAGGGCGCAGTGCGTCTCCGCCTGCCGGGGCCGCACCCCCGGTCGCGTCGCGGAGCGCGCACCGTCCGTCATGCCCGAGAAGCGTGCCGCCGGGCGGTTTCCGCTCCGGGTCACTCCTGTTTCGGTCCGGTCACGAGCGCCGGACCCCGAGCGGGGGCCTGCGACCGATCGGCGGAGTCTATGATGTGAGACGAATTTCTTGATATATGGGAGATGCGGCATGAGCGTGACAGCGGCCTTCGACGCGGTGGCGGGCAGCTACGACCAGGCCCGCCGGCGCCTGGTGCCCCGCTTCGACGACTTCTACGGCACCGCGGTCGAGGTGGCCGCCCCGCCGCTGTGGGCGGCGCTGGCGTCGACCCGCCCCGGGCGCGACCACCGGAGAGTGTGATTTGACCGGTTCGCCGACCCGCGCGAAGCGGGATGACTGGCGGTCATACCAATGGGTAATCTCGGCGGCATGACTGCCAAGGTGACCCTGTCGTTCTCCGACGAGACAATCGAGGAGGCGCGCCGGTTCGCCAAGCGCGAGGGGCTGTCGCTCTCCGCCTGGATGGACCAGGCGGCCCGGGAGAAGGCGCTGCGCGAGGTCTTCACCGCGCACGCCGCCGCGGTCGGCCGGGCCGGACTCGACCTGGAGGCCGCCGCGCTCGCCGACGCCCGGGAGGTCGGCATGGTCGACGACGCGCTCTTCGGCGGACGTCCGCGTGCTGCGTAGGGGCGAGATCTGGCGGATCGAGGGCGCCCGGGAGCGGCTCGGGCTGGTGATCAGCACCGACGTCTACAACTCCACCGACGTGCCGATCGTGATCGTGGTCGAGGTGGTCGAGACGGCGCTGCTGCGGGACTCCCCGCTGGCCGTGCCGATGGGCGGGTACGTGGTGATGCCCGACCGGCTCTCCTCGCCCATGAAGAAGTGGTTCACCGAGTGTGTCGACGTCGCCGACACCGAGACCATGCGGCGGGTGGAGCGCGCGCTGCGTATCCTGCAACAGCTCTGACCGCCTCGCCTTCGCGTTGCTGATCTCGCCGGTCTGCCTGCGGCCGGGGTCGCGCCGGCGGCCCGGCCGGTGAGCTGCGTCATCGGGGTGTCCCCGGCGACGCGGAGTGACCCCCCGTTTTGACCTGGCGACGGGGCGGCGAGTATCGTTGCCCGCTGTTGTACGACATCCAGAGGCGTGCCGCATCAGGTACGCTTGGTCGTTCGTGCGCGCCTGGTCACCTCGGCGCGCGACCCCAGACCGACGACGAGACAAGGTAGACCTGTGCGTACGTACAGCCCGAAGCCGGGTGAGATCGAGCGTCAGTGGCACGTTATCGACGCCTCTGATGTCGTGCTGGGCCGCCTGGCCACCCACGCCGCCACGCTGCTGCGCGGCAAGCACAAGCCGACTTTCGCGCCGCACGTCGACACGGGCGACTTCGTCGTCATCGTGAACGCGGGCAAGGTGGCGCTGACCGGCAACAAGCGGCAGACCAAGATCGCCTACCGCCACTCCGGTTACCCGGGTGGTCTGAAGCAGGTCGGCTACGACGAGCTGCTGACCAAGCGTCCCGAACGGGCCGTCGAGCTGGCCGTGAAGGGCATGCTCCCGCACAACAAGCTCGGCCGTCAGCTGATCAAGAAGCTGAAGGTCTACGCCGGTGCCGAGCACCCGCACGGCGCGCAGCAGCCGGTGCCGTTCGAGATCAAGCAGATCGCGCAGTGAGCGCGGGCGAAGGAAGCAGCATGACCGACATCACCGAGACCGAGGTCGCCCCCGAGGCCACCGAGGCGCCAGCGCCCGTCGCCCGCGCGCCGCGCGGTGACCGCCCGATCCAGACCGTGGGTCGGCGCAAGGAGGCCATCGTCCGGGTGCGCATCGTTCCCGGCACCGGCAAGATCACCTGCAACGGCCGGGACCTCGAGGCCTACTTCCCGAGCAAGGTGCACCAGCAGCTCATCAAGGACCCGCTGGTCACCGCCGAGAAGCCCGAGGCGTTCGACGTCATCGCCAACCTGCGCGGCGGCGGCACCACCGGCCAGGCCGGTGCGCTGCGGCTGGCCATCGCCCGGGCGCTGATCGTCAACGAGCCGGACGACCGCCCGGCCCTGAAGAAGGCCGGCTTCCTGACCCGGGACGCCCGGGTCAAGGAGAGCAAGAAGTACGGCCTCAAGAAGGCCCGTAAGGCTCCTCAGTACTCGAAGCGCTGATCATCAGCGGCACGTTGTACTTCTGACGGACGGCCGGGCCACCTCCCCCACGGGAGGTGGCCCGGCCGTCCGCCTTTTCCATGGGACCGTTTCATCGGAGGTTGGCGGGTATGGGCCGGTTGTTCGGCACGGACGGCGTACGCGGGCGGGCGAACGCGGATCTCACCCCCGAGTTGGCGCTGGCGGTGGCGGTGGCCGCCGCGCACACGCTGGCCGAGTCGGACAAGACTCATCCCCCGCTGGCCGTGGTGGGCCGGGACACCCGGGCCAGCGGCGAGATGCTGGAGGCGGCCGTGGTCGCCGGCCTCACCAGCGCCGGGGCCAACGTGGTCCGGGTCGGCGTGCTGCCGACCCCGGCGGTCGCGTTCCTCACCGCCGAGGCCAAGGCCGACCTGGGCGTGATGCTCTCCGCGTCGCACAACCCGATGCCGGACAACGGGATCAAGCTCTTCGCCGCCGGCGGGCACAAGCTGCCGGACGAGATCGAGATGCGGATCGAGGCGGCCGTCGAGGCGAACGCCACCACCGCCTGGGACCGGCCCGTCGGGGCCGGCGTCGGCCGGGTGCACGACCTGCTCGACGGCGCCGACCACTATGTGCAGCACCTGGTCAACACCGTGCCGCACCGGCTGGACGGGATCAAGGTGGTGGTCGACTGCGCCAACGGCGCCGCCGCCGAGGTGGCCCCGGTGGCGTACCGGGAGGCGGGCGCCGAGGTGATCGCCATCCACGCCGAGCCGGACGGGCTCAACATCAACGACGACTGCGGTTCCAACCACGTCGACGGGCTGCGAGCCGCCGTCGTCGAGCACGGCGCCCACCTGGGCATCGCGCACGACGGCGACGCCGACCGGTGCGTCGCGGTGACCGCCGACGGCGACGAGGTCGACGGCGACCAGGTGATGGCGATCCTCGCCCTCGCCATGCGGGAGGCCGGCACGCTCGCCCAGGACACCCTGGTCGCGACCGTGATGAGCAACCTCGGCCTGCGCCTGGCGATGTCCGCCGAGGGCATCCGGCTGGTCGAGACCAAGGTCGGCGACCGGTACGTCCTGGAGGAGCTGCGCGCCTCCGGCCTCGCCCTCGGCGGCGAGCAGAGCGGTCACATCGTCATGCCGGCACACGCCACCACCGGCGACGGCGTGCTCACCGGGCTGCACCTGATGTCGCGGCTGGCCGCCACCGGCAGGTCGCTGGCCGAACTGGCCTCGGTGGTTACCAAGCTGCCGCAGGTGCTGATCAACGTGCCGGTCGGTGACCGTACCGTCGGCGCGACCGCGCCCGCCGTACGGGCCGAGGTCGAGCGCGCCGAGGCCGAGCTGGGCGAGACCGGCCGGGTGCTGCTGCGCCCGTCCGGCACCGAGCCGCTGGTGCGGGTGATGGTCGAGGCCGCCACCGAGGCGACCGCCCGGTCCGTCGCGGAGCGGATCGCCGAGCAGGTCCGCGCCGCCAGCCCGACCGCCTGAGGCGTCTCCTTCGGCCCGGGTCCGCCGTTGGCGGGTCCGGGCCGTCGCCACGGCCGCGCGTCTACAGGCGCAGCCGGGCGGCCCGCTCGAACGTGTCGGCCGGGTCCTCGCCGTCGGTGAGGTCGATGTCCTCGACGACCCGCCCGTCCCCCAGGCGCACCAGCCGGTCGCACCGGGCGGCGATGGCCTGTTCGTGGGTGGCCAGCAGGATCGTCATGCCGTGCCGGTCGCGCAGGTCCAGCAGCAGGTCGAGGATCTGCGCGCCGGTGGTCGAGTCGAGGTTGCCGGTCGGTTCGTCGGCGAGCAGCAGCCGGGGCGCGCCCATCAGCGCCCGGGCGATCGCCACCCGTTGCTGCTGGCCACCCGAGAGCTGGGCGGGCAGCGACCGCTCCCGGCCGGCCAGCCCCACCGCGTCGAGCAGTTCCCGGGCCCGCGCGGCGTGGTCGGCCCGGCCGCGTCGGGGCAGCACCGGGGCGATCACGTTGTCCAGGACGGTGAGCGCCGGCAGCAGGTGGTAGCGCTGGAAGACGAAGCCGACGCCCTGGCGGTACCGGGCGAGGGCGGCCCGGCGCAGGGCGGTGACCTCCACGTCGTCCACCGTGACGGTGCCCCGGTCGGCCTGCTCGATCGCACCGATCATGTGCAGCAGCGTCGACTTGCCGGATCCGCTCGGGCCGGTCAGGGCCACCACCGATCCGGCGGCGACCTCCAGCGACACGTCGTCGATCGCGGTGAGGCGCTCGGTGCCGGTGCGGAACTGCCGGACCAGCTCGGCCGTCCGGACCGTGCTCCCCGTGGTCGCGTTCATGGTCACTCCTCTGCGAGTAGTCGTGCGGTGGGGAGGTGGCGCAGCAGCGTGGCCGGGACGAGCGCGGCCAGGCAGGTGACCAGCGCCCCGGCCAGCGCGACCAGGGCCGCGACCAGGACCAGCGAGGAGGGCAGCTCGCCGACCAGCCAGGCCGCTCCGCCCAGGCCCAGCCCGGCCCCGGCGAGCGCGCCGAGCATGCCGAGGAGCAGGCCCTCGTACCCGACCAGGCGGCCCAGCGCGGCGTCGGTCCAGCCGGTGGCGCGCAGGGTGGCCAGCTCGGCGGCCCGGTCCCGGATGTTCAGGTAGAGCACGTCGGCGACGGCGGCGACCCCGAGCAGCACCGTCGCGACGGCGGCCATAGCGTCCGCGCCGCGCACACTCAGCGACACCGTGTCGCCGAGCAGGCTGCCGACGATCGCACCCCGGAACGCGTACCCGGCGGCGGTGACCAGGGTCAGCGCGGCCACCCCGATGGCCAGCGCACCCGCGCCGAGCAGGGTGCGTCCGGGGGTGCGGACCAGGTTCACCAGGGCCAGGCTGGCCAGGGTGCGCGGTCGCCGTACCCATCGCGGCGTCGCCACCAGCGGCCGCAGGGCGGCGGCCGGGTGGGCGCGCGCGGCCCGCAGCGCCGGCGCCAGGCCCGCGACCAGCGCCAGCAGCAGAGCAACCGGTACGGCGAGCAGCGCCCGCCGCCAGTCGACGCCGATGCCCAGCGCCGCGCCGAGCGGGACGGCCAGCCCGAGGGAGAGCAGCCCCGCGGCCAAACCCAGCGCGGCGACCTCGCCGAGAATCAGCGCCCCGATCCGCCGGGCCGGCCAGCCCAGGCAGGCCAGCACCGCCAGCTCCGGCCGGCGGTCCCGGACCGCGGCGGAGACCGCGTTGCCGAGGAAGAGCACGCAGACCACCAGCACCAGTACGAAGAGCGCCACGCTCTTCCGGTCGACGGCTTCGGTGATCACCGAAGCGACCCCGAGCGCCGACCAGTTCTCGGTGAGCAGCAGCTCCGGTCGACCGAACGAGCCGGCCGGCAGCTCCACCGTCTGCGGGGCGGGGGAGGAGCCGAGCGTGATGTCCACGTCCAGGCCGGTCGTCCGGTTGATCTGCTCGGCGATCAGCCGGACCCGCTCGGCGGAGCGTTCGGTGTAGCCGTCGACGTCGGCGACCCGGACCCGGATCGCGCTGATCGGCGCCTTGAGCTGCGGGCTGCGGCCGCCTTCGAGGAGCTTCGGCACGCTCGCCAGGTTGGTCAGCAGCAGCGGCGGGGCGGAGAGGTAGCCGGCCGGATTGCCGCTCGGCTCCAGCGGCTTCCCACCGAGCGCGGCCCGGCTTCGCGGGTCGGCGCCCTCCGCCCGCGGTGGCTCGTACGTCTCCAGCGGCACCTTGCCGAGGTCGCTGAACCCGGTCAGCTTCTCCGGGTCGAACACGCCCACCGCGCGCCACTGCCGGGGATCGTCGGTGCGGCTGAGGGCCAGCCGGCGTAGCGTCCGGGAGCCGGTGTCATCGGTGAGCCAGGGGCGGGGGAGCCAGATGGCCTCACGCTCGGTGCCGTAGGTCTCCGGGCCTGGCGGCGGCACGGCGGCGGCGCGCAACGGACCACCCGGCAGTTGGTCGTACGACACGGCGCCGGGCTGGGTCATGACCTGGAGCTGCCCGAAGCAGCACCGGCCCGACCCGGCGACGCCCTCCGCGAGCCGGGTCCGGTAGCTGTCGGTCAGCTCCGCCCGCGCCGATCCGGCCGGTGTGCCGCCGGACCGGAGCAGGGTCTCCTCCAGCCTTTCGCCGGGCAGGCCGGCGGGGCGGGCGTCGGCCAGCCGGGTGAGCGTGGCCCGCAGTTCTCCGTCGAGGTAGGGGCGGCTGGTGGCGAGCACCGGGAAGAACTGGTTGACCGTAGAGCCGTGCCGGAGCTCGGCCGCCGTGTCGCCGGGGCGCAACGGGCGGCCGTCCACCACCGTGCCGGTGAGCCCGACCAGCCGCTGCTCGGCGTCGGGGTCCACGGCGGCGAGCAGGAACGGCACGGTCAGACGCTCGGTCAGCGTCAGCCGGTCGGCGGTCGCCGTCTCGGCGTCGCCGTTCCGGGCGAGCACCCCGTTCTCCGCCTCGAACCGGCCGTCGGGCAGTAGCCGTACCGCCGTGACGCTCCAGTTGTCGCGTTCGGAGATCGCGCCGCGGTTGCGGATCAGGGCACCGCGCTGGGGGTCGCAGATCGGCCGGCTGGTGCCGTCCGGCTGCACCTCCCTGGGGACCGGGCCGCAGACGTCCGTCCAGGAGTAGGTCCGGCCGTCGGTGTACCGGGCGGGAGATTCCAGCACGTCCATGTCGAAGAGGGGGTGGATCAACGGGAGCTTGGTCACGTACACGTACCGCGGCTTGCCGTCGGCGGTGGAGAGACCGCGCTCGGCGACGTACGTGGGGTCGGCCCGGATCACCTGCCGGTCCAGCGACCGGTCGACCGCGCCGGTCAGGTCGAGGCGCATCGGCACCTCGGAGGTCGCGTAGCCGAGCATGCTGATCGGGGCGGCCACGTCGACCCCGGCGACCGCCTGCACCTGGTCGTACTGGGCGGTGGTGATGCCGCCGTAGAGGCCGGAGAGGTAGTTGGGCCGGACCAGCCCGCGCTCGGCCTCCAGGGGCGTGCGCGTCCCCTGTGGGCGGACGAGGATGTCGTACGCGGCCCGGGTGTTCCGCTCGACGGTGCCGGTGACGTCCAGGCGGGAGGTGGTGGTGGCGCCGGTCAGGACGACGAAACCGGTGGTCGCCACCAGTACGCCGGCCAACAGTGCCACCGACCGCCCAGCACGGCCACGTAGCTGTCCCCAGATGAAACGGACCATGTCGCGCCTCCCCGTGTGCTGACCACACTGTGCGCGATACATTGTGACAATGCAAGACCCGTCCGGGTGGACCCGCCCGGACCGGATTGGAGGAGACGGTGGCGATCCAGCACGCGGTCCTGGCCCTGCTCGCCCGCGGCCCCAGCTACGGCTACCAGCTCAAGGGCGCCTTCGAGCAGGCGGTCGGCCCGCAGTGGGGGCCGCTCAACATCGGCCACCTCTACCAGATCCTCGACCGGCTCTCCCGGGACGGCCTGGTGGTGGCCGAGCGCCATCCCCAGCCGGTCAAGCCCGACCGGGTGGTCTACGAGATCACCCCGGACGGCCGGGCCGAGCTGGACCACTGGCTCGCCGAGCCCAGCCCGCGCAGCGGCGGCTTCCGCGACGACTTCTTCCTCAAGGTCACCGCCGCGGCCCGTTCGGGTGAGCCGGCCACCGTGCGGACGGTCCTGGGCAACCAGCGCGGGCACCTGATGCGGGAACTGCGCAACCTCGACGGGCTGCGCCGCCGCGCCGACGACCCGGTGGTCGGCCTGCTGCTCGCCGCCGCCGGCCGGCACGTCGAGGCGGACCTCGCCTTCGTCGACGACGCCGAGTCGGTGCTGCTCGCCGACGGCGGCGCGCTGCTCGGCCGGCTCGCGGCCGGCCCCGCCGACAGCTCCGCCGAGGGGCCGGACGTGACCCGGGCCGCCGGCTGACCACGGCCCGGCACGACCCGCCCGCCGGACCCAGCCGCCGTGATCCGCCCGCCGGGCCGCCGCGTGGGGCGATCGCCGCCGGGGCGGTCAGGCCGCCGTGACCCGGCGCAGGAAGCGTCCGCCCAGCTCCACCACGTCCGCCGCGTCGAACTCCAGGGCCGGGCCGGCCACCGTCACCTCGGCCATCGCCACCCCCGGCACGTCGGTGTCCTGCCAGCCGCCGACGAACCACGCCCTCTCCTCCTCGGCGAGGGCGAGGTTGGCGTCGTTCAGCGCGCCGGCCGGATGCGGCAGCCACAGCCGGAACTGGTGGGTGTGCGGCGGCGCCGGATGCACCCGCGCGCCGGGCAGGCCGGCCAGCGCCGCGGCCACCGTCTTCGCGTGCCCGACGTAGCCGGCCAGCCGGGGCAGCTCGCGGTCCAGGCCGGCGAGCGCGGCGAGGGCCGCCGGCCACTGCTGGAAGATGGTGCCGCCGTACCGGTGCCGCCAGGCCCGCGCGTAGCGGACCAGGTCGGCCGAGCCGGCCAGCGCGGCGCCGGCGTGACCGCCGAGGGACTTGTAGAACGAGACGTAGACGCTGTCGGCGAGGCCGGCGACCTCGGCCAGGGACCGGCCGAGGTGGACGGTGGACTCCCAGAGCCGGGCGCCGTCCAGGTGCACCCGGGCGCCCCGGTCGCGGGCCGCCCCCACCACCGCCACCAGCTCGTCCCAGGCCGGCAGCACGAAACCGGCGTCGCGCAGCGGCAGTTCGAGCAGCAGGGTGCCGATCGGCTCGTCGAGCGCGGCCACCTCCTCGTCCGTGGGGTTGCGCGGGGCCGGCGTGGTGAGCACCGCCCGCAGCCCGCCGAGCACCGCGTACGCGTCCCGCTCGTGCAGCAGCGGGTGGCTCAGCGGGTGCAGGCCGACCCCGCTGCGGCCGGTCAGCTCCGCGCCGTACCGCATGGCGACCTGCTGCGCCATCGTGCCGCTGGGAAAGAAGACCGCCGCCTCCGTACCGAGCAGTTCGGCGACCCGGCGCTCCACCGCCTCGACCGCGCCGCCCTCGCCGTAGAAGTCCGGCAGCAGCTCGTCGGGGGCGGCGGCCCGGATGGTGTCGAGCTGCTCGGCGACCGAGGGCGGCCGGGCCCCGGAGAGCACGGTGGCGCAGCCGCGCAGCGCGGTGAGCCGGCGGACCCGGTCGGCGTACCCGTCGGTCATCGGGCTTCCTTCAGTCGGCGCAGGCGGGTGACCGCCTCGGTGAGCACCTCCGGGCGCTTGCAGAAGGCGAACCGGATCAGCCGCCGGCCCGCCTCCGGGTCGTCGTAGAAGACCTGGGTGGGCACGGCGACCACCCCGCACCGTTCGGGCAGCGACCGGCAGAACTCCACCCCGTCCCGGCCGCCCAGCGCGGTGACGTCGGCGGTGACGAAGTACGTCCCCTCCGGGGTCAGCACGTCGAAGCCCGCGTCGGTCAGCCCGGCGACGAGCTGGTCCCGGCGCTGCCGCAGGCCGTCGCGGAAGTCGGTGAAGTAGGCGTCCGGCAGGGCCAGCGCCACGGCGACCGCCGGTTGCAGCGGCGCCGCGTTGACGAAGGTGAGGAACTGCTTGACCCGCAGCACCGCCGAGACCAGGGGGGCCGGGCCGCTCACCCAGCCGACCTTCCAGCCGGTGCAGGAGAAGGTCTTGCCCGCCGACGAGATGCGCAGCGTCCGCTCCCGCATCCCGGGCAGCGTGGCCAGCGGCACGTGCGGCGCGGTGGCGTCGGGGAAGACCAGGTGCTCGTACACCTCGTCGGTGACCGCGTACGCGCCGTGCTCCTGGCAGAGCTCGGCGACCAGGGCCAGCTCGTCGGGGGTGAAGACCTTGCCGGTCGGGTTGTGCGGGGAGTTGAGCAGCACCAGCCGGGTCCGCGGGCCGAACGCGGCGCGCAGCGCCGCCGGGTCGAAGGCGTACCGGCCGTCGTCGCCGGGACGCAGCGTCACCGGCCGCCGCACCGCGCCGGCCAGCGCGACGGAGGCCGCGTACGAGTCGTAGTACGGCTCGAAGCAGACCACCTCGTCGCCCGGCTCGCAGAGGGCGAGGATGCTGGCGGCGATCGCCTCGGTGGCGCCGGCGGTGACCACGATCTCGCCGTCCGGGTCGTACTCCAGTCCGTGGAAGCGGCGCTGGTGGTCGGCGACGGCCCGGCGCAGCGCGGGGATGCCCGGGCCCGGCGGGTACTGGTTCTGCCCGGTGCGCAGCGCCTCGGCCGCCGCGGCCAGCATCTCCGGCGGGCCGCCGCTGTCCGGGAAGCCCTGCCCGAGGTTGACCGCGCCGGTGCGGACGGCGAGTGCGGACATCTCGGCGAAGATCGTGGTGCCGAACGGACGCATCCGGGCCACGAGCGGGTCGACATCGGTCGGCGTTGTCACGACGCCCACCCTACGGGTCGTCCGCGCCGGTTCAGTCGGTCGATCTGCCGGCGCAGGTCACCTGCCACTGCGAGTCGTCGGTCACCGGTGCGCGGCCCGCCACGACGGTGGAGCAGTGGATCAGGCGCTCGTCGTCCTCCGCGTTGTCGGCGATCACCAGGACCCGGTTGAGATCGTCGGTCCGGATCTTCTGCCGCCAGGGCAGCCGCACCCCGTCCCGCCGGATGAACTCGCCGTTCGCGTCGTAGTACTCGAGGTCCGCCCGCCCCTGGCCGGTCACCTCGTAGGTGACGGCGAACCTGCCGCGACCGGTGGACGGCGTGGTGGCGGGACTCGCCGGCTGGCTCGGCGTCGGTGGGGTCCACGTCGGCGCCGGGCTGTCCTCGTCGTAGTCGCCGTCGTAGTACGGGTCGTTGTAGTACGGGTCGTCGTAGTACGGGTCCTCGGCCACCGGCGCGGGCGTGTACCGGTCGAGCATCATGCCGCCCGCTGCCAGGCAGCCGCAGATCCCGAGGGTGAGCACCGTGACGAGGGCGATGACGATCCCCGCGATCCGCCGTCCGTTGGTCGGGGCGGGCACCGGGGGATACCCGGGGTGGGCGTAGGGCGGCGGGTAGCCGGGCGGTGGCCAGCCGGCGGCCGGTGTGCCGGGGCCGCCCGGGAAGCCGTGCGGGCCGGTCGGCACGCCGGGTGGCCCGGCCGGGAGGGCGGGCGGGTGGTCGGGTGCCGCCGGCCGGGGTGTGGGCGGCCCGCCCGTCCCGTCCGGCGCGGCGGTCCCGCCCGGGATGGTCGGCGTGACGGGCGGTGCCCACCTGTCCGGGTCGGCCGAAGAGGGCGGCGGCGCCCCAGGGGTGGCGGGCGACGGCGCCGCCCACGGGCTCGGCGCCGCCCAGGGCTGCGGCGCGGCCGGCGGGTCCGGCGGGGTCCAGGGGTACGGCGAGGAGGCCGGCGGCGCGGTCGGGTCGGCCGGGGTGGGGCCCGCGCCACCCGTCGAGGCCGATGGTTCGGGAGTCTGCGGGCCGGGCTGGGACGGCTCGGGAGACGGGGACGCGTCGGACATGTCTGCTCCGGAACGGGGGGAAAGGAACGGGACGAACGGGCCGCCCCAGGGACGTGCCGGATCCGCCGAGAGACTGTCGTACCCGGGACGGGCCCGCAACCCTGTCTGGCCGCCGGGTGGGTTCGTCGGGCGTGGAGGTTTGTCCGGGTGCCGCCCGACGCTCGCCGATCGCTCAAATTCAGTGATTGTTTACCCGACTTCCGAGCACGCACGATGAGCGAAGCTGGGTTAGGCTGCGGACCATGTGTGGAATCGTGGGTTACGCCGGCTTGCGCCCGGCGCTCGGCATCGTGCTCGACGGACTGCGGCGGCTGGAGTACCGCGGCTACGACTCGGCCGGCGTGGCGATCGTCTGCGACGGCGAACTGCTGACCGAGAAGAAGGCCGGCAAGCTGGCCAACCTGGAGAAGGTCCTCTCCGAGCGCGCCGCCAGCAACCCCGAGGACTGCGCGGCCAGCCCGATCGGTATCGGCGACGGCACCACCGGCATCGGGCACACCCGCTGGGCCACCCACGGCGGCCCCACCGACCGCAACGCCCACCCGCACCTGGCCCCCGACGGCCGGGTAGCCGTGATCCACAACGGCATCATCGAGAACTTCGCGAAGCTCCGCGCCGAGCTGGAGGCCGACGGCGTCCAGTTCACCAGCGACACCGACACCGAGTGCGCCGCCCACCTGCTGTCGGCGGCGCTGGCCGACCTGCGCGCGGCCGGCGAGGCCGACAGCCCGCAGCTGCTGGCCTCGGCCATGCGGGTCGTCTGCCAGCGACTGGAGGGCGCCTTCACCCTGCTGGCCGTCGACGCCGGCATCCCCGGCTCGGTGGTCGGCGCCCGGCGCAACTCGCCGCTGGTCGTCGGCCGCGGCGACGGGGAGAACTACCTCGCCAGCGACGTGGCCGCGTTCATCGAGCACACCCGCGAGGCGGTCGAGCTGGGCCAGGACCAGATCGTTCTGATCACCGGCGACAGCATCGAGATCACCGACTTCGCCGGGCAGCCCGCCACCGGCAAGGACTTCCACATCGACTGGGACGCCTCGGCCGCCGAGAAGGGCGGTTACGACTGGTTCATGCTCAAGGAGATCGAGGAGCAGCCGCAGGCGATCGCCGACACGCTGCTCGGCCGGCTCACCGACACCGGTGAGATCGCCCTCGACGAGGTCCGCCTCAGCGACCAGGACCTGCGCGACGTCGACAAGATCTTCATCGTGGCCTGCGGCACGGCGTACCACTCCGGTCTGGTCGCCAAGTACGCCATCGAGCACTGGACCCGGATCCCGTGCGAGGTCGAGCTGGCCAGCGAGTTCCGCTACCGCGACCCGGTCCTCGACCGGTCCACCCTGATCGTGGTGATCTCGCAGTCCGGCGAGACCATGGACACCCTGATGGCGCTGCGCCACGCCAAGGAGCAGAAGGCCAGGGTGCTGGCCATCTGCAACACCAACGGCTCGACCATCCCCCGCGAGTCGGACGCGGTGCTCTACACCCACGGCGGGCCGGAGATCGCCGTCGCCTCCACCAAGGCGTTCCTCACCCAGCTCGTGGCCTGCTACCTGATCGGCCTGCACCTGGCCCAGGTGCGCGGGATCAAATTCGCCGACGAGGTGGGCGCGGTGGTGGCCCAGCTCCAGGAGATGCCGGGCAAGCTGCGCGAGCTGTTGGACCGGATCGAGCCGGTCCGCGAGCTGGCCCGGCAGCTGAAGTCCGAGCCGACCGTGCTCTTCATCGGCCGGCACGTCGGCTACCCGGTGGCCCTGGAGGGCGCGCTGAAGCTCAAGGAGCTGGCGTACATGCACGCCGAGGGCTTCGCCGCCGGCGAGCTCAAGCACGGCCCGATCGCGCTGATCGACAAGGGCACCCCGGTGATCTGCGTGGTGCCGTCGCCGGTCGGCCGGGGCATGCTGCACGACAAGGTCGTCTCCAACATCCAGGAGGTCCGCGCCCGGGGCGCCCGGACCATCGTGATCGCGGAGGAGGGCGACGAGGCGGTCGTCCGCTACGCCGACCACCTGATCTACGTGCCGCGTACGCCGACCCTGCTGGCCCCGCTGGTCACCACCGTGCCGCTCCAGGTGCTCGCCGCCGAGATCGCCGCGGCCCGGGGGCACGACGTGGACCAGCCGCGCAACCTGGCGAAGTCGGTCACCGTGGAGTGACCGGACGGGAACGTCCACCGGGCCCCGCCCGCCGTGACCACGGCCGGCGGGGCCCGCTGTTTCCGGCCGGAGCGGGACCGGGCGGAGCGGGACCGGCGGGAGCGGGACCGGGCGGAGCGGCACCGGGGCGGAGCGGCACCGGGCGGAGCCGGTCACCGGCCGAGCACGATCCGGGCCATCCCGTCCAGCGCGGGGTTGCCGGGCTCCCAGTAGCCGGTGTGGCCGTACCGGCCGCTGGGAAAGGTGCGCCCGCCGAAGCCCGGGTCGCTGGGATCGTGGCCGAACCACAGCTCGTGGTCGTCCGGGCGGAGCAGCGACACCGCCGTGGCCAGTGGCGACGCGGCGAGCGCCGCCCGACCGGCCAGCTGCCCGGGCGGCTCGACCAGCCGGATCACGTCGTCGGGCGCGGTGCTCGCCCAGACCCGCTCCGGCGGCAGGCGCAGCGCCTCGGCCCGGTCCACCCCGACCCCGGGTGAGCCCACGAAGACCAGGGCGTCCGCGTCGAGACCGTGGTCCCGGGCGGCGGCGCCCACCACCACCGACCCGTAGCTGTGCCCCAGCACCGTCTGCCGGGCCGGCGGGCCCTCGTGGGTCTCGCGCAGCCCCTCCTGGAAACGGTGCAGCGCCGGCCCGGCGTCCCGGGCCTGGGCGGACCGGGCCGCCTCGGGCAGGAAGTCCGGCGCGTCGTAGTCCAGCCAGAGCACCGCCGCGGTCTCCCGCCCGGGCGCGATGCCGGCGCACCGGGACAGCACCCGCCCGGCCCGGCCCAGCTCACCCGGGGCGTCGGCGAGGTCGGCGGTCATCCCCGGCACGTAGGTCAGCACCTGGTCGGCGCGGTCCGGATTGCCCAGCGCCACGATCGCCCGCCCGTCCCCGGCCGGATCCAGCCCCAGCAGGTACGCCCGGGGCGGCTCCGCCGCCGCCAGCCGCCCGGCGAGCCCGTCGAGGCCGGCCAGCCCCGCGTCGACGCGGCGCAGCCCGGCCCGCACCCCCGGACCGGACGGAAGCCGGCCGAGCAACTCCCGCCGCCCGGTGAGCAGCGACTCCCGCCGGTCGGCGAGCAGCAGCCGGTTGGCCTGGTCCCGGGCCGCGACCGGCACGCCGTCGAGGTGGCCGACCCGGCCCGGCTCGTGCAGCACCAGCCACCGGCGCTGGGCCGGGGTGAGGCCCGCCCACCAGGCGCGGACGGCCGACGGGTCGGCGTCGGCCGCCGGTCGGCCCGGCGGTGGCGGGTCGGCCCAGCCGGCGCGGGTCGCCGAGGTCAGCTCGTCCAGCCGGGTGGCGGCCTCCCGGTCCGCCGCGTCGGCCAGCGCCAGCGCGTCCCGCAGCCCGGCGGCCACCAGGTCGACCGCCATCTGCCCGGCTCCCGCACCCGAGCCGCCACCGGACCCGGCGCCGCTGACCGTGCCCGGTTCGGGCGTCCCGCCAGGCCCCGGCGTCCCGCCAGGCCCGGCCCGCCCGCCCGGCGGGGACCCGACACCGGACCGGAGCCCGGCACCGGGCCGGACCCCCGCCTCCGGGCCGGTCCATGTTTCCCGCCCGGGCGGGATGGCCGGCACGGGAGCCGCGCTGACCCCGCCGTGCCGGTCGACGAGCACGCCGCTGCGATCGGCCAGCGCCACCGCCTCCGCCAGCCGGGCCTTCGCCGCCCGGAGCCGGCCGGCGAATTCGGCCAGCACCTGGTCGGCCTCGATCAGGGCGGGCAGCAGCCCGGCCAGCTCGCCCCGGAGCGCGCCGAGCCGCCCGTCGGCCGCCCGGGCGGCCCCACCCGACCAGCCGGTGCGCAGGGCCCCGGCCCGGTCGGCCAGCGCCGCCCGGCGCCGCCGCACCGGGTCGGCCAGCCCGGCGCCGCCGCACCGGGGCGGCCTGGCGCGGG
>NZ_JBFALG010000018.1:0-127024 GCF_040656135.1 Micromonospora sp. NPDC050200
CCGGCGTCACCACGATGTGGACCACAGCCGTGCGCGGGGCGCTCGGCGGCGCGTCGGCGGGCGGCGCGCCGGGCCGGCGGTTAGCGTGATCGACATGGCGCGGCGATACGGCGAGGACGTGCTGACGGGGGACTGGCGGCGGCGGAAGGTGACACCGGAGGTCGACGCCGAGCCGGACCTGGTGGTCGAGGACGCCGACTCCGGCTTCTGTGGCGCGGTGGTCGGTTTCGAGTCCGGTGCGGTGGTGTTGGAGGACCGGCACGGCCGGCGGCGCAACTTCCCGCTGCTGCCGGCGGCGTTCCTGCTCGACGGCCGGCCGGTGACGCTGCGCCGCCCGACCCGAGCCCCGGTGCCGGTGGCCCGCCGGCGGACCGCCTCCGGTTCGATCGCGGTCGACAACGTCCGGGCGCAGGTGGCCAAGGCCAGCCGGATCTGGGTGGAGGGCGTGCACGACGCCGCGCTGGTGGAGCGGATCTGGGGTGACGACCTGCGGATCGAGGGCGTGGTGGTCGAGCCCCTGGACGGCATCGACGCCCTGGACGCCGAGGTGCGTGCCTTCGCTCCGGGCCCGACCCGGCGGCTCGGGGTGCTGGTCGACCACCTGGTGCCCGGCTCCAAGGAGAGCCGGATCGTGGCGATGGTGACCTCGCCGCACGTGCTGGTCACCGGCCACCCGTACGTCGACGTCTGGCAGGCCGTGAAGCCGGCGGCGCTGGGCATCCCGGCGTGGCCGGTGGTGCCGCCGGGCCGGCCCTGGAAGGAAGGCGTCTGTGCGGCGCTCGGGGTGGCCGAGCCGGCGGGCATGTGGCGGCACATCCTGTCCCGCGTCGACAGCTTCGCCGACGTGGAGACGCCGCTGATCAACGCGATGGAACGCCTGATCGACTTCGTCACCGAGCCCGGCTGAGTCCGTCGTTGCGGCGGTGGGCGCGCACGGTCGCGGAGGCCGCCCGGTCGCCCCGGAGCCGGCCCAGCCGCCCACCTCGCCGGCGCCCGTGCCAGAGGTGGGTCAGGGCTCCTGGTCGGGGGTACGGGTGAAGACGAAGGTGGCGAGGTCGAGGGCGACCGCCCGGCCGACCTGATCGCGGAGGACGGTGAGGATCTCGCCGTCCTGGGCGCCGGTCCGGCCCCGCCAGCGGTCCCGGCCCTCGGGGGTGAACCGGAGCACCGGCTCGCCGACCCGGCCGGCCCACAACCCGCCGGCCTCGTCGGCGCGGAACTCGTACTCGACGCCCATCCACCACCAGCGGCCGGTCAGCTCGGCCAGCTCCTCGGCCGGCGGCTCGGCGGCCGGACGCCACGGCGTCACCGGCGCCGGCTCGGCGTCGAGCACCAGGGTGAGCAGTTGCCGGGCGAGCCCGCCGAGGTGACCGGAGCGCAGGCCGTACGAGTTGGCGTAGCCGACCACCGCGGTACGGCTCGGCCGGTGCACGGCCAGCGCGGCGACGTACCCGGGCATCGAGCCGCCGTGACCCACGTAGACCCGGTCGCCGACCCGGTAGAGCTCCACCCCGAGGCCGTGCCCGCCGGTCCACGAGTCCAGGTCGCTGATCACCACGGGCGCGCACATCTCGGTCAGCGTCTCCGGCGCGAGCACGGCCGGCTCGGGGTCGGCGAGGAACGCCGCCCAGCGGCCCAGGTCCGACACGGTGGACCAGAGCTGTCCGGCCGGCGCCATCGCCCCGGTGTCGGTACGCGGCTCCTCCCGCAGCGTGTCGTGCCAGGGGTGCACCACGTAGCCCCGGGCGTACGGCTCGGTGGCCTGATAGGTGGTGCGGTGCATGCCGAGCGGCGTCAGGATCCGCTCCCGCATCAGCTCCGCCCAGGGGGTGCCGGTGATCCGCTCCAGCGCCCCGCCGAGCAGCCCGTAGGCGAGGTTGGAGTAGTGGTACGACCGGTGCGGCGGGTACGCGATCTTCGCCGGGGTCAGCCCGGCGACCAGCGCCGCCAGGTCGCTGCCCTCGGTCCGCTCCCACCACTGCCCGTCCGGTTCCCGTTGCAGCCCCCCGGCGTGCCCGAGGAGTTGGCGCAGGGTGAGCGCGCCGACCGGCGTGCCGGGCAGGTGCCGCTCCAGCGGGTCGTCCAGGGCGAGCCGGCCGGCGTCGCGTTGCTGCATGACCAGCGTGGCCGTCATGGTCTTGCTGATCGAGCCGAGCCGGTACTGCAGGTCGACGTCGGGGTGCGGGTGGTCCCCGGCGGCGGCGAGGTGGGCGAGCGTCCCGTCGCGGACGACGCCCAGCGCCAACGACGGCGCGCGGCCGGTGGACTGTGCCTGGGCGACCAGCGCGTCGACCCGGCGGACGGTCTCGGGCAGCAGGGGCACGGCGTTCTCCTCGATCGGTCGCGGCGTTCCCCGTGAGCTTACTGATCATGGGGTTCGTCAGTGCGTGCGTACACGTGTCACCATCGAGTGGTGGACGCCGTGGTGTGGATCGTGCTGGGTGTGCTGCTGGGCGTCGCCGAGATCTTCACGACGACGTTCTTCCTGATCATGTTCGCCGCCGGCGCGTTCGCCGCCGCCGGGGCCGCCGCGCTGGGCGCCCCGGTCGCGGTGCAGGCGCTGGTGTTCGCCGTGGTGTCGGTGCTCTCGGTGGCGGTCGTCCGGCCGGTCATCCAGCGGCACGGGCGCAGCGCGCTGGAGACCGGCGAGCAGGCCTTCGGGGTGGAGGCGCTGGAGGGCGCCAACGCCCTGGTGCTGGAGCGGGTCGACGACGGGCGCGGTCTGGTCAAGATCGACGGTGAGTTGTGGAGCGCGCGGGCGTACGACGCGACGCAGTCGTTCGAGCCCGGTGAGCGGGTGCAGGTGATAAAGATCCGGGGCGCCACCGCCCTGGTGTGGCAGGACGACATTTCCTCCCCCGGCGAGTTGCCGGAAGCGAAAAGGTGAGCGGTATGGAGTTTGCAGCGGTCCTGTTGGTGGCCGTGGCGCTGATCGTCGTGGTGACGCTGGCCAAGGCGGTACGCATCGTGCCGCAGCAGCGTCAGGACGTGGTGGAGCGGCTCGGAAAGTACAAGCGCACCTTGAATCCGGGCCTGAACCTGCTGGTCCCGTTCGTCGACGCGGTGCGCACCAAGGTCGACATGCGTGAGCAGGTGGTCAGTTTCCCGCCGCAGCCGGTGATCACCTCGGACAACCTGGTCGTGTCGATCGACACGGTCCTCTACTTCAAGGTGGTCGACGCGGTCCGGGCCACCTACGAGATCTCGAACTTCCTCCAGGCCATCGAGCAGCTCACCGTCACCACGCTGCGTAACGTGATCGGTTCGCTCGACCTGGAGCGAGCGCTGACCAGCCGCGAGGAGATCAACCGGCACCTGTCGGGGGTGCTGGACGAGACCACCGGCCGGTGGGGCATCAAGGTCACCCGGGTCGAGATCAAGGCGATCGAGCCGCCGGCGAGCATCCGGGACTCGATGGAGAAGCAGATGCGCGCCGAGCGGGACCGTCGCGCGGCGATCCTCACCGCCGAGGGGCACAAGCAGTCGCAGATCCTCACCGCCGAGGGCGAGAAGCAGTCCGCCGTGCTGCGCGCCGACGGTGACCGGCAGGCCCGGATCCTCCAGGCCGAGGGTCAGGCGAAGGCGATCCGGACCGTGTTCGACGCGATCCACCAGGCCAACCCGAGCCAGAAGGTGCTCGCCTACCAGTACCTCCAGGCCCTGCCGCAGATCGCCAACGGCACCGCGAACAAGGTCTGGATCGTGCCGGCCGAGCTGACCAAGGCGCTGGAGGGGATGGGCGGCGCGCTCGGCGGGCTGAGCCGGATGGTCGGCGACGAGCCGGCGCCGGAGGCGGCCGACCGCGCCAGCGAGGTGGAGCGCGAGGCCGCGGAGGCGGCGCAGGCCGCAGCCGCGGCGGCTCAGCAGATCCACGACGAGGTACGCGTCGCCGAGGCACAGGTCACCGGCGGCAAGGGCCCGCAGGGGCTGCCGGCCCCGGAGCCGGTCTCCCCGGAGAGCCTGGTCAACGACCCGTCGGACCAGCGCGCACGCGGCTGATCCGGTGGCCGTCCGGAGCCGGACGGCAAATGCGAGAAACACTCATGCGGCGTCCCGGCGCCTGCCACGATCGGTCTGACGGACGGGTGGTGGCCAGGAGCCGGGGCGCCGGATGCGTCCCGCGCCGCCCGTCGGAGCGAGCGAGGTGACGCATGAAGGATCCGGCGCAGCGGCTCTTCTCCAGCACCCCCGTCCCAGGCGCGCACGATCCCGCCGGCCCGCTGGGCACCCGCCGTACCGGCGGAGGGTTCGGCGTGCTGCCCTTCGTCGGCGACCCGGCGCCCGCGGCGCCGGCGACCAACGCCAGCTGGGCCTGGTCGCTGCGGCGCTTCGCCCGCGCGGCGGTCTGGCTGCTCCCCGCGTACGCGGTCCTCTACGGCGTGGTGGCGATGGCCAGCGACGGCGGGGTGGGCAACGACCCGTACCCGGCCGACGGCCGGCCGCTCTACCTGGTGGGCTGGGTGGCCGCGGTCTGGCTGGGCCTGCTCGCCCTGCTGGCGTTGACCGGGCTGCTCGCCGCCACCCGTAGCCGCCGGGTGGCCGTCGCCGGGCTGCTGGTCAGCATCGCCGGCACCGTGCTGATGCTGCCCTTCGCCGGGCTGGCCGAACAGACCCCGGTCTTCGGCACCACCGCCCGGATGCTCGTCCTGGTCGGCTCGACCTTCTACAGCGTCGGCTGGCTGTTCACCGGATGGTCGGTGGCCCGCTCCGGGATGTTCTCCATGGGCGACGGCGTGATGCTCATGATCGCCGCGCCGCTGCTCGGTCTCGGCGGCGCCCTGGTCGGCTCGCTGCAGACCTTCGGCGCCATCTTCGTACTGATCTCGGGGATCGGCATCGGCTACCGTGCCGGCCGGCTGGTTCCTGCCGCGATCGCCCGCGACGCCGCCACCGCCAGCGTCGCCACCCCGACCGGCGGCGGCCCCCAGGGCCCCCTCTCCGCCGCCTGACCCCGGTCCCACCCCGGCCTTCGCCGAGTTGATCAAGAGGTTTGTGTCGGGAGACGGCCTCCGGATGACGCAAACCTCTTGATCGATCCCGGGAGGTGGCGCGGGGGCGGAAAGGGGAGGAGAGGGAGTGACGGGCAGGGAGGGGACGGCAGGGGCGTGGGACGGAGAGACGGCTGGCAGGTCACCGTGAGTTAGCTGACAATCGCGTGCCGGGGTGGGCCGCCGCCCGCATCCGTGGCAATCCTGGACAGCATGCCCCGACCCCGGTCGCCGCTGTCGCGGCTCTTCACCGTGCTGCTCGCCGGCCTGTTGGCCGGCCTTGTCCTCGCGGTCGCCGCGCTGCCGGGCAACCTGCTCGCCGGGGTCGCCACCAAGGTGGCCCTCGGGGCGTACGACGAGCTGCCGGCGGCGCTGCGCACGCCGGTCACCCCGCAGCGTTCCTACCTCTACGCCAACGACGGCAGGACGCTCCTCACCACGTTCTACGACGTCAACCGCACGGACGTGCCGCTGGCCGAGATCGCCCCGGTGATGCGGCAGGCGATCGTGGCCGCCGAGGACCGCCGCTTCTACGCGCACGGCGGCGCCGACCTGCGCGGCCTGGCCCGCGCCCTGGTCGCCAACGTGACCGGCGGTTCGGCGCAGGGCGGCTCGACGCTGACCATGCAGTACGTCCGCAACGTGCTCAAGACCGACCCGAGCCGCACCGCCGAGGAGCGGCAGGCGGCCACCGAGCAGACCGTCGGGCGCAAGCTCCAGGAGATCCGGTACGCCACCGCGCTGGAGGACTCGCTCAGCAAGGACGAAATCCTCAACCGCTACCTGAACATCGCGTACTTCGGCTCCGGGGCGTACGGCGTCGCGGCGGCCAGCCAGCGCTACTTCGGCAAGGCGCCGGCCGACCTGACCCTCGGCGAGGCTGCCCTGCTCGCCGGACTGGTCCAGTCCCCGGACGAGTACAGCCCGATCGACGGTGACAAGGACGCGGCGCTGAACCGGCGCGGGTACGTGCTCGGCGCGATGGTCGACACCGGCGCGATCACCGAGGCCGAGGCCGCGCGGGCGCGGGCCGAGAAGCTGACGCTGCACCCCACCGCCCAGCCCAACGGCTGCGTGGCCACCCAGACCGACGACGCCGGCTTCTTCTGCGACTACCTGCGCCGCTGGTGGCTGGAGCAGCCCGCCTTCGGTGCCACCGCCGAGGAGCGGGAGCAGGCCCTGCGCCGGGGCGGCTACCAGGTGGTCACCTCGCTCGACCCCGACGTGCAGGCCACCGCCGTCAGCCAGGCCCGCAAGGTCTACGCCGACGACGACAAGCGCGCGCTGCCGATCGCGGCGGTCGAGCCGGGCACCGGCCGGGTGCTGGCGATGGCGGTCAACCGGCAGTACGGCGTAACGGGCAAGCAGACCGTCAACCCGCTGATCTCCGGCGGCGGCAGCGTCGAGGGCTACCAGGCCGGCTCGACCTTCAAGCTGTTCACCATGCTCGCCGCGCTGGAGGCCGGCAAGCCCCTCGCCACCGGTTTCGACGCCCCCAGCCGCCTGCCCACCCGGTACGCCGCGGAGGGCGAGGGCAGCTGCGACGGCCGGTGGTGCCCGGCCAACGCCAACCCGGAGCGGATGGACGGCTACCGGATGATGTGGGACGGCTTCGGCCGCTCCGTGAACACCTACTTCGTCTGGCTGGCGGAGCAGGTCGGCGAGGACAAGGTGGTGGAGATGGCGCAGCGCCTGGGGATCACCTTCCGCGCCGAGGCCGACGCCGCCTTTGCCGAGAACGACGCCGCCAACTGGGGCGCGTTCACCCTCGGCGTGGCCGCCACCACCCCGCTCGACCTGGCCAACGCGTACGCCACCGTGGCCGCCGAGGGGACGTACTGCACCCCGACGCCAGTGGTGTCGGTGACCGCGCCGGACGGCACGAAGGTGCCGGTCGGCCAGCCGGCCTGCAAGCGGGTGCTGGAGGCCGACGTGGCCCGGGCCGCGACCGACGCGGCGCGCTGCCCGGTCGGCCAGCAGTCCGCGTACGGCCAGTGCAACGGCGGCACGGCCAGCGGGGTGGACCGGATCGTGGGCCGCCCGGTCGCCGGCAAGACCGGCAGTTCGGAGAAGAACGCCACCGAGACCTTCGTCGGGTTCACCCCGCAGGTGGCGGTCGCCGGGATCGCCGCCAACCCGGACGACCCGAGCGACGCCGTCGGCGCCGCCGTGCAGACCAAGGTGATCGACGCGGTCGCCCGCACCATCCGGGCCGCGGTCGACGGCCAGCCGGTCCGCGACTTCACCGCGCCGAGCCGCGAGCTGGCCGGCGACCCGCAGCGCCCCGAGCCGCCCCGGCCGTCGCTGCGACCGACCGAGCCCCCGCAGCAGCAGGACCAGGGCCTCCCGCCCGACCTCCTCCGGTGGCTCCAGAACCGCCGCGGCTGACCCGTCGGCCTGAGATCTTGGACAGTTACCGTTCCCTCGGCACGGTAACTGTCCAAGATTCATGGAGTCGGGAGGTGCGGGCCGACGCGGAACATGCCGGTCATGTCGTCGTGAACGGCGTAGCCGAAGCGGCGGTAGAGGGCGACCGACTCACCGGCGGCGAAGAGCCCCACGAATGCCCCCGGCGAGGCATGACCGGCGATCCACTCCTCCAGGCGGCGCAGGATGGCCGCCCCGACGCCCCGGCGCTGCCGTTCGGGCACCACCGCCAGGTCGGGCCGCGCCCGGTCCGACGGTTTACCGGCCGACCAAGGGACGGATCACCCGGTCCAGGTCCGCGGCGACCGCCTCCCGGTCGGCGTTCCCGTCGAGTACCACGAAGCCGGCGAACTCGGGCAGCGCCCGGTAGGCGGCGTCCAGCGCGGTCAGGTGGCCCAGCTCCTCGGTGTCGATGCCCCGCTCGCGCACCCGCAGCTGCGCCAGCGCGGGCGACACCGCCAGGAAGCAGACCAGGTCGGGCCGGGGGAAGAGCGCGTACACGGCCCGGACCAGCCGTACCCCCCGGGCGCCGCGGGCCCGCATGATCACGTACTGGCACCAGGTCCAGCGGTCCATCACGCCGACCCGCCCGGTCAGCCGGACCCCGGCCACCGCCCGCGCGAGGGCCAGCCAGCGCACCGCCGCCTCCAGCGCCGCATAGCGGCGCCGGCCGAACAGGTGTACGCCGTCGCGCCGCCCGAGCCGGTGGGCGAGCGCGTTCCACAGCGGCCGGCCGCCGGCGTTCTCGAAGTACGTGGCCCGGACGCCCCGCTCGGACAGCCGCCGGGCCAGCGCCCGGGCCTGCGTCGACTTGCCGGAGCCGTCGACCCCGAGCAGCGCGATGATCACGGGACGGGCCATGCCCCGGCACGCTAGCCGGCGCGGGCAAGAAACAGTTCCGGTCGTGCTCGGCGGCGGCCGGCCGGTCTGCCCCGACGGCCCGGAGCGCCTGGATCTGCGGCTGGCCGGGTCGCGCGTCTTCGACGGCCGGACGGTGCTGCTGCGCTACCCGCGCCCGGCGGGGTGAGCGTGGCCCGGGTCGCCCCGCCGACCCGCCCCGGACGCTGCGTCACGGGCACCCGGCAGAATCGACGGGTGCCCGTCCACCAGATCACCGACCCCGACGACGACCGGATCGCCGACTACCGCGCGCTGACCGACGTCGAGCTGCGTACCCGCTGGGAGCCCCCGCATGGGCTCTTCATCGCCGAGGGGGAGCTGGTGCTGCGGCGGGCGCTGCGCGCCGGCTATCCCGCCCGGTCGTACCTGGTCGACGCCAAGCGGGTCGACCAGCTCGCCGACCTCGACACCGGCGACGCGCCGGTCTACGCCGCCACCCCGGACGTGCTCCAGCGGGCAACCGGCTTCCACGTGCACCGGGGTGTGCTCGCCTCGTTCCGCCGCAAGCCGCTGCCGGCCGCCGCCGAGGTGCTGGCCGCCGCCCGCCGGGTGGTGATCCTGGAGGACGTCAACAACCATACGAATCTGGGCGCCATTTTCAGGGCGGTGGCGGGGCTCGGGGTGGATGCGGTGCTGCTCTCCCCGACCTGCGCCGATCCGCTCTACCGGCGCAGCGTACGGGTCAGCATGGGCGAGGTCTTCGCCGTCCCGTACGCGAAGCTGGAGCCCTGGCCGGACGCGCTCGCCGAGGTGCGGGCGGCCGGTTTCACCGTGCTGGCGATGACCCCGGCCCCCGACGCGGTGCCCATCCAGCACCTCGACGCCGCCCAGCGGGCCCGCGCGGCGCTGCTGCTCGGCGCGGAGGGCGCCGGGCTGACCCGGGCCGCGATGGACGCCAGCGACGCCCGGGTGGTCATCCCGATGCGTCGCGGCGTCGACTCGCTCAACGTGGCCGCCGCCACGGCGGTGGCCTGCTGGGAGCTGGGCCGCGACGACCCGCTCTGACCCCCACGGCGGGCGCCGGAGTCGGTAAGGTCGCCGGCGTGCATCCGGTGCTGGCTGGTCGCGGCGTGGTCTGGAGCGCCCACGGGGTCGCCGTCGGCGGGGCCGCGATCCTGCTGTGGGCGTTCAGCGTTCCCGGTTTCTCGGTGCTGCTCGCGATGACCGCCGCCCCCGTGTTCGGCGGGGCGGCCCTGCTCTGGGTCGTCGGGGCGCAGGCGTCGCACGTGGCCGGCCGGACCTGGCCGTGGTGGCTGCCGGTGGCGCCGTTCATGGCGGTCGTCGTGCTGGCGCTGCTGGTCATCGGGGTGCCGGTGCGGGTGCGCTGGGCGCTGAACCGGGAGGCGTTCGAGACGGTCGTCGCCGGCCTGCCGCGATCCACCCCGGCGACGAGATTCGACCGGGTGGAGGTGCCTGCCCGGGTGGGTGGCTACGGCATCAGAAGCGCCTGCCTGGTGCCCGGCGGGGTCGTCTTCTACGAGGAGCACGGCGCGTTCTTCGACGATGCCGGCTTCGCCTACCTGCCGGGCGGTCCCACCTCGTCGCTCGGCAACGGTTCCTTCGAGTCACCCACCTTCAGGTCCCTCGGTGGCGGCTGGTACGGCTGGACGGCGAGCTGGTGAGCGCCGCCCGGTCGACCCGGTGGGGGCCGCCCGAGTAGCCGGCGTGTCGAACTTCGGAGTCACGGACGGTAGCGTGTCGCCGTGTTCCCTACCGTGCGTGAGGTGCTGGCGCTGGACCCGGTCCGCCACGGCGCGCCGCGCCTGGTCGCCGGGGATGCCGGCCTGGACCGGCCGGTCCGCTGGGTGCACGTCGCCGAGGTGCCCGACATCGCCACCCTGCTCGGCGGCGGTGAGCTGGTGCTCACCACCGGCATCGGGCTGCCCGCCGACGACGCGGGCCTGCGCGCCTTCATCTGCGACCTGGCCGGCGTCGGTGTCTCCGGTCTGGTGGTCGAGTTGGGCCGCCGGTACCTCAGCGGGGTGCCGCGGGTGATGGCGGCCGCCGCCGAGCGACGCGGCCTGCCCCTGGTCGAGCTGCGCCGGGCCACCCCGTTCGTCCGGATCACCGAGGCGGTGCACGCGCTGATCGTCGACGCCCAGCTCACCGAGCTGCGCGCCACCGAGGAGATCCACCAGCGCTTCACCGAACTGTCGGTCGAGGACGCCGGCCCGGCCGAGGTGGTGCGGCAGGCCGCCGAGCTGGCCGGCTGCCCGGTGGTGCTGGAGAACCTGTCCCGGCAGGTCCTCGCGTACGACCCGGCGGGGGAGAGCGCCGAGCTGCTGCTGGACGGCTGGGAGCAGCACTCCCGCCGGATCCGCCCCGCCGGGCGGACCGCGTACGACGCGGACAGCGGCTGGCTGGTGACCACCGTCGGCGCCCGGGGACAGGACTGGGGACGGCTGCTGCTGCGCTGGCCCGGCGGGGGCGACCTGGCCGCCGGCGGCACCCTCGGCGGCCGTCCGGCGGGCACCCCGCCCACCCGGCTGACGATCCTGGTGGAGCGGGCCGCTTCCACCCTGGCGCTGGGCCGGCTGATCCGGCGCGACGCCGAGGGCCTGGAACGGCAGATCCACCGGACGCTGCTGACCGCCCTGCTCGACCACTCCCGCCCGGTCGACGAGGTCGCGCTGCGCGCGCGGGCGCTCGGCGTCACGCTCGAACGCCGTCACTTGGTCGGGGTGGTGGTCCGGCACCGCCTCGACGACCCCGCCGCCGAGGTCGGCGTGCCGGGGGAGAGCGGCCTGTCGGCCGAGGCGGCCCCGGAGGCCGGCCCGGGGCGGCTGCGGGATCTCGCCGAGGCGGTGGGGCAGGCGCTGCGGGAGGCGAAGCTGACCGCACTGACCAGCGCCGTCGACGACCAGGCGGTGGGCGCGCTGCTCGCCCTGCCGGACGGGGCCGCGGAGGAACGCGCGCTGACCGCGTTCGCCACCGCCCTGCGCCGGATCCGGCTCGACAGCACCCCGGCCCGCCCGGGTCGCGCTGAGGCAGCCCCGGCCCGCCCGGTTCCGGGTCGCGTGGAGGTGGGCCCGGGCCGGCTGGTCCCGGGTCATGCGGAGGCGGGCTCAGGTCGGTCGGTTCCGGGTGGTGCGGAGGTCGGCTCGGGTCGGTCTGTTCCGGGCCAGGTGGAGACCGGACCCGTCGGGGTGGCCCCGGGCCGGGCGGAGGCTGGCTTCCGGCCGGTGGTCGCGGGCATTCTGCCGGACGCGGTGATCGTCGCCGCCGGATCCGGGGTGGGCAGCCTGCGGGAGGCGCGACGCTCGCTGATCGAGGCCCGGCAGATCGCCGACGCCGCCCGGCGGGATCGCCGTGACCTGCCCATCTTCCGGCTGCCGCACGTCGGGCTCGCCGGGCTGCTGCACCTGCTGCGCGACGAGCCCCGGGTGCAGACCTTCGTCGAGCGGGAACTCGGCGCGTTGCTCGCCCACGACGCCCAGCACCCCCGGGAACAACTGCTCGGCACGCTCCGGGCGTACCTCGAACAGGGTCGCAACAAGTCGGCGGCGGCCGCCGCGGCGCATTTGTCCCGGCCGGCGTTCTACGAGCGGCTGGCCCGCATCGCCCGCATCCTCGACGTCGACCTGGACTCGGTCGAGGCCTGCCTCTCCCTCCACGTGGCCCTGCTCGCCCTCGACGCCATCCGCACCCCCTGACCCACCCCGCCAGCCCAGCCCGGCCCGTCGATCATGGAGTTAGCGGGGGCGAACCGGTCGAATCGCACCGCCAACCTCATGATCAACGGGCGCTGGGGTTCGGGCGCTGGGGTTCGCGGCGGTGGGGACGTCAGGTCAGGGCGGTGAGGGCCTTGGCGTAGGGGGCGGGGACGAAGTTCGGGCCGCCGGGGGTGAAGACGTCCGAGGTCGCCGCCGCGGACCAGGCGGTCTCCGGGACCGCGTCGACCAGGGCGCGGACCACCGGGGCGTCGCGCCACTGCTCCTGCTCGGCGAGCAGGCTCAGCGCCACCACCGACTCCTCCACCTCGCCGACGCACTCGAACGGCTTGTGCCCGTCGACGCCGAGCAGTTCCCGGTACCCGGGGATCTGCGCCGGGTCGGCCAGCAGGTCGCCGCCGAAGATCCGCACGACCCGCTCCCGGGGCATGAACGGAGCCATGGCCAGGAAGACGAACCGGCACTTGGGGCAGTTGCGGCACCAGCGCTCGCTCGCGTCGCGTAGCTTGAACGCGGCGTTGCAGCTGGTCACGACCGCGTCGTACCGGTCGATCTCGGCGAAGAGCCGGGCGATGTGCAGCTCCGACAGCGAACGCAGCAGCGAGAAGTACGGCTCGGTGAGACCGGCGTGCTCGGCCAGCGCCGCCCGCAGCAGCCCCTCCGCCTCGACGCCCTTGGACCACTGGTGGTTGATCTCGTGACCGTTCCAGACCAGGTTCGGGTCGGACGCGGAGCGCTCGTTGGACATCACCACCGGGCCGAGCCCGTGCAGCACGGCGGTGGCGACCGCGATCAGCGAGTTGATCGCGGTGACCGGGATGTGGCCGTTGAGCGCGCCGGCCGCGTTGAGGTCGAACAGCACCGGGTCGATCCGCCGGCGGGCGGCGAGGGGGGTGAGCCCGGACGCCTCGTTCACCGAGACGATCACGTGGTTGGGGTTGACCGAGAACGGCACCGGGTCGAAACCGGCCCGGCGCAGCGCCTCCAGGCTGACGATGGAGTCCTTTCCGCCGCCGACAGCCGAGAGCGGACGCTGGTCGGAGTCGTCGTACCCGCGGGCCGGGGAGACGGTGCCGGCCGGCACCTCGGGGCGCAGCTCCAGCACGTGCGGCAGCTGGTTGCGGTAGGCGTACTCGGCCAGGCCCTTGGTGTAGATGCCGGTGACCAGTTCGGCGGCGGCCGCGCCCAGCGGCGCCGGCAGCACCAGCCGACGCGGCGCGGCGGCCTTGTAGTAGCTGACCCCGGCGACCACGTGCAGCAGCTCCAGGACCCGGCCCAGGGTGGCCACGGTCGCGTCCGACGGCGGATCCGCGGGCAGCGGCAGCGTGATCACCTCGGTGAACCGCTGCTCGCCGTCGGGGCCGGTCAGGGCGTAGTCGAACAACGCCTCGCCCGTGGCGAGATCGATCGAGTAGGACGGGAAGGTGAAGGCGTCCATCCGCCGGAGCTGCTCGTTGGGCACACGCCATACTAGGCCCTGGTTCGTCCGGCCGTGTCCGGCTGCGCCGGACCGTGCCCCGTGCAACGCCGTCGAGACCCCCGAGGAGAGAGCCCGTGCGCCTGTCTGACCTGCGCGGACGTACCGTCGCCGTCTGGGGGGCCGGCCGCGAGGGCCGGGCCGCCGTGACCGCCATCGCCGCGCACGGCCCGGCCGACCTGGTCGCCGTCGACGACAGCGCCAACTTCCTCACCCTGCCCTGGGAGGGGCCGCTCGCCGAGGCCGCGCCCCTGGTCACCGGCGCGGAGGGCTTCGACCGGCTGGCCGCCGCCGACGTCGTGGTCCGCTCCCCGGGCGTGCCGCAGACCCACCCGTGGCTGGTGGAGCTGCGCCGCCGCGGGGCCACCGTCACCCAGGGCACCGCGCTCTGGATGGCCGACCACGCCGACCGGACCGTCGGGGTCACCGGCAGCAAGGGCAAGAGCACCACGTCCAGCCTGATCAGCCACCTGCTCGCCGCGGTCGACCGGCCGAACGTCTTCGGCGGCAACATCGGCGTGCCCACCCTCGACCTGCCCGAGGCCGACCTGTACGTGCTGGAGCTGTCCAGCTACCAGTGCAGCGACCTGGCCGACTCGCCCCGGGTCGCCGTGGTCACCGCGCTCTTCCCCGAGCACCTCGACGCGCACGGCGGCGAGGCGGAGTACTACCGGGACAAGCTCAACCTGCTCGCGTACGGCCCGCGCACCGTGGTGGTCAACGGCGGCGACCCCCGGCTCGCCCTCGAACTGGGCGACCGGGCCGCCGTGCGCGCCGGCCGGCCCGACACCGCCAACGTGGCCACCGGCCCCGACGGCACGCCCTGGTTCCACCTGGCCGACCAGCCGCTCTTCCCGCGCGCCGTGCTGCCGCTGGTGGGCCGGCACAACGAGACCAATCTCTGCGTCGCGCTGGCCGTGCTCGACGCGCTCGGCGTGGACGTGGTGGCCCGCAAGGACACCCTCGCGATCGCGGTCGCCGGGTTCCAGGGGCTGGCCCACCGGCTCACCGAGATCGCCGACCCGTCCGGCCTCACCTTCGTCGACGACACCCTCGCCACCAGCCCGTACGCGGCGATGCACGCGATCGACGCGTACGAGGGGCGGCCGTTGACGGTGATCGTCGGCGGCACCGACCGGGGCCTGGACTACAGCCCGCTCGCCGAGCACCTGGCCGAGCGGGAGATCACCGTGATCGGCATCCCGGACAGCGGCCCCCGCATCGTCGAGGCGCTGGCCGGGCTGCCGGCGGTGCGTACCGAACTCGCCGAGGACCTGGTGGCGGCGGTGGGGCTGGCCCGCAAGCTCACCCCGTCCGGCGGGGTCGTCCTGCTGTCGCCGGCCGCGCCCAGCTACGGGCGGTTCCGCAACTTCGAGCACCGCTCCGAGGTCTTCGCCCAGGCGGTCGCCGACACCGCCCGGTGACCCTGACCGCCGGTCCCCGCCCCGCCCACCAGGGCGCGCGGGGCGGGGTCGAGGTCAGCCGAGCACCTCGTGCAGGGCCCGCATCGCGCGGATGGCCGAGCGGATCTCCTGGAGGTAGCGCCCCGGGGTGAGGGTCGGCTCGGGCAGCCGGGTCAGGTCGGGCAGGGCCGGGTCGACGCCGACGGTCTCGATCGAGCAGCCGTACGGCACCGCCAGGGTGCGCAGCGCGTCGCAGTGCTGGAACGGCACGTAGATCGGCGCGGTCACCACCAGCACCGCGTCGCCAGGGGAGAGCCGGACGTGCGCGGCCCAGAACCGCTGGGTGTCCGCGGTGTGCGCGCGCCGCCGCTCCGGTTCGCTGGACGGGGCGGCGAGCACCCGGACCGGCGGCAGCCCGTCCGGCCGGTAGGTCCGCGAGGACCAGGAGTGGTGCGGGTGGCCGGTGTCCCGGCCGTCCTCCTCGCTCGGTGCGGCGACCCCGAGAACCCACCGGACCGCCGCGTCGAGCGCGTCCACCTCGGTGTCGGCCTCGATCCCCGTACCGGCCAGCACGGCCCGCTCCACCTCGGACAGCGGCCGGAAGCTGCCGAGCACGGCCACCTCGCCGGCCACCGCCGGGCCGTGCCGCACCAGCTGGGCGGCGTACGCGACGCGCCGCAGGCAGGCGTGCGCCAGCCCACCCAGGACCACCAGGTGGGCGTACCGGGGTTGGGCCGGTGGCACCGGGCGGACCAGGCCGAGCGCCTCGGCGGTGGCGCGCACCAGCCCGGCGGTGGCGGGGTCGAGGGCGGGTTCCCGCGCCTCGGGGCGTTCCCGGCCGCCCCGGAAGTCCCAGTGCCGGGCGGAGAAGTCGTCCAGCCCGGCCAGCACGGCCGTCAGGTCGCCGGCCGGCCAGTCGCCGCCGAACCGTGCGACCAGCGCGCGCAGCGGCGGGGACTCCACCCAGGCGCGCACCCCCCGGGCGACCTGCGCCGGCGACGCGCCCGCCGCCCCGGTCGGCAGCGCCACGTCCGCGATCCGCACCACCGGATCGTACCGGCGAGGGGCGGCTCGGACGGCGGACCCTTGTGGATCGGCACTGCCCCGGCCACCCCACGAGATCGGGGATTGTCGATGGTCGGTGACGCGCTCCGTCGACCTTCCGCCGGGCGTACGGGATCCGTCAGCGGGCTGGTCCGGCTGGTCGCGCACACCGATCCGGTGGCGCTGCCGCTGGTTGCGGGGTGCCGGTCGCCGGCCGTCGCCCTGGCCGGGGCTGGGCCGCCTTCGCGCTGCTGTCACCGCCCTGCACCAGCCGCCGCGCCGCCGCCGTGAGCCCGCCCCGGACGCGCCGGTCCGGCGTGCCCCGGACGCGCCGGTCCGGCGTGCCCTGGACGCGCCGGTCCGGCCCGCCCCCGGACGCGTCCGACCACGGCCGAGCGTGGCGCGACGACCGGGCGGTCGCCCTGCGGAATAAGTCGCGGATCGGCCTCGCCCCCATCGGAAATGATGGCGAAGGCCGCCGTCCGCCCGGGAAACCGCACCGGGCGGGTTGACGCGCTGTCAGGCCGCGACCCCGGCTGCGCTACACAGTGCCAGTTGTCCCTGCAAGCGTGTGGTGGAAGCGTGCGGGGAACGCGAATCCGCCGCCGCTGAAGGGTGCGACGATGACCTCCGACGACCTGCTGGCCCGACACCGGGCCGTGCTCCCGTCCTGGATGCCGCTCTACTACGCCGAGCCGATCGAGTTGGTGTCCGGCTCGGGTCGCCGGGTGACCGACGCGCAGGGCCGCAGTTACCTGGATTTCTTCGGCGGTGTGCTGACCAACATGATCGGCTACGACATCCCGGAGATCCGGGAGGCGGTCGAGCGGCAGCTGCGCACCGGGATTGTGCACAGCTCCACGCTCTACCTGATCCGCCAGCAGGTCGAGCTGGCGGAGAAGATCGCCCGGCTCTCCGGCATCCCGGACGCCCGGGTCTTCTTCACCAACTCGGGCACCGAGGCGAACGAGGCCGCCCTGCTGGTGGCCACCAACCACCGTCGCTCGCACCAGATCCTGGCGGTGCGCAACAGCTACCACGGCCGGTCGTACGCGGCGATGGGCGCCACCGGCAACCGCAGCTGGTCGGCGAGCGCGCTCAACCCGCTCCAGGTGGCCTGGCTGCACTCCGGCGAACGGCTGCGCGGCCTGCTGGCCCGCCTCGACGAGACCGACCGGATCGACGCGGCGGTGGAGGACCTGCGCGAGGTCCTCGCCACCCAGACCGCCGGCGACGTGGCCTGCCTGATCGCCGAGCCGATCCAGGGTGTGGGCGGCTTCGTGGCCCCGCCGGACGGGCTCTTCGCCGCCTGGAAGAAGGTCCTCGACGAGCACGGCATCCTGCTGATCTCCGACGAGGTGCAGACCGGCTGGGGGCGTACCGGCGAGCACTTCTGGGGCTACCAGGCCCACGACGTCACCCCGGACCTGCTCACCTTCGCCAAGGGCGTCGGCAACGGCTTCGCGCTCGCCGGCGTGGTCGGCCGGGCCGACGTGCTGGAGTCGGTGCCGGCGATCAGCTTCTCCACCTTCGGCGGCAACCCGGTCTCCACCGCCGCCGGCAACGCCGTCCTGGACTACCTGCGCGACCACGACCTGCAGGCCAACGCGGCCCGCACCGGCGCGATCCTCGCCGACGGCCTGCGCGCCGCCGTGGCCGGCCTCGACCGCGTCGCCGAGGTACGCGGCAGGGGGCTGATGCTCGGCGTCGAGTTCGTCCGCCCGGGCACCATGGACCCGGACCCGGCGCTGACCACCCGGGTCTTCGAGGCGTGCCGGGCCGGTGGCCTGCTCGTCGGCAAGGGCGGCCTGCACGGCAACGTGCTGCGGATGGGCCCGCCGCTGACGCTGACCGAGGACGAGGCCCGCGAGGGGCTGGCCATCCTGGTCGACGCCATCCGCTCCTGCGCGTCGGCGGAGGTGGCAGCGTGAGCGCGGCGGACGGCGGGACGGTCATCGGGCACTTCGTCGACGGCAAGCGGGTCTCCGGTGGCGCGCAGCGGCGCGGGGACGTCTTCGACCCGGCCACCGGCCGGCGTACCGGGCAGGTGGAGCTGGCCTCGGCCGCGGACGTCGCGGTCGCGGTGGAGGCGGCCGAGCGGGCCGCGCGGAACTGGCGGGACGCCTCGCTGGCGAGGCGCACGGCGGTGCTGTTCGCCTTCCGGGAGCTGGTCCATGCCCGCCGCGACCGGCTCGCCGAGGTGATCACCGCCGAGCACGGCAAGGTGCTCGCGGACGCCGCGGGCGAGGTGCAGCGCGGCCTGGAGGTGATCGAGTACGCCTGCGGCATCCCCTCCGCGCTGCGCGGCGGGTTCAGCGAGAACGTCTCCACCGAGGTCGACTCGTACAGCATCCGGCAGCCGTTGGGGGTGGTGGCGGTGATCTCGCCGTTCAACTTCCCGGTGATGGTGCCGCTGTGGTTCGTGCCGGTGGCGGTGGCCTGCGGCAACGCGGTGGTGCTCAAGCCGAGCGAGAAGGACCCGAGCGCGGCGCTGCTGCTGGCCGAGTGGTTCGCCGAGGCGGGCCTGCCCGACGGGGTGCTGAACGTGGTGAACGGCGACAAGGAGGCGGTCGACGCGCTGCTGGACCACCCGTCGGTGAAGGCGGTGTCCTTCGTCGGTTCCACCCCGATCGCCCGGTACGTGCACCAGCGCGGCGCGCTGGCCGGCAAGCGGGTGCAGGCGCTCGGCGGGGCGAAGAACCACATGGTGGTGCTCCCGGACGCCGATCTGGACCTGGCCGCCGACGCGGCGGTCAACGCCGGCTTCGGTTCGGCGGGGGAGCGGTGCATGGCGATCTCGGCGCTGGTCGCGGTCGAGCCGGTCGCCGACGCCCTGGTCGCGCGGATCGCGCAGCGGATGGCCGGGCTGCGCACCGGCGACGGCCGGCGCGGCTGCGACATGGGTCCGCTGGTCACCGCCGCGCACGCCGAGCGGGTCCGGTCCTACGTGGAGTCGGGCGTGGCGGCCGGCGCGGTGCCGGTGGTCGACGGCCGGGACGTCACCCCGGACGGGGAGTCCGGCGGATTCTGGCTCGGCCCGACCCTCTTCGACCGGGTCACCCCGGACATGTCGATCTACACCGACGAGATCTTCGGCCCGGTGCTCAGCGTCGTCCGGGTCGGCTCGTACGACGAGGCGGTCGAGCTGGTCAACGCCAACCCGTACGGCAACGGCACGGCGATCTTCACCAACGACGGCGGCGCCGCCCGCCGCTACCAGCACGAGGTGGAGGTCGGCATGGTCGGGATCAACGTGCCGATCCCGGTGCCGATGGCGTACTACTCGTTCGGCGGGTGGAAGTCGTCCCTCTTCGGTGACCTGCACGCGCACGGCGAGGACGGGGTGCGCTTCTGCACCCGGGGCAAGGTGGTCACCAGCCGCTGGCTCGACCCGCGCCACGGCGGGGTCAACCTCGGCTTCCCCACCCAGACCTGAGCAGCCGCAGCACGCCCGCCCCGGCCAGGTACGCCACCAGCGCCGGGACGGGCGTGCCGAGCGGCTCCGGGGTGCGCTGCGGGGTGACGCTGTTGACCAGCAGCCCGCCGACGACGGCGGCGTACCCGGCCACGGTCAGCGCGGCGCGGGCCCGGCTGGTACGGCCGCCCCGCCGCCCGGGGCGGTGCCGGGCGCTGCGCGCCTCGACCGGGCCGAAGACGGCGACCAGCCCGGCCAGGACCACGCTGAGCATCAGCAGCCAGGGCACCCGCCAGCCCCACCAGGCGGCCGAGCCGACGCGTGGGGTGGGCAGCAGGCCGACGGCGTCGAGGAGCCCGATCAGCAGCACGGCGGCGGTCAGGTGCCAGAGGAAGACCGTCAGCACCACGAGGTTGACCGCGATCACCGCCCGCCACGGGCGGGGCCGGCGCAGCCAGCGCTCCGCCGGGTCGCGCAGCAACAGGATCAGCCCGAGCTGCGCGGCGGCGAGGGCGAGCAGCGCCAGGCTCGGCGGCGAGGCGTTGTCCAGCCGCTCGCCGGGCACGTGCAGCATCGACACCGGCCACGGCCCGACGACGGTGAGCAGGACCAGCGCGGCCAGGCCCCCGGTCAGCAGCGCCAGTGCCACCGGGCGCGAGGTCGGCAACCGCCGCCGGCGTACGCCCGCACTGTCGGACCCCGACGGCGGGCGCGTGCCGGCCGTCGGTGGTGGCGCCGTCCCGCCCTGGGCCGTCCCGGCCGGCGCGGTCGTCCCGGCCGGCCGGGACGGTGGCCCGGTCGCGGCGGTCGCGGAGCGGGCGTCGTACCAGGCGAAGCCGAGCTGGTGCACCGCGAGCCAACCGAAGAGGTAGTTGCCGTCGGCCAGGACCGTCGGCCCGGCCAGCCGGCCGATGTCGCCCAGTGCCACCAGGGCGACCAGCACCAGCGGCACCGCCAGCCCGTAGCGGCGGTGCAGCGCGTGCATCGGCGGGGTGAGGACGACGACCACCAGGTAGGCGACCAGGAACCACAGCGGGATGGTGGCGAACCAGACCACGGTGCGGATCTGCGCGGCGTCGGCGCCGCGCAGCCGGGCCAGCGCCGCGGCGGCGGTGAGCACCAGCAGCAGCGCGCTGGTGGGGCGGACCAGGCGGGCGCTCCGGTCCAGCAGCCAGCCGGCGGCGTCGCCGCCGCGCTCCCGGCGGCGGGCCAGCGAGGCCGCGTTGGCGTACCCGCCGACCAGGAAGAAGACCGGCAACACCTGGCCCGGCCAGGTCAACGGGTACGCCCACGGCAGGTCGCCGAGCGCGGAGTGTCCGGTCGGCCTTCCGGCGGCGTCCCGGACGATGACGGTGACGCCCCAGTGACCGGCGACGACCATGGTGATCGCGAGCGCGCGGAGCAGGTCGATGTAACGTTCCCGTCCGGCCGGGGTCCGCTCGGCGAGCTGGCCCAGGCGGCGCATGGGATCAGGCTATGCCAGCGCGGTCCGGCCGGTGGTGATAACGGATCGGTCGCCGGGTCTTGAAGTCCACGCGCTCCTGCCGTAGAAATTCTTCAGCAACAACAGGCAAACTGAAGAGAATCAACGTGCCTCGAGCGGCGGACGCCACCCCCTGTCAGCGGCGATCCGCCCCACCCGAACCGAGGAGAGCTGATGAACAGGCGTGACATCCTGCGGCGTACCGCCGCCGCCGGCCTGCTGGCCACCCCCGCGGCCGGCCTGCTCGCCGGCTGCGCCACCGGTGGTGGCGACGACAAGGCCGACGGCGGCACCTACAAGGGCACCAAGAGCGAGCAGAACCCCCTGGGGGTCAAGGAGGACGCGCCACTCGAGGTGGTGATCTTCAACGGCGGCTTCGGCGAGGAGTACGCCAAGGCGCACGAGGCCATGTACAAGGAGAAGTACCCGAAGGCCGAGATCAAGCACTCGGCCACGCAGGAGATCAGCAAGACCCTCCAGCCGCGCTTCGTCGACGGCACCCCGCCGGACGTGGTCAACAACTCCGGCGCCGGCCAGATCGACTTCAACGGCCTGGTCTCGCAGAACGCCCTCGCCGACCTCGGTGAGCTTCTCGCCGCACCGAGCCTCGACATCCCGGGCAAGACCGTCAAGGACACCCTGCTGCCCGGCGCGGTCGAGGTCGGCTCGTACGACGGCAAGTTCCTGGTGTTCAACTACACCTACACCGTCTACGGCATCTGGCACTCCACCAAGCTGTTCAGCGAGCGCAACTGGGCGTACGCCAAGACCTGGGACGAGCACATCGCGCTCTGCAAGCAGATCAAGGCCGCCGGCATCGCCCCCTGGACGTACGCCGGCCTGCACCCGCGCTACATGAGCTGGCCGCTGATCGCCACCGCGATCAAGTTCGGCGGGCCGTCGGTCGCGACCGCGATCGACAACCTGGAGCCGAACGCCTGGAAGTCCGACGCGATGAAGGCCGCGGCCGACGCCTGGCACCAGATCGTCAAGGACAAGTACATCCTCGAGGGCTCGCCCGGTCTGGACCACAAGCAGTCGCAGACCGCCTGGTGCCAGGGCAAGGCCGCCTTCATCTCCTGCGGATCCTGGCTGGAGAGTGAGCAGAAGGACGTCACCCCGGCCGGGTTCAACATGACCGTCCAGCCGACGCCCAGCCTCGGCAGCGGCGACAAGCTGCCGTTCGAGGCGGTCCGGGGCACCGCCGGCGAGCCGTTCATGGTGCCGGCGAAGGCGAAGAACGTCGCCGGTGGCCTGGAATACTTCCGGACCATGCTGTCCCGCAAGGGCGCCCAGGACTTCACCCGCAAGGTCTCCAGCCTCACCATCGTCGCCGGCGCCACCGAGGGCGTCGAGCTGCCGTACGGGCTGACCACCGTGGTGAAGGCGCTGGACGCGTCCGGCGCCAACGGCTTCAACTGGGTCTACAACAACTACTACCGCAAGCTGGAGCGCAACCTCGTCGACGCCGCGTGCGGCGAGTTCTTCAGCGGCCGGATCGGCCCGGCCGAGTTCCTCGACCAGTGCCAGAAGGGCGCCGACTCGATCGCCCAGGACAGCTCGGTCAAGAAGTACAAGCGCACCGCGTGACACCGGCCGGTGGGGACGGTCGACCCGTCCCCACCGGCCGCCGCCCGGAGGTAGGCCCACCGTGAGACATGGCAAGTACCCGCTGATCGTCACCTTCCTGGTGCCGCCGGTGCTGCTCTACGTCGTCTTCGTCGTATCGCCGTACCTGCAGGCGTTCCAGATCTCCACCACCGACTGGCTCGGCTACTCCGCCGACGCCAACTCGGTGGGGCTGGCCAACTTCAAGGCACTCTGGCACGACGACTACGTCTGGAACGCGCTGAAGAACAACGCGATCCTGCTGGCCCTGGTGCCGGTGCTGACCATCGTCCTCGGGCTCTTCTTCGCCACCATGCTCAACATGGGCGGTCGCAAGGGCCGCGCCGGGGTGACCGGAGTACGCGGCACCGCCCTCTACCGCACCGTGTACTTCTTCCCGCAGGTGCTCTCGGTGGTGATCATCGCGCTGCTCTGGAAGGAGGTCTACCACCCGAACAAGGGCCTGCTCACCAGCGCGCTGCACGCCGTCGGGCTCGCCTCGCCCACCTGGCTCGGCGACCCGCGGACCGCCTTCTGGTGCGTGCTGGCCGTGATGGTCTGGAGCAACGTCGGCTTCTACGTGGTGCTCTTCGGCGCGGCGATGTCGGCGGTGCCGAGGGAGATCTACGAGGCGGTCATGCTCGACGGCGCGTCCCGGCTGACCACCCTGCGCCGGGTCACCCTGCCGCTGCTCTGGGACACCGTCCAGGTCGCCTGGGTCTACCTGGCCATCTTCGCCCTGGACGGGTTCATCCTGGTGCAGTTGATGACCAACGGTGGCCCGAACTTCTCCACCGACGTGATCGGCGTGCGGATGTACGACACCGCCTTCGGCAGCGAGACCAAGTTCGGCTACGCCTCGGCGATCGGCGTGGTGATGTTCTTCCTGACCCTGTCGGTGGCGGTGCTGTCGCTGCGCGCCGGCCGACGTGATCGGATCGAATACTCTTGACATCCTCCCCCGCCTAAAGGCGGGGGATTCCCCCGGTCATCCGGGAGGGTTCCTGGTTCATCGCAGACTGCACGGAAGGTTGCCCTTCGTGTCTGACGTCCGCTCCGCAGGCGTTTCTCGTCTCCGCCAGCCCGGCGGCGACAACGAGATTCTTGGCGGCGTTGACGTCCCGGTCATGCCGGGTGCCGCAACTCGGACACGTCCAGTGACGTGTGCCGAGCGAGAGTGTGGCGAGCAGATGCCCGCACGCCGAGCAGGTCTTGCTGGACGGATACCAGCGGTCCACGACGGCGAGGTGCCGGCCGTCACGGTGCGCCTTGTAGGCCAGCAGGGTCCGGAACTCGGCCCAGCCGGTACGGGAGATCGCCTTGGCGAGGCTGCGGTTACGGACCATGTTCGCCACCGCCAGATCCTCAACCGCGATGGCGTCGAACCGGCGCACCAAGGCTGTGCTGGTCCTGTGGAGGAAGTCGCGGCGGGCATCCCGCACCCGGGAGTGCGCGCGGGCGACCTTCTGCCTGGCCTTGGCCCGGTTCGCGGAACCTTGCCGCTTGCGGGCCATCATCCGCTGGTACCGCTTCAACCGGCGTTCGCGGCCCTCCATGTGCTTCGGGTGAGCGATCCTGCCCTCATCGTCGGTCAGGCCCGGCACCGGCTGGGACAGTACCGCGAAGTCCGTGAGGCCGACGTCGACACCGACAACCTGACCGGCCGGTTCGGGGCCGTCCGGGGCGTCGACGGCGACGGCGAAGGTGACGTACCAGCGGCCGTCCGGATCACGCGACACGGTCACCGTCGACGGGTCCAGCGCGGTCACGTCCACATCCGGCCACGACCACACGACCCGCAGCGTTCCCGGGGTTTTGCCGAGGGACAGTTGCCCGTCACGCATCCGGAAGGCCGAACGGGTGTACGAGGCGCACTGGCGGCCGTGCCGCGACTTGTACGGGGGGTAGCGGGCACGCTTGGCGAAGAACGCGGTCATGGCGGTGTGCTGGTGCCGCAACGTCTGCTGCAACGGCACGGAGCTGACTTCGTTGAGGAACGTCAACTCCGGCAGCCGCTTCATCTCGGTCAGCGCCCGGTCCGTCTCCGCGTACGAGGTCGACTTGCCCTCGGCGTGGTAGCGGGCGTGGCGGGCGGCGAGGGTGCGGTTCCAGACCACGCGGACACAGCCGAACGTGCGGTTCAGCACGCTGACCTGCTCCGATGTCGGGTACGCCCGACACTTGTACGCCGTCCTCACACGACCAATCTAACCAGAAAGACCGATCATGGCTGAGGCAAACACGGCCGCCATTCCCCCCCGCCCTAAAGGACAGGGCATCCTGGCGGCAGTTCGGTGACCACCCTGGACAAGGCCGCCCCGATTGCGGCGGCGACCACGAAGCCGGCCGACCGCCCGGTGCGCCGGGAGCTCGGGGTGGCCAACGTCTTCTCGCACGGCTTCCTGCTGGTCTGGGCCGTGCTGACGGTGCTGCCGCTGCTCTGGATGTTCGTCAGCTCGTTCAAGAGCAACGGCGAGATCCTGGCGGACCCGTGGGGGCTGCCCGAGACGCTGCACTGGGACAACTGGGTCCGGGCCTGGACCGACGCGCACATCGGCCGGTACTTCCTCAACAGCCTGGTGGTGGTGGCCGGCTCGGTCAGCCTGACCATGGTGATGGGCGCCACCGCCGCGTACGTCTTCGCCCGGTACGAGTTCCGGGGCCGGCAGTTCGTCTACTACCTCTTTGTCGGCGGTCTGATGTTCCCGGTGTTCCTCGCCCTGGTGCCGCTCTTCTTCGTGGTCCGCAACGCCGGGCTCTTCGGCACCTGGACCGGCCTGATCCTGGTGTACGCGGCGTACTCGCTGCCGTTCACGGTGTTCTTCCTGACCGCCTTCTTCCGCACCCTGCCCACCTCGGTCGCGGAGGCGGCGCTGGTCGACGGCTGCGGTCACTTCCGGCTCTTCTTCCGGGTGATGCTGCCGATGGCCCGTCCGGGGCTGATCAGCGTGGCGATCTTCAACTTCCTCACTCACTGGAACCAGTTCCTGCTGCCCCAGGTGCTGATGCAGGGCGACGAGTCGAAGTGGGTGCTCGCCCAGGGGCTCTTCGCCCTCTCGGTCAGCCAGGGCTATGCCGGCGACTACGCCCGGCTCTTCGCCGGTCTCAGCATCGCGGTGCTGCCGGTGCTCGCCGTGTACGTGGCCTTCCAGCGGCAGGTCCAGTCGGGCCTGACCGCCGGTCAGCTCAAGTAGCGCCTGTCCGATTCGTGAGCGACGAGGGGACTCGCTCCCGGATCGAGCGCGATCGTGGCGGGCGCCCCCGCCGCCGAGCGCGCCCGGCGGCGGGACGGACCTCGCCTCCGTCTCAGGCCGTGACGGGTACCAGGAGGGCGTGCAGCGCGGCCGGGTCGGTGACCTCGGGGAGGTCGCGGGCGGCCAGCCAGGCGGCTGCCGCGGCGCCGTCCCCGGCCGAGTGGACCGGGGCGTCCGGCCAGCGGTCGGACACCTCGGCGCGGACCGCCGCCGCCAGCGGGGTGTCGCCGGTGAGCAGGCCGCCGCCGAGCACGATCGGCTCGGCCGCGCCGGCCGGCCGGATCCTCGACGCGCTGGTCGCCAGGTGGGAGGCGGCCTCGCCGATCAGCGCCGTCGCGACCGGCTCGCCCTCGACGGCGGCGGCCACCACCAGGGGGGCGAGCCGGGCCAGCTCGACCGGGGGTCGCCGGGTCACCGCCTGGATCAGCGCGTCGACGGTCTCCCGGGGGCGCGCCGCCACCTCGGCGGCGCCGAGTAGCTCGCTGAGCACCCGGCGGCCCAGCGGGCCGGGCGTCGCGGCGGTGTCCAGGGTGGCCAGCAGCCGGCGGACCGCCTCGCGTCCCAGCCAGAAGCCGGAGCCGGCGTCGCCCAGCAGCCAGCCGTGGCCGTCGGCGACGCGGTCCAGTCGCAGGTCGCGTACCTGGGCGGCGATCGCCCCGGTGCCGGCGATCAGCACGGTGCCGTCCGGGGCGGCGGTGCCCGACGCGTACGCGACGAGGGCGTCGCCGTGCACCGCGTACGGGCAGCGCAGGCCGGCCTGGGCCCAGGCCTGGTCGAAGGCGGCCCGCCCCGCCGGGTCGGCCAGCAGTCGGGCGGCGCCGGCGAGGCCGATCGTGCCGGCGCGTACCCGGGTCGGGTCGACTCCGGACAGCGCGCCGCGCAGCGCGGCCAGCAGTTCGGCGGCGGCGCGCTCGGCGCCGTGGCTGGTCGGGTTGCCGCCACCGCCCCGGCCGGTGCCCAGGCGCGCCCCGGTCAGGGTGAGGGCGACCGCCCGGGTGGACGTACCTCCGATGTCGAGACCGACCACGACGGTGTCGGACATGCTCACGGGCCTCCCCGGTGCGGCGGTGCGGGCGGGTCCATGCTGGTCGGACGCGCGCCCCGGGGGCAAGATCGGCGGCCGGCGCGGCGCTGTGCGCCAGGTAACAGTTTGAAAACTTCGCCCACGCCCTTGACACGGAGGGGCCTTCAGTAAGAGTTTTTACCACTAACAGTTAACACTCTTTTCCGAAAGGCGCTCCAATGGTGGATCATGAGGTGGACGCTTCCGCGGGGACCGCGGTGGTCGACGCCGACACGATCGACCGGCGGAGCCCCGACGGGGTGCTGGCCAGGGTCCGGGCCGGCGCGGGGGAGCTGACGGGGGCGTTGCGCCGGGTCGCTGAGCACGTGCTCAGCGACCCGGAGGCGGCCGCCCGGGCCACCATCGTGGAGCTGGCCGAGCGCAGCGGCACCTCGCCCGCCACCATCACCCGGTTCTGCCGCGCCATGGGCTTCGACGGCTACGCCGACCTGCGGCTCGGCATCGCCTCGGAGACCGGCCGGGCCCGCTCGGCCGGCTGGACCGTCGACATCGGACGCGAGATCCAGCCGAGCGACCCCCTGGAGCGGGTGCTCGACCAGATCATGGCCGCCGACACCCGGGCCATGCACGACACCGCCGCGCTGCTCGACCTCGCCGAGGTGGAACGCGCCGCGGTGGCCATCGCCGGGGCGTCCCGGGTGAACATCTTCGGCGCCAGCGGCAGCGCGCTGGTCGGCGAGGAGATGCAGTTCAGCCTGCACCGCATCGGGGTGGCCGCCTGGGCCTGGAGCGACGTGCACGAGGGGCTGGCCAGCGCCGCGCTGCTCGGCGTCGGGGACGTCGCGCTCGGCATCTCGCACACCGGGCAGACCCGGGAGACCATCGAGATGCTGGCCGAGGCCGGCAGCCGGGGCGCGACCACCGTGGCGCTGACCGGCTTCCCCCGCTCGCCGCTGGCCGAACTGGCCGACATCGTGCTGCTCACCGCCAGCCAGGCCACCACCTTCCGGCCGGACGCGCTCTCCGCCCGGCACCCGCAGCTCGTCGTGCTCGACCTGCTCTACATCGCCGTCGCGCAGCGTACCCACGACCGCGCCCACGCGGCCTTCCGGCGTACCGCCCAGGCCGTCGACGGGCACAAGGCCGAGAAGGGGGTCCCCTCATGATCAGCGCACAGGGGTACGCCGAGGCCGTCCGCCCGGTCCTCGACCGGGTGGTCGACTCGCAGACCGAGGCGATCGGCCGGGCCGCCGACCTGGTCGTGGCCAGCCTGCGGGCCGGTGGGGTGCTCCAGGCGTTCGGCGCCGGCCACTCCGAGGCGTTCGCCGCCGAGCTGGTGGCCCGGGCCGGCGGGCTGGTCCCCACCAACCGGCTCTCCCTGCACGACCTGGTGCTGCACGGCGACGCGCCCCGCGACCTGCTGGCCGACCCGAAGCTGGAGCGCGACCCGGCCGTCGCCCACCAGCTGCACGCCCTCGCCGACCCGCACCCGGCCGACGTCTTCGTGGTCGCCTCCCAGTCCGGCATCAACGGCTCGGTCGTCGAGCTGGCGCTGCTGGTCAGGTCCGGCGGCCACCCGCTGATCGCGGTCACCTCGGTCGCCCACACCGCACGGGTGGCCCCCCGCCACCCGTCCGGCCACCGGCTCGCCGATCTCGCCGACGTCGTGCTCGACAACGGCGCGCCGTACGGCGACGCACTGCTGCCGCTCGAGGGCGGCGGCGCGGTCTGTGCGGTCTCCTCGGTCACCACCGCGCTGCTGGCGCAGCTGCTGACCGCGGAGGTCGTACGACGGTTCCACCAGGCCGGAGAGGTTCCCCCTATCTACCTCTCCGCCAACGTCCCCGGTGGGGACGAGCACAACCTCGCCCTCGAGTCGCGGTACGCCGGGCGTCTCCGGCGGACCGCCTGACCCGGACACCACAAGGAGAGACAGAGATGTCGGTTACCCCCGAGAACCTCGGCGATCTCAGCCGCCGGACCCTGCTGCGGCGGGCCGCCGCAGCCGGCCTGCTGGTCACCCCGGCCGTCGGCCTGCTCAGCGCCTGCGCCGGCAGCGAGCCGACCAAGTCCGACGACGCCGGTGCGGCGAAGAGCAAGGACAACCCGTTCGGCGTGAAGGACGGCAGCGCCGTCAAGGTGGTCATCTTCAACGGCGGCCTCGGCGACCAGTGGGCCAAGGAGGACAAGGTCCTCTTCAACGCCAAGCACGCCAACATCACGGTCAACATGAGCTCCACCCAGAAGATCAAGACCGAAGAGCAGCCCAAGATGGCCACCCAGCCGAGCGACGTGGTGATGAACTCCGGCGCTGACATGATGGACATCAGCACCCTGGTCAACGAGGGCGCGATCGAGCCGCTGGACGACCTGCTCGCCGCGCCGGCCTGGGACGGCGAGGGCACGGTGGCCGACTCGCTGCTGCCGGGCACCGTCACCGACGGGACCTTCCAGGGCAAGTTCTACGTGGTCAACGTGGCCTACACCGTCTGGGGCAACTGGTACAACGGCGCGCTCTTCACCAAGGAGGGTTGGGAGCCGCCGAAGACCTTCGACGAGTTCTTCGCCCTCGCCCCGAAGATCAAGGCCAAGGGCATCGCGCCGTACGTGCACGACGCGGTGCACGGCTACTACCCACGCTGGGCGCTGATGGCGACGGTCTGGAAGTCCGCCGGCAAGCAGGCCGTGATCGACATCGACAACCTCAAGGAGAACGCCTGGAAGGCGGACGGCGTCCTGCCGGCGCTGCAGGCGTGGGAGAAGCTGGTCAAGGACAGGCTGCTCCTGCCCGGCAAGCTCGACCACACCCAGTCGCAGCAGGCCTGGCTCGACGGCAAGGCGGCGTTCATCCAGGTCGGCACCTGGCTGAAGAACGAGATGGCCGCGACCATCCCGCCGGGCTTCGAAATGAGGCTGTCGGACTACTGGGGTCTCGGCGCCAGCGACAAGGCGCCGAAGGACGTCTTCGCCGGCGCCGGCGAGGGCCTCGTGGTGCCGAGCAAGGCCCCGAACAAGGCGGCGGCGAAGGAGTTCCTGCGGGTCGTCCTCTCCAAGTCGGGCTCGGCCAAGTTCGCCGAGCTGACCAAGTCGCTCGCCTCGACCCAGGGCTCCGGCGACAACGTCCAGGACACCTCGCTGTCCACCGCCAACGAGTTGATGAAGAACGCCCCGAAGGACCTGATCAAGACCAAGTTCTGGGACTTCTACGCCGACCTGGACAAGGAGAGCCAGAACCTCTCCGAGGAGCTGATGGCCGGCCGGCTCACCGCGCAGCAGTTCGTCGACAAGATGCAGACGGCCGCCGACAAGGTCGCCAAGGACTCGTCGATCAAGAAGCAGACCCGAACCGCCTGATCCGAACGAGAGAGTGAGTTAAATGCGGCACGGTGTCGCGCGCTTCGTCACGGGCTTCCTGGCCCTTCCCGTCGCGCTGTACCTCTTCTACGTGGTGTGGCCCTTCGCCCAGGCGGCCGGATACTCGCTGACCAGCTGGGGAGGGTACTCCGACAAGCAGGAGTTCGTCGGGCTGGACAACTACGTCCGGCTGCTCTCCGACGAGCTGATCAGGAAGGCGTTCTGGCACAACGTCTTCTTCCTGGTCACCGTGCCGCTCTTCACCATCGCGCTGGCCCTGTTCCTCGCGTTCCTGCTCAACGTGGGCGGACGCGAGGACAGGGCCGGCATCCGGGGGGTGTTCGGCTCCGGCGTCTACAAGGTCATTTTCTTCTTCCCGCAGGTGCTGTCGCTGGTGGTCATCGCCGTGATGTGGCAGCAGATCTACCGCACGGACGGCCAGGGGCTGATCAACAGCCTGCTGATCAAGATCGGCCTGGTCGACGCCGACAACCCGATCGCCTTCACCGCCGACCCGGAGCCGTTCCTCGGCGTACCGGCGGTGCTCTGGTGGCTGCTGCTGATCGCGGTGTGGAGCGGGGCCGGCTTCTACATGGTGCTCTTCTCGGCGGCGATGCAGTCGATCCCGAAGGACATCTACGAGGCCGCCATCCTCGACGGCGCCGGCCGCCTCCACACCTTCTTCCGGATCACGTTGCCGCTGCTGCGGGACACCATCTCCGTGGCCTGGGTCTACCTGGGCTTCATCGCGCTGGACATGTACGCCCTCGTGTTCGTGATGACGCCCAGCCAGGGCGGACCGAACCACGCCAGCGAGATCTTCGCGTCGGTGCTCAACTTCACCGCGTTCCAGAAGGGTCAGTTCGGCTACGCCTGCGCCATGGGCGTGTCGCTGGCGATCTTCACGATCCTGCTGGCCGCGGCGCAGCTGAGGATCACCCGTCGTGAGCGTATCGAGTTCTGAGGAGGCTGGACGATGAGCACGACGACACACGGTGGTCTGACCCGGCCCGACCAGTCTCCGCCCAGCAGGCAGACGCCGGCACGGGGGACCGAGTCCCGTACCGCCGCCGTCGGCGCGCGGATCTTCAACGGCTTCTCCCACCTGTTCCTGGCGGTCTGGGCCGTGATGGTGATCTACCCGTTGCTGTGGGTGGTGATGTCGGCGTTGAAGGACGACTCGGAGGTCATCCGCGAGCCGCTGTCGCTCATCCCCGACACGCTGCACTGGGACAACTTCAGCCGGGCCTGGGGTGAGGGTCACCTCGGCGCGTTCTTCCTGAACACCGTCCTGGTGCTGGTCGGCAGCGTCTTCCTGACCATGCTGCTCGGCTCGATGGCCGCCTACGTACTGGCCCGCTACGAGTTCCGCGGCAACCGGCTGATCTACTACATGTTCCTGTCCGGGCTGACCCTGCCCATCTACCTCGCCGCCGTGCCGCTGTTCAAGGGCGTCTACAACATGGGCGTCGTCTTCCCGCTGCTCGGCCCGAACAAGCACCTCATGCTGGTCGTGGTCTACGTCGCCTGGTCGCTGTCGTTCACGATCTTCTTCATGCACTCGTTCTTCCGGACGCTGCCGAACACGATCGCCGAGGCCGCGATGGTCGACGGTGCGTCACACAGTCGGCTGTTCTTCAGCGTCATGCTGCCGATGGCCAAGCCGGGCCTGATCAGCATCGGCATCTTCAACGTGCTCGGCCAGTGGAACCAGTGGTACCTGCCGACCCTGCTCATGCAGTCCGTCGCTGGCGAGCCGAAGAACCAGGTCATCTCCCAGGGTCTGATCGAACTCTCGGTCAACCAGGGCTACAAGTCCGACTGGTCGGGGCTCTTCGCCGGAGTGACCATGGCGATGCTGCCGGTGCTCATCGTCTACGTCGTCTTCCAGCGCCAGGTGCAGTCCGGCCTCACCGCCGGCGTCGGCAAGTAGACCGGCCGGCCGTACCCCCGGCGTGGTGCGCCCGGAGGGGCCCCGCTCATCGCGTGGCCCCTCCGGGCGCCTCGGCGTGCCAGGAGCGCCACAGGGCGGCGTACGCCCCGTCGGCGCGGACGAGTTCGTGATGGCTGCCGATCTCGGTGATCCGGCCGTCGGACAGGACGGCGACCCGGTCGGCGTCGTGGGCGGTGTTGAGCCGGTGCGCGATCGCGATGACGGTACGCCCGGTGAGCACGGCAGCGAGAGCCCGCTCGGTACGCCGGGCGGTGGTCGGGTCGAGGGCGGCGGTCGCCTCGTCGAGGATCAGCGTGTGCGGGTCGGCGAGCACCAGCCGCGCGAGGGCGAGCTGCTGGGCCTCGGCCGCGCCGAGTTGCCGGGCCCCGTCGCCGATCGGGGTGTCCAGGCCGTCGGGCAGCTCGGCGTACCAGTCGGCGCCCACGGTGCGCAGCGCGGACCGCATCTCGTCGTCGGAGGCGTCCGGGGCGGCGAAGGCGAGGTTGTCGCGCACCGAGCCGATGAAGACGTGGTGCTCCTGGGTCACCAGGGCGATCCGGCGGCGGCGCTCGGCCGGGTCGAGGTCGGTGACCGGGCAGCCGCCGATGCTGACCACGCCCTGCCGTGGCGCGTCGATCCCGGCGAGCAGCCGGGCCAGGGTGGACTTTCCGGCCCCCGACGGGCCGACCACGGCCAGCCGCTCGCCGGGCCGTACGTCCAGGTCGATGCCGTGCAGGACGTCGTGGCCGGCGGCGTAGGCGAACCGCGCCCCGCGTACGACGAGTCGGTCTCCCCGGGACGTGGCCGCCGTGCCGGGCGGCTCCGAGGCCACCAGGCCGACGCCGAGCACCCGGGCGAACGAGGCGAGGCCGCGCTGCGCCTGCTCCGTCCACTGCAGCAGCCGGTCCAGCGGCTCGATCGCCTGTTGCAGGTAGAGCGCGGCGGCGGCCACCGCGCCGAGCGAGACCATCCCCCGGGAGAACAGGTACCCGCCGACGAGCAGCACCGCGGCGACCGGCAGCGGATAGCTCGCCTCCACCACCGTGAAGAACACGGTGCGCAGCGCGAGCGTGGCCCGCCGGGTGGCCCACAGCCGGGCGATCCGGGCGGTGCCGTGCCGGATCCGGTCGTCGGCGATCCGGAGCGCCTCGACGGTGCGGGCGCCCTCTGCGGTGGCGGTCAGCGTTTCGGTCAGCTCGGCGGCGGCGGCACCCTCGGCGAGGTACGCGGAACTGGCCCGTCGCAGGTACCACCGGGTCACCGCCCAGATCGACGGCAGCGCGGCCAGCGCCACCAGACCGAGCAGCGGGTGCAGCAGGAAGATCGCCCCGAACAGCAGTGTCAGCTGCAGCGAGGCGATGACGATGGTGGGCACCACGTCCCGGACGGTGGTCCCGACGGTGGACACGTCGATGGAGCTGCGGACGGCCAGCTCCCCGGAGCCGGCCCGCTCGACGACGGAGACGGGCAGCCCGAGCGTCCGGCGGACGAACTCCTCGCGCAGGTGCGCGACGGCCCGCTCCCCGAATCGGTGGCCGGCGTACTGGGCGTACCGGGACAGCAGCGCCTGCGTCAGCACGCACCCGCAGATCGCCAGCGCCAGCCGGTCGACGGTGGCCGCACCCGCGCCCGCGGTGACCCGGTCGATGATCGTGCCCAGCAGCCACGGCGGGGCGAGGCCGGCGATCGCGGCGGCGCCGTGCAGCGCCAGCACGACCAGGACCGCCCGGCGGTCCCGGACGATCAGCTCGCGCAGCGCCCGGCGTACGGCGCGCCGGTCCGCCACCGGCAGCCGGCTCACCGGACGGCCCCCTCGGCGTCGGCGGGCCGGTCCAGCTCGGGGTCGGCGCTGTCCCGGGCCACCAGGCGCCGGTAGTCGAGGTCCCGTTCGAGCAGGTCGGTGTGGGTGCCGGTGGCGGCGATCCGGCCCGCCCGGAGGTGGGCGACCGTGTCGGCCCGGCCGAGCAGCAGCGGCGACGTGGCGAGCAGGAGCGTGGTCCGCCCGGCACGGGCGCTGCGCAGCCGCTCGGCGATCCGCGCCTCGGTGTGCGCGTCCACCGCCGATGTCGGGTCCACGAGGATCAGCACCTCCGGCTCGGCGAGCAGTGCCCGGGCCAGGCGTACCCGTTGGCGCTGGCCGCCGGAGAGCGTCCGGGCCCTCGCGTCGAGCGCGGTGGCGAGCCCGGCGGGGAGGGCGTCGGCGATGTCCATGGCGGACGCGGTCCGCAGGGCTGCGACGATCCGGTCGTCGGTGCCCGGCGCGGCGTGGTCGTCGCCGCCCGCCGGCCGGGGGAGCAGGATGTCGCGCAGCGTGCCGGCGAAGAGGTACGAGTCGTGGTCGGCGACCAGGATCCGGGCCCGCACCTCGTCCAGCGCGACCCCGGTCAGCGGCACACCATCCCAGGTGACGTCGCTGACGACGTACCGGCCGAGCCGGTCGGCCAGCGCGACCGCCGCCGCCGGGTCGTCGGCGGCCACGGCGGTCAGCCGGCCGGCGCGGACGGTCAGTCCGGTGAGCGGGTCGCGCAGGTCGGCGGGGTGGGCCGGCCCCCGATCGGCTGCCGGCCGGCGGGCGTCGGGCACGGTGCCCGCACCCCGCGCACCGGGTGCGGTCCGTGGGCCACCGACGTCGTCCGGGGTCAGGGCGAGCAGGGCGACGATCCGCCGGGCGGCGACCCGGCCCCGGATCAGCTGGTGGCTGCCCTCCAGCAGGAACCAGACCGGCACGATCAGGGTCGCCACGTAGCCGTAGACGGCGACCAGTTCCCCGATGCTGATCTCGCCCGTCACCGCCATCCGGGCCGCGAGCCAGACCACCGCCGCCAGGAACAGCCCGGGTATGGCCACCGTCGCCATGTCGATCCAGCTGTTGACCGCGCCGACCCGGTAGCCCTCGGCCAGCAGGTCCCGGGACCGGGCGGCGTACCGGCGGGCGAACAGGCCCCGGCCGCCGACCCCGGCGAGCACCCGCAGCCCGGCCACGATGTCACCGGACCGGGCGGTGAGCGCGCCCTGCTGCTGCCGGTAGACCGACTCTGCCCGTTCGAGGCGGCGCAGCAGGGGCCAGACGACCAGCCCGACCGCCGGCACGCCCAGCAGTACGCAGAGCGCGAGGAAGGGGGAGACCGACCAGAGCAGGACGGCGACGACCACGTACGCGACGACGGCGCCGACCCCCGGCCCGGTCATCGTCAGCGCCTGCGACGTCCATTCGATGTCGGAGCCACCGACGGTGGCCACCTCGCCCGCGGCGGACCGGCGCGGCAGCACCGCGCCGATCCGGGAGAGCTGCCGCAGGACGACGGCGGCGGACCGGGCCTTCGCGTCCTCCCGGATGAAGGTCATCGTGCGGTGCCGCATGATGCCCAGGTACGACAGGCCCACGCCCGCGATCACGATCGCCGCGACCCAGAGCGACAGGGCCTGGGTGTCGTGCGCGCGCAACCCGTCGTCCACGGCCCTGGAGATCAGGTAGGGCCGCACCGACAGCCCGACCATCCAGGCGGTGCCGAGAACGGTGCCGCGCAGTACCCGCCAGGGCTGACGGCGGACCAACCACCACATGTAGTGCAGCGGCCCCCTGGTATCCGGTGTCCCAGGCTCGGATTGGGGAATCTCTGGGGGCATCCGGACACGCTACCGAGCGGGCCGGCGCTCCACCGACCCGTTTGCCGGCTTCCTGGCGCTGCCTCCCGCCGCTACCCGGGGGCCGACCGGGGCGCCGGGCGCCTGGCGGGCGGTCGTCGAGCGGTGCGGGCCGGCGGTTCCGCCGGTGTCACAGGGGCGAGGCAGAATCGCGTCCGTGCTGGTGGCGGTGGTGGCGGACGAGCGGGGCGGGGGAGTGCTCCAGCCCCTCGACGCCCAGGGGTGTCCCGCCGGCGCGGCCGGCGCGGTCGTCGATCTCGCCACCGCCGTCGCCGCGCGGGAGGCCGCCGAGCACCCCCGCTGGGTCTGGGCGTCGGGGGCGACGCTCTACCCGGCGCTGCTGCGCGCCGGAGTCCGGGTCGAGCGCTGCCACGATGTCGAGTTGACCGAGGCGCTGCTGCTCGGCCACGCCGGTCGCTGGGGTGAGCCCCGGTCGCTCGCCGCCGCGCACGCCCGGCTCACCGGGGCCGCCGTGCCACCCGACCCGCCACCCCGGCCGCCCGCGCCGCCCGGGCACGGCCAGGGCGCCCTCTTCGACGCCGTCCCCGGCCCGCCGGGCCCGGGCATCGAGGCCCTGGTCGAGGTGTACGCCGACCAGCTCGCCCGGATCGCCGCGACCGCGCACCCGGGCCGGTTCCGACTGCTGGTCGCCGCCGAGTCGGCCGGCGCGCTGATCGCGGTGGAGATGGGCGCCGCCGGCCTGCCCTGGCGCACCGACGTGCACGACGAGATCCTCGCCGAGCTGCTCGGCGAGGCGTCCCCGGTCGGCGGGCCGCCCCGCCGGCTGGCCGAGTTGGCCGCCCGGATCGCCGACGCCTTCGGCGTACGCCAGGTGCACGCCGACTCCCCGGCGGAGCTGCTGCGCGCCTTCGCCCGGGCCGGGGTGGAGCTGCCCAACACCCGGGCCTGGGTGCTGCGCGGCGTCGACCACCCGGCGGTGCCGCTGGTCCTGGAATACAAGGAGCTCTACCGGATCTGGACGGCGCACGGCCGGGCCTGGCGGGACGCCTGGGTCCGCGACGGCCGCTTCCAGCCGGAGTACGTCCCCGGCGGCGTGGTCTCCGGCCGGTGGGCCACCCGGGGTGGCGGCGCGTTGCAGATCCCCAAGGTGATCCGGCGGGCGGTGGTGGCCGACCCGGGCCGGCGGTTGGTCGTCGCCGACGCCGGCCAGTTGGAGCCCCGGGTGCTCGCCGCGGTCTCCGGTGACGCCCGGCTCGCCGCGGCCGGCGGGGCGGGCGACCTCTACGCGGCCCTGGCCCAGGACGCCTTCGCCGGTGACCGGGCCCGGGCCAAGGTGGCCCTGCTCGGCGCGATGTACGGGCAGACCGGCGGGGCGGCGGTCCCCGCGCTGGCCGTGCTCAGGCGCAACTACCCGACCGCGTTCGGCTACGTGGAGGCGGCGGCCCGCACCGGGGAGGCGGGCGGCCTGGTCCGTTCCTGGCTCGGGCGCACCTGCCCGCCGGGCACCGCGGGCTTCGTCGACGGCGACGACGCGGGCGTCGATCCGGGCGCCGGCGCCGATCCGCAGTCCCCGCGCGCCCGGGCGGCCCGGTCCCGGGGCCGGTTCACCCGCAACTTCGTCATCCAGGCCACCGCCGCCGAGTGGGCCTCGACGCTGCTCGCCACGCTCCGCGGCGAGCTGGCCGGCACCGACGCCGAGCTGGTCTTCTTCCAGCACGACGAGGTGATGGTGCACTGCCCGGCCGAGCAGGCCGAGGCGGTCGCCGAGGCGGTCGGCCGGTCCGGCGAGCGGGCGTCCGCGCTGCTGTTCGGGGACACTCCGGTCCGGTTCCCGCTGGATCTGTCCATCGTCGACTGCTACGCCGACGCGGCATAGCGCACGATTTTCCCATTTGCCCCGCTACCCCGCGCCGGGGGCGCTCGTTGGGTCCGGTGTGCGTAACGGGCCGGGCAGCTCTGCTCCGGTCCGTCTTCACGACGGAGGTGGCGCAGCTGAACCGGATCGCAGGGATGATCATCGCAGCGGGCGGGGGACGCCGGATCGGCGGACCGGAGGCGCTCCTGCACCAGAGCGGCACGCCCCTGGTGAACCAGATGATCGACACGATGACCGAGGCGGGCTGCGAGCAGATCGTGGTGGTCCTGGGCGCGGCCGCCGACCAGGTGCGGGAGACCGTCGACCTGACCCGCGTCACGGTGGTGGTCAACCGTGCCTGGGGCACCGGGGTCGGCTCCTCCATCCGCGCCGGCCTGGCCGCGCTCACCGACGAGGGGATCGAGGCGGTGGTGGTGGTGCCGGTGGACATGCCGGGGCTCACCCCCGCGGCGGTACGCCGGGTGACCGCCCTGCCGTACCCGGACGTGCTGGTCTGCGCCACCTACGACGGGCTGCGCGGCTACCCGATGCTCTTCGGCCGGCGGCACTGGTCCGGCATCGCCACGCTGGCCAGCGCCGACGTCGGCGCCCGGCCCTACCTGCTGGCGCACAAGGACCACATCGTCGACATCGCCTGCGACTCGGTCGCCGACGGCAGCCGGATCGACACGCCGGAGCTGATGGCGCTCTACGGGCTCAGCGTCCCGCCGCAGCGCGTCGGCGTCTGAGGCGGCCCCGGCAACGGGCAGGCCGCCCCCTGCACTACGTTCGGGGACGCGACGCCCTTCGGCGGGCGCGCGGCGCGGGGGAGGTGCGGTCGATGTTCGCTGCGGTGGGGCGGCACATCGCCGGGGCGGTGGTCGCCTGGGTCGTGTTCACCGTCGAAGGCCTGGTCTGCTACCTCCTCCTGCTCGGGTACGCACTGGTCACCGGCGCCGCCGCCGGTGGCCCGCTGGCCGGGCCGGTGATGGTGCTGATGGCCGCGCTGGCCGGCCTGGTCCTGGTGCCGCTGGTCGTCGTTCCGGCCGGGGTGGTCGCCGAGCTGACCGGTCGCCGCCGCGGCGGTCTGGCCGGGACGCTGGCCGCCGCCGGCGTGGCCTGCGCACTTACCCTGCTCGCCGTCGTCGGTGTCGCACTCGTGGACGGTGGGTCCCCGCTCGGCTTCGCGGTGGCCTGCGCCGTGGGGGTGCTCCTGGTGCTCCCGCCGACCCTGACGCACGTCGGCATCGTGCGGGGCGCCCGGGAGGTGCCCCGACTGCTGGCCCGGCTCCGCAGGACCGGGGCGGCCGGCACCGACGCGCCGCCGGTCGCCACACGCTGACGGGTCCGCGCCCGGTGCCGCCGGCGTCGCGCGGTCCCACCCGCCCGACAGCGCTACCTCGGCGATCCGAAGTGGATCAGCAGACGGGCGGCGCCACCGTTCGGTCCAGGTCGAACAGGGTGGCGGCGTTGGCCCAGCAGACCGCGCGCAGCCAGTCGTCGCCGAGGTCGAGCCGGGCCAGCCCGGCGAGCTGCTCGGCGTACGGGTAGGGGAGGTTTGGGAAGTCGCTGCCCAGCAGCACCTTGCCGGCCAGCCCCAGCTCGCGCAGCCGGGGCAGCTCACCGGCGGGGAAGGGCACGAACCGGTCGAAGAACGGGGTGAACGCCATGGTGGTGTCGAGTCGCACCCGCTCGTACCGATCGGCCAGGTCGAGGAAGGCGGCGTAGTCGGGCGCGCCCAGGTGGGCCACGACCGCACTGAGCCCCGGATGCCGGGCCAGCAGGGCCGCGAATCCCTCCGGTCCGGTGTGCGCGGTGCCGACCGGGGCGTGCCCGGCGTGCACCACCACCGGCACGCCCGCCTCGGCGAGCAGCCCCCACACCGGGTCCAGCGCCGGATCGGTCGGCGCGAACCCGCCGACCTGGACGTGCAGTTTGAACACCTGAGCGCCGTCGTCCAGCGCCTCGGCGACGTACCGCGGCGCGTCCGGCTCGGGGAAGAAGGTCGCCGACGGCAGGCACTCCGGCGTGCTCCGGGCGAAGTCCAGCGTCCACCGGTTCAGCTCGGCAGCCATGCCGGGCCGGTGCGGGTACGCCAGCGCGCTGAACGCCCGTACGCCCATCCGCCGCAGGTGCGCGACCCGGTCGCTGTCGTTCCACCGGTACCGGATCGGCCACTCGGTGCCCACCAGTGGCCCGGCCGCGTCGAAGTACGCCCACACCCGGCGCAGCAGCCGGGGCGGCAGGAAGTGCACGTGCACGTCGGCCAGCCCCGGAAGGCCCAGTCGCCGCCAGAACGCCGGGACCTCGTCGTCGCCGGCCGGCGCCGGCCCGACCGTGGTCACACCTCGATGTTGAAGCGGTGCAGCACCGACGGCGCCACCAGCCCGACCGTGGCGAGCACGGAGAGCACGGTGAGCGCGGTGCGCAGCACGATCACCTCGGCCTTGCTGCCGGTACGCAGCGCGATGCTGTTCGGCAGGCCGATCATCGTCCACATTCGCCGTTTGATCGGGATGGGCCAGAGGATCGGCACGCCGGCCTTGGTGATCATGTCGCCGAGGATGTGCACGAAGCAGCCCACCCCGACGGCCAGCCCGATCATCGGGTAGCCCCGGTCGCCGGGCAGGTTGGCGAAGGTGAACCAGGCGGCGCCGGCCGAGGCCAGGGTGACGATGACCCAGCCGGCGCGCTCGGCCCACTCGTCGAACAGCCCCCGCAGGGCCAGGCCGATCATGAAGAACAGGATGCTCACCACGGCCCACTTGCCGTACGCGGCGCAGAGCGCGGTGGTGCCCCAGCCGACCAGGACGGTGAACGGGATGGTGTGGGTCAGCGTCCGGTGGCCGTTGTTGCGGCGCGGGTCGCGGCTCAGCTTCGTGGCGTAGTAGACGCCGAGCGAGATCTTCTCCATCACCTCGGCGATGAAGAGCGAGAAGACCCCGAAGGTGCGGGCCACCGTCGCGCCGCCCTGGTTGCGGGTGACCTTGCCGGAGAGGTCGAGGTCGGGGAAGAGTGCCCCGCCGGCGCAGACCGCGGTCCCGACGGCCAGCGCCAGCGGCGACTGGTGGTAGTCGGCGAACTGGTCCAGCGCCCACGAGCCGGTCAGCCACACCGCCGCGCCGGACAGCGCGTGGGACGGTCCCATCATGTCGGCTCGCCCTCCCCAGATCCTTGATCGACAAAGCTACGCCACTGTGTCAGAGCCGCCGCCGAGGGGCAATCACCCGGAGGGTCCACAGGGGAGAGTGTCCGGCGGCCGGCCGGAAGCGCTGCCGGATCACCAGGAAGTATGTCGCGTCGACCTACCGGTCGAATTCTTCTGTCAACCATGAGACGGTTGCGCCCGGCCCTGTCCGTCGGCGGGGTCCGGCCGTCAGCAGGCCGCGCCGTCCACCGCCAGCAGGTTGCCCTCGGGGATGGCGATCCGGGCCCGCGTGCCGGCGAGCAGCGCGGCGGCCCGTCGGGCCTGGAACGTGCCGTGTTCCCGCCGGGCGGTGGCGTAGCTGCCCGCGGTGCGGGCCGCGACGGTCGCCCAGCCGTACCGCCGGCTGACCATCGTGCGGGCGCGGCGGGCCACCCGGCGGGCGAAGACCTCGTCGCCGAGGAGCTGGTCCACCGCGCCGGCGAGGGCGTCCGGGTCGCTGTGCGGGAAGGTCACCCCGGTCACGCCGGGCTCGACGATCTCGGCCAGTCCGCCGGTGCTGGCCACCGCCAGCGGCGCGCCGGCCGCCGCGGCTTCGAGCGCCACCATGCCGAACGGCTCGTACATGCTGGGCACCACGGTGGCGTCGGTGGCGGCCAGCACCGCCGGCAGCTGGGTGGCGTCCAGGAAGCCGGCGAAGCGGACGGTGTCGCCCAGGTCCAGCCGCCGCGTCTGGTCGACCAGCTCCTCCCGGTACGGTCCGTCGCCGGCGATCACCACCCGCAGCCCCGGGTGCCGCCCGCGCAGGTACGGCACGGCGTGCACCAGGTGCTGGACGCCCTTCTCGTAGACCAGCCGGCCCGCGTACCCGACCAGCGGGCCGTCCCCGGCGAACCGGGCCCGGGCCGAGGCGACCGCCCGGGGACGGGCGTGCCAGGCCCGGTCGTCGACGCCGTTGGGGACCACGTCGACCCGGCCGGCCGGCACCTCGAAGAGCCGGGTGACCTGGTCGCGCATGTAGCCGGAGCAGGCGATCACCCGGCCGGATTCGCCGGTGAGCCACTGCTCGACGCCGTGGATGGTGCGGTTCATCTCCTCCGGCAGCCAGCCCTGGTGCCGGCCGGCCTCGGTGGCGTGGATGGTGCTGACCAGCGGGACGTCCAGGTGCTCGCGCAGGGTGATCGCGGTGTGCGCGACGAGCCAGTCGTGGGCGTGGATGACGTCGTACGTGCCGGACTCGGTGGCGCGCAGGGCGGCCCGGGTGAGGGTGTGGTTGAAGGCCATGGTCCAGGCCAGTAGGGAGCCGGTGGCGAGCGGGAAGGTGACCGGGTCCTCGGCGGCGCGCAGGATGCGTACGCCGTCGGCGTACTCCTCCAGGGGTGCGCCCTCGGCGTGCCGGGTGACGACGGTGACCTCGTGCCCGGCGGCGGCCAGGGCCACCGACAGCGCGTGCACGTGCCGGCCGAGCCCACCGACCAGCACCGGCGGGTACTCCCAGGAGAGCATCAGCACCCGCTGGTGCCGGGCGGGGTGGATGTCGATCACGGCGGCGTCAGGTGACATGAAGGCCCCCTTGGAGTTGTCCCCGTACGTGCGGCGGCCGGCACCCCCCATCGGTGCCCGTCGTCTCGCGTGGGTCGAGGCCCATCCTGCCGACCGCTGGATAACCAGCGGAGACGCCGTCGTTGCCGGGGTGTAACGCGTGGCCTAGCGGCCCCGCCGGACGCGCAGCAGTTCGGCGACCGACCAGGCCTGGAACGGGCAGCCGGTGGCGGCGTGCGGCGCGCTGCCGTCGGCCGTCTCGCTCACCGATCCCAGCCCGTAATCGCCCAAATGGCCCTCAAGCCCCACCAGAAGGTCATTGGTGGGCAGGTCGGCCTTCCGGTACGCGTCGACGAACGGCCCGATCAGCCACGGCCAGACGGTCCCCTGGTGGTAGGCGGTGTCCCGGTCGGCCGGCCCACCCCGGTGCCGGGCGGCGAAGTCGGGGGAGTCGGGGGAGAGGCTGCGCGGGCCGAGCGGGGTGAACAGCCCGGCCGCCACCCGGCGCAGCACCCCCGGGCCCGGCTCCAGCGGGGCGTACGGCAGGGACCAGGCCAGCAGCTGGTTGGGGCGCAGCAGGTCGTCGTCGTGGTACGCCGCCCCGCCCAGCGGGTACGCCGGCGCGGGCGCGTCCACCACGTCGTGCAGCCAGCCGGCCGGCGCGGGGAACCGCCTGCCGAACGACTCCCGGGCCCGGGCGTGCAGCCGCCGCAGCTCGGCCGCGTCCCGGCCGGCCAGCTCGGTCAGCTCGGCCAGGCCCGCCAGCCCGTTGATCCACAGCGCGTTGACCTCGACCGGCTTGCCGGTGCGCGGCGTCACCGGCGCCCCGTGGACCCGGGCGTCCATCCAGGTCAGCGCGGTGCCCGGGGCCCCGCCCTGGGTGATCAGGCCGTCGGCCGGGTCGACCGCGATGCCGTACCGGGTGCCGGCCAGGTGCGCCTGCACCACGCCGTGCAGCGCCGGCAGCAGCTCGGCCGCGAGGTCGGCGTCCCCGGTGCGGGTCACGTGCCGGCTCACCGCGTGCAGGAACCACAGCGTCGCGTCGACGGTGTTGTACTCCACCCGCCCGGTGTCGGCGGTGTTCGCGAGCATCCCCTCCGACAGCGTCGCCGCGTACGACCGCAGCAGCGCCCGCCCCTCGTCGGCCCGCCCGGTGCACAGGAACAGCCCCTCGTACGAGGTCATGGTGTCCCGCGACCAGGCCCCGAACCAGGGGTAGCCGGCCACCACGTCCGGCCCGGCGCCGGTGCGCACCACGAACGCGTCCGCGGCCAGGGTGAGGGTGGCCTCGACCGGGTCGGCCGGCTTCGCCGCCGCCACCACCGCCCGGTGCCGCCGGCGGGCCGCCGCCACCACCTCGGTCGCCGCCGGCGGCTCGTCGGCCAGGTCGCCGGCCCAGGCCAGCACCGACACCGTGTCGCCCGGGCGGTCCAACGCGCCGGTGAAGCGGCCGGCGTACCAGAGGTCCTCCTCCGGGTGCAGGCCGCGCGCCGCCTCCTCGCGGTGGTGCACGCCGAGCCACCACCGCCCCTGGGGCGTCCAGCCCGGCCCGGCCAGCCGGAACGAGCCTGCCACCACCGCGCCGCCGTCGACCGGCTCCATCCGGGGCGCCGGGCCGTCCGCGCGGCGCTCGCCGTGCGCGTCCCGCCAGGTGCAGGCCGCCGAGAGGTCCAGCCGGACCGGGCCGCCGGCGACCAGCCGGTGCACCACCGCCACGCAGGAGCGGCCGTGCGTCATCGCCAGCTCCCGCTCGATCACCACGTCGCCGATCCGCCAGCGCCAGCGCGGCAGCCCGTCGACCAGGTCGAAGCGCTCCAGCAGTTCGAAGCCGCGCGGGTCGACCACGCCCGAGGACCACTCGTGCGCACCGAGGCGCACCCTCGCCCCGGACGGCCACGTCACCGCCGGGTCCAGGCTCACCAGTCCCACCCGGCGGGACGCCGGGGTCTCCCCGGCCACCACCAGCAGGCCGTGGTAGCGCCGGGTACGCAGCCCGCTCACCGTGCCCATCGCGTACCCGCCGAGGCTGTCGGTGACCAGCCATTCCCGGGTCGTCCCGCCGGTCAGCTCGCCGCAGATCTGCGGACCGAAACCGATCTCGATCAACTAGTTTCCTCCTGCGGCGGCGAGGTGTGACACGCCACGACGACAATGGCCGTTGTGGTGAAGTACCCCGGCGGCGTCGAAGATGTGCACGTGTTCACCGACAGTTCGCCCTCCGACGCGCCGTCCCCCGACCCTGAGCGGCTCCGGCTGGCCCAGGCCGACGCCGGGGAGCAGGACTGGCGCGCATGGGGTCCCTATCTGTCCGAGCGGGCGTGGGGGACGGTACGGGAGGACTACAGCGAGCACGGTACGGCCTGGGACTACTTCCCGCACGACCACGCGCGGTCCCGAGCCTACCGGTGGAACGAGGACGGCATGGCGGGCGTCTGCGACGACCGGCAGACCTTCTGCTTCGCCCTCGCGCTCTGGAACGGCGTGGACCCGATCCTCAAGGAGCGGATGTTCGGCCTCGGCGGTGACGGCGGCAACCACGGCGAGGACGTCAAGGAGTACTGGTGGTACGAGGACTCCACGCCCACGCACTCCTGGATGCGCTGGCGCTACCACTACCCGCAGGCCGCCTTCCCGTACGACGAGCTGGTCGCCGTCAACGCGCTGCGCGCCCGGGACGAGACCGAGTACGAGCTGGTCGACACCGGGATCTTCGACGACGACCGGTACTGGGCGGTGACCGTCGACTACGCCAAGGCGTCGCCGACCGACATGTGCGTCGTGGTGACCGTGGCCAACCGGGCCGACGAGGCGGCCACCCTGCACGTGCTGCCCACGCTCTGGTTCCGCAACACCTGGGCCTGGGGGCTGCCCGGCGCCGACCGGGTGCCCCGGCTGGTCGGCGAGGGCTCCCGGCTGGTCGGTGAGCACTGGGTGCTGGGCCAGGTCCTGCTCGAAGGCGACGGCGAGCCGACCCCGCTGCTCTGCGACAACGACACCAACGCCGAGCGGCTGTGGGGGCTGACCGGGCGGTCGCCGTACCCGAAGGACGGCATCAACGACCACGTCGTGGCCGGCGCGGCCACGGTCAACCCGGCGCGGGAGGGGACCAGGGGGGCGCTGCACTACGTCCTCGACGTGCCGGCCGGCGGCCAGCGGCAGATCCGGCTGCGGCTGACCCGCACCGCCCCGCCGCCCGGCGGCACCCCGCCGCCCCCGGCGGACCTGGGCGACGGCTTCGACGCGGTGGTCTGGGCCCGGCGGGCCGAGGCCAACCGGTTCTTCGCCGGCGTCATCCCGGCGGCGGCCACCGCCGACGAGGCCCTGGTCGCCCGGCAGGCCATCGCCGGGCTGATGTGGGGCAAGCAGTTCTACCACTTCGACGTCAAGCGGTGGCTGGAGGGCGATCCCGGCTCCGCGCCGCCACCGGCCGGCCGCCGGCACGGGCGCAACAGCGCCTGGTGGCACATGAACAGCTTCGACGTGATCTCCATGCCCGACCCCTGGGAGTACCCCTGGTACGCCGCCTGGGACCTGGCCTTCCACTGCGTCACCATCGCCCGGGTCGACCCCGGCTTCGCCAAGGACCAGCTGCTGCTCCTGCTCCGCGAGTGGTACCTGCACCCCAACGGGCAGATCCCGGCGTACGAGTGGGCGTTCGGCGACGTCAACCCGCCGGTGCACGCCTGGGCGGCGCTGAAGGTGTTCGAGATCGACGGCGGCCGGGACCACGAGTTCCTCGCCCGGGTGATGCACAAGCTGCTGCTCAACTTCACCTGGTGGGTCAACCGCAAGGACACCGGCGGCAACAACGTCTTCGAGGGCGGCTTCCTCGGGCTGGACAACGTCGGCCCGTTCGACCGGTCGGCGGCGCTGCCGGTGGCCGGGGTGCTGGAGCAGTCCGACGGCACCGGCTGGATGGCGATGTACGCGCTCAACCTGCTGGACATGGCCGTCGTGCTCGCCGAGCACGACCGGGCGTACGTGGACACCGCCACCAAGTTCTTCGAGCACTTCGCGTACATCGCCGCGGCGGCGTACTCACAGGGGCTCTGGGACGACGAGGACGCCTTCTTCTACGACGTGCTCCGGCTGGCCGACGGCAGCCAGGTGCCGCTGAAGGTCCGCTCGGTGGTCGGGCTGCTGCCGCTGGCCGCCACCACCCGGCTCACCGCGCGTACCCTGCAACGCCTGCCCGAGCTGGGCGCCCGGCTGCGCTGGTTCCTCGCCCACCGCCCCGAGTACGCCGACGTGATCGGCGCCCGCCGGCTCGGGCCGGACGGCCGCCAGCAGCGGCTGCTCTCCATGGTCGGCCCGGAGCAGGTGGTCCGGCTGCTCGCCCGGATGCTCGACCCCGACGAGTTCCTCTCCGACTACGGCCTGCGCACGCTGAGCCGGGCGCACCTGGACAAGCCCTTCGCGGTGACCCTCGGCGGGCAGGAGTTCCGCGTCGGCTACGAGCCGGCCGAGTCGACCAGCGGCCTGTTCGGCGGCAACTCCAACTGGCGCGGCCCGATCTGGATGCCGACGAACTTCCTGCTGATCAGCGCGCTGCGCGACTACGCCGCATTCTTCGGCGACGACCTCCAGGTCGAGTACCCGACCCGCTCCGGGCGCAAGTGCACGCTGGACGAGATCGCCGACGACCTGTCCGTCCGGTTGATCTCGCTGTTCACCCGGGACGGCTGGGGCCGGCGGCCGATCTACGGCGCCGCCCAGCTCTTCCAGACCCACCCGGACTGGCGGGACCTGATCTGCTTCCCGGAGTACTTCCACGGCGACAACGGCGCCGGCCTGGGGGCCTGGCACCAGACCGGGTGGACGGCGCTGGTCGCCGACCTCATCCTCACCCTGCGCCGCTGACCGGCCGGGGCGGCCGGCTGCGCCCCGGCACCAGGAGCAGCGGGAGGAGATGATCGTGGTCCGGTCGCTCGTCGGGCCCTGACCGGGCGGGCCCGGCCGCGTGCCGGACGCCACGTCCGGCGGAACCCGGATGACCCGGCCGGCGGCGCGCAGTAGCGTGTCCCGGACGCCAGACCGGGAGGGGAACAATGGAACAGCGCCGGGACGCGGCGGTGCTCGTCTTCGACGCCGACGACACGCTCTGGGAGAACAACCTCGTCTTCGAGCGGGTGATCGACGACTTCCTGGAGTGGCTGGAGCACCCGACGCTGGACCGGACGCAGATCCGGGCCGTGCTGGACGACATCGAACGCGCCAACGCGGTCGTCCACGGGTACGGCAGCAAGGTCTTCCTGCGCAGCCTCGGCGAGTGCCTGGAGCGGCTGCGCGAGCGACCGGCCACCGAGCGGGAGCGCCGGGAGATCGACGAGCTGGCCGCCGCCCTCGTCGCCCACCAGGTGGAGCTGATGCCCGGCGTCGCCGACACCCTGGACGCCCTCGCCGGCCGGTACGACCTGCTGCTGCTGACGAAGGGCGACCGGGAGGAGCAGCAGCGCAAGCTCGACGCCTGCGGGCTGCTGCACCACTTCGACGCCGCGCACATCGTGATGGAGAAGGACGTCGACACCTACCGCTGGCTGGCCCGGGAGCACAACTTCGACCCGGCCCGGGCCTGGATGATCGGCAACTCCCCGAAGTCCGACATTCTGCCGGCCCGGGCCGCGGGCATGAACGCGGTGTTCATCCCGAACGACAACACCTGGGTGCTGGAGCACGACGAACTCGACCCGGCCGACGAGGGCGTGCTGCGCCTGACCGGGTTCACCGAGCTGCTTCGGCACTTCTGATCGGACGCCGACCGGTAAGGTCCGGTCCGTGCCCCTGACGTTCCCGTCGCACCTGGCGCCGGTGCTGCCGCTGAAGCTGTGGCGACCGCGCTGGTTCGACGGGGTCGCCCTGGCCACCGGCGCGGTGTCGCCGGACGTCGGCTACCTGCTCACCGGCACCCGGTTCGAGCTGGGCATGCGCACCCACACCGTGGGCGGGCTGCTCTGGTGGTGCCTGCCGGTCGCGCTGGCCTACGCCTGGATCGTCCGCCGCACGGTGGCCGGGATCGCGGTGCACCTGCCCGCCGAACGGCTGTTCGCCTGGCGGGACCATGCGGCCCTCGGTGCGGTCCGGCACCCCTGGCAGGTCACGGCCTGTTCGGCGGTGATCGGCGCGGCCAGCCACGTGGCCTGGGACCGGGTCACGCACACCGAGCGCTGGCTGCGCCTGGTGGGGATCCAGGACTTCCACGCGATCACCGGCATGTACTGGTGGTTCTTCTCGGACCTGGTCAGCACCGCGGTGGGCGGCGCCGTCGTGGTCGCCCTGGCACTGCGGGCGGCCCGCCGGGGTGAGATCTTCGAGGGCGTACGGCCGCCCGCCCCGGTGGCGCGGCCCGCCGTCTTCTGGGGCGTGGCCGGGTCGGTCGGCGCGGCCGGGGCGACGGTGCTGCCGCAGCTGCCGGCCGCCACCGTCCCCGCCCCCGCCGGGGTGCGGCTGCTGCACCTGGCGGCCCTCGCGCTCATCGCCGGCGCCGGGGCGGCGAGAGCGCTTCCCGCCGGCCGGCCGCTGCCTGGCGAGACGGGTCGCTTCGAGGAGAAACAGCGTCAACCCGGCTGACCGCGTTACGCGGACGTGCCGCATTTCAGGATTGTCATCAATCACATTCACCGGGGCGCGGGAATGCTTGTCCGGGCGATGGCGCGATGCCTAACCTGGGCGCGCGTTCACGGCTCTTCGGGGTGAGTCGGGACCGCACCGAAGTCCGGTAGTTGGGCACCGTGGAGCTGAGTGCAGGCGGGCCGGCTCGCCGTGCTGGGCCCGGCGTGGGCGGCGTGCCACGCCCGCCGCGCCCACATCGGCGAATCCGCTACCACGCCGGACGGCTGGTGGTCAGGGCCGGGGAGTTGCGGACCCGGTCCTGACCCGCCCGGCGAAAATGTTTCCCGTTCCGATCCCTCTTCTCCAACGTGAAGTGCAAGCGTCGGCCACGCCATGCGCGTTACATCGACTCGCCGAAATTGCGGGAAGAGATCCGTCACCATTTCCTGGGCACCGCGAAAGCGGCCGGGATGCGATCATGCTGCGAATGGAACCGACACCAGTCGCCGGTGACCCCGTCGGGACGCCGACGGGCCGGGCGAAGCCGATCCCGCCGCCCAACCGGGCCTCCCGGTTGACCACCCTGCCCGCCGCGACCACCCAGGTCGTCATCGTCACCGGCGAGAGCTACAGCACCACCTACGCCACTCTGGAGACGTTCCACAAGGTCGGCGGTCACTGGGTGGCGGTCTCGGCGCCGCTGCCGGCCCGGATCGGCTCCAGGGGGTTCAGCGACAACCACAAGGAGGGTGTGCCGGACACACCCACCGGGGTCTACTCGTTCGGCCCGACCATGTATGGCATCGCCGCGAACCCCGGTGTGCGCTACCCGTACCACCCGGTCGTGCAGTACGACTGGTGGAACGAGAACCCGGACTCGGCCGCGTACAACACGTTCCAGCACACCACCACCAACCCGGGTGGCTACAGCGAGGCGCTGTGGACCGAGAAGCCGGCGTACACCCACTTCGCGGTGATCACCTACAACATGCCGCCGAACGTGGCCAAGCCCGTCCCCGGGGCCGGCAGCGGGATCTTCCTGCACGAGTACAGCACCTCGAGCGGCAACGCCACCGCCGGCTGCGTGAGCATGTCGCACGCCAACCTGGTCTCCGTGCTCACCTGGCTGGACCCGGCCCGCTCGCCGCGGATCGTGATGTGCCCGGTCCAGAACCTGAGCCGCTACTAGCGCCTTCCGAGTGCGTCAGGAGCCTCCGGCCGAACGGCCGGAGGCTCCTGTCTCCCTGGAGCCGCGCCGCAAAGTAGCCGAAAGACAGCAGCGCGTATATCCGCCGTTCCTAGCCTCCACCCGACGTGTCTGTCTATGGACCGGAGGGTTACGGGTGAAGAGACGATCAGGAGGTCCCCTTGTCGGGGGGCTGGTGCTGGCGTTGGTGGCCACGCTCGGCGGGATGGAGGTTATGCCGGACGAGGAGCCTGGCGGCGTCGTCCCGGTGGCGAGTGCCAAGGAGGACGACGGTTTTCTGTCGAAGCTGGGCAATGCCGCCCGTGATCTGGTCAGCGATGGGCCGGGCAGGGCCAGGCCGGAGGTGGTCAGCGCCGGCCTGGTGGTGAACGAGAAGCCGCCTGTGGCGAAGGTGTGGCCGGCGCAGAAGCGGGTGAAGGAGCTGGTCGGCAAGCGGACGGCGAACAGCAAGGTCTACCAGCTTTCCGACGGGCGTACCCAGGCGGAGATCTCGGCGGTGCCGAATACCTTCACCAGCCTCTTCGGGGACAGCTCGGACGAGCTGGTCCGCTTCGAGCAGGACGGCCGGAGCATTGAGCTGGGCCTGGCGGGCGCGGCGAAGGGCGTGACGCCGAAGGTTTCCGGTTCCACGGTCACCTACCCGGGGTTGGCCGGTGGGGCGGACGTCGTTTACGACGTCACCGCTACCGCGTTGAAGGAGAAGATCGTTCTGCACCGCGCCCCGACCGGGCCGGTGTCGTACACGTTCACTCTGGACACGGCTGGTCTGATCGCGCAGCAGCGGGCGGACGGGTCGATCGCGTTCGTGCGTCGGGACGGTGGCGCGCCGGTGTTCGTGATGCCGGCGCCGTTCATGTATGACGCGAAGGATGACAAGGCGTCGCCGCACGGCAAGGTGTGGAGCGACAAGGTCAGCCAGCGGGTGCAGCAGATGTACGGGCAGACGACTGTCACGGTGTCGGCGGACGCGGGCTGGTTGGCCGATCCGGCGCGGGTGTATCCGGTGGTCGTCGACCCGACCATCAAGGTGCAGCCGGTGCCGGCCGATGCGCAGGATGTGCAGATCTACTCGGGTGCCACCACCACGAACTACAACGACACGTACCAGTTGAAGGTCGGCACGACCGACACGCAGTCGTGGCGGTCGTTGTTGAAGCTCAACGTCGGCTCGATTCCGGCGAACACGCCGATCGACGACGCGCAGCTGCAGCTGTACTACTCGCAGACGCACACCACCTACGCGGCCGACGTGCCGATGCAGGCGCACCGGGTGACCGCGGACTGGGCCGAGGGGTGCGGGGGCGCCGTCGCCTGCGCCACGTGGGCAAGCATCAACGGCAAGTTCGCCGGTGCGCCGGCGGGCAACGTGGTGACCAAGGACGACGGCGACTCCGGGACGTCAGTGACCGGGTCGTGGCCGTACTCGAGCAGCACGTTGAAGGCGCAGGCGGTCAACACCGACTACCGCTACCACGGCAGCACCCTCTCGACGGACACCCACACCTGGGTGCCGACCATCACGGAGTCGGGTGACTACCAGGTCGAGGTGCACTACGTGGGTTACTCGGACCGGCCGGACAACGCCCCGTACACGGTGTACTACTCCGGCGGCTCGAAGCAGTACCCCGTCAACCAGAAGACGCCGGACAGCCAGGGCGCGTGGGTGACGCTGGGAACCCATCCGTTCGTGGCCGGCACCACCGGCAAGGTGGTGCTCAACGGCGTGCCCGGCACGTCCGCCATCGCCGATGCGGTGCGGTTCACCAAGGCCGGCGCGGTCAAGAAGTACGGCAAGTCCAGCGTCTGGAACTCGTTCCCGGTGCGCAACCTCGTCCAGGACTGGGTCAACGGCACCTACCCGAACTACGGGTTCATGGTCAAGGCCCTCGACGAGGCGACGAAGGGCAAGGGCGGGCCGATCTACGAGGCGTCCGAGTACGCATACAACAACGACCGGCGGGACTTCAACCTGCCGAAGCTGGTGGTCACCTACGGGCGGCCGGGTGTCACGGTGAACCCGCCGACCACGATCACCTCGACCGGCGCGGTGCTGGACTGGCCCGCCTACACCGACCCGGACCGGGTTCCGGGGACCGGCGACGACATCGTCGAGTACCAGGTGCACCGCAGTGTCCACCAGAACTTCGAGCCCTCGGCCGCGACGCTGATCTCGCCGGTCTCCTCGGCCACCCGCGCGTACCAGGACAGCACCGCGGTGCCGACGGCGGCCGACAACACCGACCCGATGGCGCGGAAGTTCTACTACTACATGGTCGCGGTGAAGACCCAGGACGGGCAGGTCATCGCCGGTCCGACCCAGCAGGCGATGCTCCCGAAGGCCGGGCAGATCACCCGGATCTACCGGACCGCCGCGACCGACTCGATCGGCACCAACGGCGTCATCGACACCACCCTGTCAGCCACGAAGTCGACGACCAACCTCGACGTGTACGGGTGCTGGCCACCGACGTGGAGACCGGCCAGAACCAGGACCGGGTCATCACCAACGCCCGCAGTGTCGAAGGCAAGAAGACCTTCATCACCTTCACCGTCGACGTCGACGGTAGGGACGGGTCGAAGACCGGAAGCATCACTTCCACTGATGCCCACCTGGTCTGGCTCCCCGACGCCGGCACGTGGGCCAAGGCAGAACAGCTCAAGCCCGGCATGTGGTTGCAGACCGCATCCGGAACCTGGGTCCAGATCACCGCGGTCAAGCGGACCGTCAAGCACGAGCGGGTCCACAACCTCACCGTTGACGGTGTCCACAGCTACCACGTGCTCGCCGGAGCCACGCCAGTTCTGGTGCACAACGACAGTTGCCCCCGCAGGTCGGCTGACTACGGCACGATCAACGACCACGGCCAGCGGAGTGGGATGCGTGTCCTTCTCGACAAGGACAACATCGGCGGAAAGACCAAGCCTAATCCCACTGAGCCAATCCCTGCCCTGGTGAAGGGCCAGGACAATCAGACGCATCTGCTGGCGGCTATGCTTGGTGGTTCGAACACCGACCCGCGGAACTTCGTTGCTATGCACCGCTATGCGAACAGCCCGACGATGCGTAGTGTCGAGTTCCAGATCCGTGATGCAGTCAAAGCAGGACAGCAGGTGGACTTGCGGGTCACGCCCATCTACCAAGGAACCAGCGCGAGACCAGGCGGGATCACCATGCAGGCTGTAGGGCCGGGACCGGACCCGTTGATGCTGATGGTGACGATTCTCAACAAGAAAAAGTAGAATGCAAGATTATGTAGACTTGATCGTCCGCCTCATCAGTGGACCAGAAACTCGAAGGCTGCACGACTGGGAGTCGTTCGAGGTAACCGTGGGAGTCGCTGTGCCCCGGGACTATAAGGATTTGATCGACAGGGTGGGCGCCGTTTTGATCGACGAATCCCTGTGCCTCTTTGAGCCTGGAGGGCGCGAGGGCTATACCGACCTGGGTGTGTTGATCGAAGAGCGTGAAAGTTCCTGGAGTCGGTTTGCGGAAGTGGGTGTCGAGCTACCCGACCAATACTTCCGGGAGGGACGACGTCTGGTCGCCTTCGCTGCCGTGGAAGCGAATTACTTCTTCTGGAAGGTCCTGCCCGGTGTGCCGGCGGACCAATGGGGGGTGGTGATTGTCGATGCGGAACTGGAAGACTGGCTGGAGTACGATATGACTGCCACCGAATGCATCTATAAGCTCCTTGGCGGGCAGATCGAATTAGAGCAGTTTGAAGGTCTGTTCGATGGGCCCGAGCATGCATACCGGCCACTGTAGGCAGCTTCGCGGATACTAGTTGACGACTGATTTGAGTGGCCACTCCTACCGGAGTGGCCACTCAATTGGAAAGTCGTACTCACCTAGTGCGGCAGCCGGGTCTATCGGGCAACGCGAGCCCGATCTGCGGCTTCCACGTGGAACAGGGGAAGGCGTGCCTCGATACGGGTAAGGGGTCTCTGGTGGAAATTGCGGATCCGATATGGGGCGGGAAACCATCGGCACGGAAAGCTTTGCTTGCTGCTGGTTGGTACGAAGGTAGGCGTGTCGAATCCGTTGCTTGGGTAGAGATGCTTGAAGCGACGGGATTCGAGTTGAACGACCTGTCGTGGCGGGTTTGGGCCGAGTTTGGCGATCTGACGATTGAGAGTTCAGAGGCTCGTTTTCCGTCGTCGTCGCTGCACGTCGATCCGGTGGATGCCTGTATCGACGCACTGGACGAAGCTTCTTCGCTGAAGCGAGAACTTGGGGAGAACTACTCTCCCCTTGGCATTTGGTCTGTCCAGTTCAGGTCTTACATCAGCGAGAGTGGCCGCGCGATTGCTGTGGGTCCGCGGGTGATGTGGGAGTTGGGTCTGAGTTTTGCCGAGGCGTTGGACTTCGTGGTGAACGGCGACGGTGGCAAGGACCGCGCTCGTCGAGTGGACTGGCTGAACCCGCATTCGTTTTGATTCTCAACGTCTATTGCAGGGTGGCGTCACGCAGGCCAGTTTGATCGGATGGTGTCGCAGACGTCGGGGTCGAAGACGACGGCGTTCACGTATTTGGGGATGGACAACCAGGTGCTGCGGGAGGAGGTTGCGGACAAGGCGACCAAGTCCTATCAGTACGCGCCGTGGGGTCAGCAGCTGACGCAGATCAAGCACAAGGACGACGGATCGCGGGAGTACTCGCAGTTCATCTACCGGCCGCGTGGTTTCGGTCGCGACGCCTCACGAAAGGCGCTGTTGGTCATGACGACTGCGGAGGTCGAGCAGCAAATCGCCCTGGTCGCTGCTTTTCTGAGGGACACGGCGGAGGCCGTCGGGCACCCTGACATCGTGGAGCGTCTGGTGACACCGCTGCGGGTCACCATGGGGGACCTGGCTGCATTGCCGCGGTCGGACGACTTCTGGTCGGGGCGGGCCAACGATCGCCTCACGATCTTCAAGCTTGAGGAGTATGCCAGGCGGCGGGTCGACCGCGACCCGTACGACCGGCTCGCCGGTCGTACGCTGGTCGCCCTCGCGTTGCGGTACGGCGCCAACGATGGAGGGCTGCCGTACTTTGCTGCCGAAGTCGCCGCAGACCCTAAGGCCGTTGGTGACGCGGTGATCGTGGCGCATTGGATCTGCTCAGAGATCGGCGTTGACACCACCCACGACCTGCGTCGGGCTCTTTCCGGTGCCGATCGCGCCGCTCTAGCCGATTTGGCACAAAACCACCAGGGCTGGATAGGGGTAGCTGCCTGTATCGCTCTCAATGTTATGGCTGGAGCCAGCCTATACGAGGCGTATGCCCGTGCTGTTGACTGACCGGCCGCTGACCGCCTGTAAGCGACTTCAGACACGCAACACTAGGGGACGAGGGCGGGCCGGTGACGGCTGACTTTCGAGGTCAGGCCGCGACCGGGTAGTCCAGCTCCGCCGCCCGCTCCCGCAGGTCTGCCAGTCGCCGCTGCGGATTGAGCGTCTGGATGACCTCATCGGTCAGGGGCTGCAGCGCGAGGATCTGCTCGACCACGCTTCTGTCCAGCTCGACGTCGTAGACCGACCAGGCATGTTCCAGGTATTCCTCCGCGGCGTCGTCGCACAGGATGTCGAGCAGCCAGGCCCCGTCGGGATCGGTCTCCTCGTCGTCGGCGGGCGAGAGGTCGATCCCCTCACCGGCGTGCCACCGGTTGTCCCCGGACCGCCGCCAGAGCACGAAGGTGGCGTCGAGCGTGCCGTCCTCATGGCAGAACGTGCGCTCGTGCACCAGCGGCGCGAACTGTTCGGGCAACCCCTCCAGCAGGCCGGGCCACAGTTGGCCGCCGGTGTAGTTGTGCATTGGTGAATCGTGGTAGACGCCGCGGATGAAAGCACCATCGGCGGTGAAGACGATGTCGTACTCTTCGCCGCTGCCGTTGCGCATCGACGCCGCTTCGCACTGGCCCGCTCTGTGGCTGTAGTCGTAGTAGACGCCATCGACGATGGAGTCGAGCATCGCCAGGGCTCGGGAGCGGTCGCGCACCACATCGATGGGTGGCAGCTTGGCGGCAGTGTCGTAGACGGTCACCAGGCAAAGCCTACGAGTCGGCGCCGGACGACACCGTCGCGATGCGTCTCCACGTGCGGACGGGTCGATCCGGACACGACGATGGTCGGGGGATCACCCCCGGGGCCTGGCGGGAGCGACGCCAATGATCACTACCTGCAGTGACGATGGCAGCTGGGCTCGCCAGAGCTGAGCACCTCCACGGTCGCAGTGCCGAAGGCAGGAAGACCTTCATCACCTCCACCGTCGATGTCGACGGTAGGGACGGGTCGAAGACCGGAAGCTGGCGCAACCACCCGCTCCTGCTGCTGCCTGACCGAGATTGATCAGTAGATCCTGGCGTTCTTGCGCGAGAGCGCACGATGATCCGTCGAGGCAGGACTCCGGTTCTGATGAGGAGGTGGATCCCTCATTCGAGGAACGGGTGGCCCTGACGGCGCTGGGCCGAAGAGCTTCGGCTCGACCTCCGGAGCGGCTGGCGCGTGGCGAAGCGCGCGGCCGATCGCCCTATCGGCCGTTTGGACGAGAGTTACCGACTGACCGGTCACCCGCGTCCTGTCGAGTGGATCGTCACGGCTCGCCGGGCGGGGCCCGTGACTCACCGGAGTTGTCCGCCCCCTTGTCCGTCCGGCCGGTTGGCGCGACCGCCGACTCGGGTGTGGACTGATACAGATCGCTCCCGTCGTTGTTTCACGCTGGCAACACTGGGGTACTTCACTGATCTGTGACCGGGCCCGTTCGCCGCGTCGACGATCACGCCGGGTGACGAACCTCCGCGAGCGCTTCCGGTCCTCATTCCGTTACGGCGACACGCCGTTGAAAGGTATTGATGTTCGTCACCCTCTGATGCTGGCTTTCTGCCTTGTTGCACCCGAAACCGTCCACTTAGCCTGGGCGCGCTCGAGGTCCAACGGGGGGAGCGGCACGGTGCAACTGCAGATTCGGCTTCTGGGTAGCGTCGAGCTGTGCGTGGACGACCAGGTCGTCACGCCCGGCGCGGCGAAGCGACGCGGCGTCCTCGCCGGTCTGGCGTTGGAGGCCAACCGGTCGGTCTCCTTGCCGCGAATGGCCGGGATGGTCTGGTCCGACGTCCCGCCCGCCTCCGCGGTGGCGAATCTGCGGTCCCATGCCGCCGGGCTGCGCCGGGCGCTGGGCGACCGAGTGGTCGCCCGCCCCAACGCGTACGAGCTGCGGCTGTCGCCGCACGAGCTGGACGTCACCGAGTTCGACCGGCTCGCGGGTGAGGGACGTTCCCTGCTCGCGGTGCCCGACCCCGCCGGCGCTGTCGCCACCCTCACCGCTGCCCTGGCGCACTGGCGTGGGGCGTCGGGTGACGGCCTGCCCCGGGGCACCGCGCTGGACAACCGGTGGGCCAGCCTCGACGAGCAGCGGCTCCAGGTGTTCGAGGAGCTCGCCGAGGCGCGGCTGGCCGCCGGCGAGCACGGGCATCTCCTGCCCGAGCTGCGCGGGCATGTCGACGCCCACCCGCTGCGTGAGCGCGCCTGGGGGCAGCTCATGCTCGCCCTGTACCGCTGCGGAGACGTCCCGGCGGCGCTCACCGTCTACCGGGACGCCCGGGCCGTACTCGACGAGCAGCTCGGCATCGAGCCGGGCGAGGAGCTGGGCACCCTGCACCGCGCGATGCTCGACCGGGCGTCCGAGCTGGCGTACACCCCGCCGCCCGTGCCGATCACCACCGCGACCCCGCCGCCGGCTCCGGCTGTCGCCGCCGCGACCCCGCCGACCCCGCCGACCCCGCCGGCCGGGCCGGCCGGCGGCGCCGGCTGGGCGGTGCCCCGCGAGCTACCGGCCGGTCTGGTCACCTTCGTCGGCCGGGACCGGGAGACCAGCGAGGTGGTCACCGCCCTTCGGGGTACGACCCGCGCCGCCGTGGTCGTCACCGGCGCGTTCGGCAGCGGCAAGACCGCCCTGGCGGTACGCGCGGCGCACGCCGTCGCCGCCGACTTCCCGGACGGACAGGTGTTCGTCGACCTCGGCAACCGGACCTCGGTGACCTCGGGTGAGGTGCTGGGGCGGGTACTGCGTGCGCTCGGCGTCGCCCCCGCCGACGTACCGGAGAGCACCGACGAGCGGGCCGGGTGGTTCCGGTCGCTGGTCGCCGGACGACGGCTGCTGCTGGTGGTGGACGGGGTCACCCGTGCTACCCAGGTGCGACCGCTGCTCCCGGCCGGCCCCGGCCCCGCCCTCGTCGTGATCGGCCAGCGTCGGTTGGGCAGCCTGGACGGCGTACGGCGGGTGAGTCTCCGCCCGCTCGTCGCCGCTGACGCGCGCGACCTGCTGGTGGCTCTCGCCGGCCCGGAGCGGCTGACCGTCGTCCCAGCGGCCACCGGCGAGCTGGTACGTCTCTGCGCCGGGTCGGTGCTCGCCCTGCGGGTTGCCGGCACGCGCCTGGCGGCCCGGCCGGACATGTCGGTGGGTGCCCTGGTCGGCCAGCTCGCCGACGGGCGGGAACGGCTGGACCTGCTGGACTACGAGGACCTGTCGGTGCGCTCCAGCCTGGCCACCGTCGTCGCCGCCGTCCGCAGCGACGACGAGGTGGCCGTGCGGCTCCTCACCCTGCTCGGCGCGGCGCCCGACGCCCTGCGCCGGCCCGAGCGGGTCGCCCGGCAGCTCGGGATCTCCGGTGCGCGGCTGCGCCGTACCCTGGACGACCTGGCGGACGCGCATCTGGTCCAGCGGGACGAGCCCGGCGGCTACCGGCTGCCGGGGTTGGTCCGGGAGTACGCCGCCGAGCTGGCCGACGTGCCGACCGTCCTGGCGCACCCGGTGACCGTCCGGCGGGGCGATCCCCTGGCCGCCTGACCGATCACCGACACCCCCTGACCAGGCCATCGACTCTGGCCCAGGCCGGCGCCGCCGGCGTGGGAGACTGTGCGGGACGACCTGGCCGGACGGCGTGCACCTCGTCTCGGCGGGCCGTACGCCGGGGCTGACGCGGACGACCGCGCCGGCTCCCGGGCCGGCGCGGTCGGGCGACACCAGCCTCAGGAGACCTCGCGGACGATCGCCACCGCCACCCGGCAGAACTCGTCCATGTCCGGGTTGAACCCGGCGGCGATGTCCGGGTGCAGCCCGGCGCGGGTCTCGTCGAGCAGCCGCTGGCAGACCTGCTCGACCGGCTCGCCCGCGTAGCTGGCGCGGACCCGGTCGGTGGCCGCCTGCAGGGCCGAGGTCAGCTGTTCCTCCAGCGGGCCGCGCAGCTTCTGCTGCACAGGGTCGAGCCCGCTCGGGTCGAGCGTGACATGTGGCTCCGACATCGGCGCTCCCTTCGTCGGCGTCCGCGGTACCCCACCGCGATCGTCGGTCAAACCCCGGCCGGTACGGCGGCCACCCGAACCTGGTACGAGAAGTCCTCCGCGGGCTCCTCCGCGTACGACAGCCGCCGGATCTGCCGGTCGTCGGCGTAGAGCGCCACGTCGACCAGGACGCCGAGGTGGGCCAGCCCGATGTTGGCGACCCGCTTCTTGTCCTGGAGCACCGCGCACACCCCGCCGAGCAGGCTGCTGGCGTCCGAGGTGCGGTGCCTCGGCGGGCAGCGCAGGGTCAGGTCGACCTCGACCGGCCCGCCCAGCGGTGTCCAGCCGGTGTGCTGGGCCGCGGCGCAGGCTGCCTGGAGCAGGGCGCGGACCCTCGTCGCCTGCCGGTGTCCGGCGGCGAAGATGGACAGCGCCTCGGTCTTGACCGGTGGCAGGCCGCTCACCTCGAACGTCAGGGCGAGAGCGCGGGTGTCCTGCACGACGGCACCTCCTCGTGGGGACGATCCTGCCCAACCGGTGGACCGGCAGAGGGAAGTTCGCGCGAGAACCAACCGATCGGGCGGGCTGGGGTCGGCCGGAGGCGTATCGACTTCGACGGCGACGCGCTGGCTCGGGGAGTCGTCCAAACGCTAGCCGAACCGGTGGGCGCAGGGTAGCCCCGCCGCGCCCACCTGCTGGGACGGCCGCCGGTCAGGCTGCCGGGCGCGGGGCGAAGGCGCAGAACTCGTTGCCCTCCGGGTCGGCGAGCACCCACCAGCTGACCGTCTCGTCGGGCTCGCGCAGCAGCGTCGCCCCGGCGGCGATCAGCGCGGTGGCGTCCCGGCCGGTCAGGTCGACGTCCCAGTGCACCCGGTTCTTGACGCGTTTCCGCTCGGGCACGGGGTCGAAGACCCAGTGGTCCCACGGGAAGCCGGCCGCGCCGGTCACCGAGGCGTGGCCCTCCTCCGAGGTCTCCACCCGCCCGCCCACCACGCCCGCCCACCAGGTGGCCTGGGCGATCGGGTCGGTGCTGTCCACCACCAGCTCGAACGGCCCGGGCCGGGCACCCTCCCGGGGCGCGAACACACAGAACTGGTTGCCCTCCGGGTCGGCGAGGATCCACCAGCTGATTTCGGCGTCGGGCTCCCGCACCAGCCGGGCGCCCGTCGCCAGCAGCGCCGCCGGGTCGGCGTCGGCCAGTCGCAGGTCCAGGTGGGCCCGGGTCTTGCCGGTACGCGGCTCGGGCACCCGGTTGACCCAGATCGACTCCGGCCCGGCCCCGCCCGGCCGTGGGTCGAGCCGGACGTCCCCGTCGCCGGTGTCGACCACCTCGCCACCGAGGATCCGGGCCCAGAACCCGCCGAGCGAGTGGGGGTCGGCGGCGTCCATGCAGAGGTCCTTGAAGCGCGCGATCATCCGGTCATCATGCCCGCCGGCCCCGACAGCGCGCCGCCCCGCGTGCGGCCCGACGGCGCACCGCGCGCTGTCACCAGGAGTGACGAAGGGGTAGGCCGAGGAAGTGGGCGTACCTCTCCAGCGCCGCCTCGACCCGGCGGCGCACCGACGCGTTGAACGGGGTCAGCGGCCGCACCGTCACGGTGACCCGGGCCCGGCCGACGGTGCGCTTCCAGGTGCCGACCACCCGGCCGCCGCGCACGATCGTGGACTGGAAGACCCCGTTGCCGCCCGGGACCACGGCCTGCCGGTGCGTCGGGTCGAGCATCAGCGTGCGGTCCTTGTAGCCGAGCAGGTACTCGTCGAACCCGGGCAGCGCCAGCACGTCGTCGGGCGTCGTGCGGGCCGTGTCGAGCAGGGCCGCGTCGACGACGGCCGGCACCCCGTCGACCTCCACGGTCGCCAGCTCGTCGCCGGCCACCACGATGCCCCGCTTGGCGTCGGCGGCGGTCAGCCCCGTCCAACCGGCGAAGTCCTGCCGGGTGGTCGGCCCGTGGCTGCGGAAGTAGCGCAGCGCCAGCAGGCCGAGCGCCTCGTCGCGCTCCGGGCGGTGCGGCGCGGGCGCCCACTCGTCGAGCAGGGCGAAGGTCTGCTCGGCGCCCACGTGCGGCGCGATGCAGGTGACGCCGCGCTGGCTGGCGTACCAGAGCAGGTGGTAGCCGCGCTGCCCGGCGGTGTCGATGCCGGCGGCGGCCAGGGTGGCCAGGCATTCCGCGCGGGTGAGCCGGCCACCGCCGGCCAGTGCGGCGCCGAGCACCTCGGCCGCCCGGTCGGCCTCGGCCTCGGTGAGGCCGAGCGCGGCCCGGCGGGCCGCCGCACCGGTCAGTGCCCGTACCCCGGTCAGCTCCAACATCCAGCGGGCGTCCCGTGCGGGTACGAGGTGCACGGTGCCCCGCATCGGCCAGGTCCGCAACGCCTCCCGGCGTTCCAGCGCCGCCCGCACGTCCGCCGCCGTCCACCCGGGCAGCCGCGCGCCCAGCGACCACATGCCGCTCGCCACGTCCTGGGCCTGCATCGCGCCGAACCACTCGACCACGCCGGCGACGTCCCGTGGCCGGCCGCGCGGTTGCTCCCGCAACAGCAGGCTGGTCATCCGCAACGCCAACGCCTCGCCGCCGGTCAACCGCACGTCGCCGCCCTTCCGCCGGGAACGACGGCCAGCATAGGTGGCGGCACCGACACTGAGCCGGACGCTCAGGCCGCCGACCCGGTGGCGGAGCCCTCATCCGTGCCGCAGCCGGACCGGATCGGCCGACCCGCGCAGTTTCACCCGGCAGGTAACGGGTAGTCGCGGAAGCTGATCCGAACCGAGGAGGGACGTGTCGATGGACGGCCAGGTCAAGGTTGCGGTCATCTACTACAGCGCGACCGGTATCACCTACCAGATGGCGCAGGCGGCCTGCGAGGCCGCCGGCGAGGCCGGCGCGGACGTGCGCCTGCGCAAGGTACGGGAGTTGGCGCCGGACGAGGCGATCCGGTCCAACTCGGGCTGGCAGGCCCACCACCTGGAGACGCAGGACGTCCCCGAGGCCCAGCTCGACGATCTGTCCTGGGCCGACGTGCTGATCTTCGGCTCGCCCACCCGTTACGGCATGGTCGCCGCCCAGCTCAAGCAGTTCATCGACACCACCGGCCCGCTCTGGTCGCAGGGCGCCCTGGCCGACAAGGTCTACAGCGCCTTCACCTCCACCGCCACCTCCCACGGCGGGCAGGAGTCCACCCTGCTGTCCCTGTTCACGATCTTCTACCACTGGGGCGGCGTCGTGGTTACCCCCGGCTACACCGACCCCAGCCAGTTCGTGGCGGGCAACCCGTACGGCGCCTCGCACACCAGCAACAACGGCGAGATCGCCCCGGACCACCTGGCGTTGGGCGCCACCGCCCTGACCGCCAAGCGGGCGGTGCGTCTCGGCGCCGCGGTCAAGCGCGGCATGGCGGCGAGCTGACGGTCAGCGCTGGACGGGCCAGCAGGTGCCCGAGCAGATCCGCCAGGACCGCCATGCCGTCCCGGCTGAGCACCGACTCGGGGTGGAACTGCACCCCGGCGAAGCCGGCGCCGCGCAGCGCGTGCACCGCCCCGTCGACCGGGTCGCGGGACAGCTCCACCGGCCCGTATCCGGTGCCGAGCCGGTCGTTGTCGGCCAGGGCGGTGAAGGTGGAGTAGAAGCCCACCCGCCGGGGCGTGCCGAAGACCGACACGTCCCGCTGCAACCCCTGGTACGGCGCCTCCCGCCGGTGCAGCGGCAGCCCCAGCAGGCCGGCGAGCAGTTGGTGGCCGAGGCAGACCGCCAGCGTCGGCAGCCCGGCGGCCAGCCGCTCGGCCAACAGCGCGCGCAGCGCCGTCATCTTCGGCTCGGTGACCGCGCCCGGGTCCCCCGGCCCGGGCCCCACCACCACCAGGTCGTACCCGTCGAGCGGGGCGTCCCGCCGCCACGGGCGGACGTCCACGCTGAGGCCCAGGGCGCCGAGCTGGTGGGCGAGCATCCCGGTGAAGGTGTCCTCGCCGTCCACGATCAGCGCCCGCCGGCCGGCCAGCCCCGCCAGCGTGGTCGCCCCGGGCACCCGCTGGTCGAGCCAGAACCGGGCCAACGGCGTGTTCCGCGCGGCGAGCGCCGCGCGTACCTCGGAATCGTCGGCGTAGCGTACCGACCGGCCGGGGTCGGCGGCCGGCGCCTGCGGGCCCAGCCCCAGCGCGGCGAGCACCCCGGCCGCCTTGGCGTGCGTCTCGGCGACCTCGCCGGCCGCGGTGGAGTGCCGCACCAGGGTCGCCCCGACCGGCACCCGCAGCTCGCCGGCGGGGGAGATCTCCGCGGTCCGGATCAGGATCGGCGCGTCGAGCGTCTGCCGGCCCTCGGCGTCGCGCCCCAGCAGGGCCAGCACCCCGGCGTAGTAGCGCCGCCCGGCGCGCTCGTGCCGGGCGATCACCCGGCAGGCGTTCTCCATCGGGCTGCCGGTCACCGTCGGGGCGAACATCGTCTCCCGCAGCACCTCCCGGACGTCCTTCGTGCCGCGCCCGGCGAGCAGGTACTCGGTGTGCGCGAGGTGCGCCATCTCCTTCAGGTACGGCCCGACCACCCGGCCGCCGTGCTCGGCGACCGTGGCCATCATCTTCAGCTCCTCGTCGAGCACCATGTACAGCTCCTCGACCTCCTTCGGGTCGCGGAGGAAGCGCAGCAGGGCGTCCCGGTCCGGGGCCGCGCCGGCGTGCCGGAAGGTGCCGCTGATCGGGTTCATCATCACCAGCCCGTCGTCGACGCTGACGTGCCGCTCCGGGCTCGCCCCGACCAGGATGCGGTGACCGGTGTGCACCAGGAAGGTCCAGTACGCGCCCCGCTCGCCGAGCAGCAGCCGGCGCAGCGCCGCCCGCCCCGCCCGCAGCGGCGACCCCTGCACCGTCGCCCGCAGGCTGCGGTGGATGACGAAGTTGGCCCCCTCGCCGCGGCCGATCTCCTCGGCCAGCACCCGCTCGACCGTGCCGGCGTACTCCTCGTCGGCGATGTCGAACGCGGCGCCGGCGGTGACCACCGGGGCCTGCGGAAGCGCGGCGAGCGCGTCGGTCAGGGCGATCCGGGCGTGCCCGGCTATCTCCAGGTACTCCAGCGGCGTGCCGTCGTCGACGCAGTCGAAGCCGCGCTCGGTGATCTGCCGGTACGGCACCAGGGCCAGCGTGCGCGGGCCGGGTGCCCCGTCCGGCAGCGGCAGGTCGGCGAGCCGGTCGGCGGTGCGGACCGTACCCGTGAAGAGGTCGAGGTGCGCGGCGCCCTCGCGGCGGACGAGCGCGAACGGGCCGGGGTCGGCGTCGTGCGCGAGGGTGGCGAGCAGGTCGTGCGGGCGGTTCATCGGGTCTCCTCCGGGCCGTCGGCGCCGCCTGTCGGGACGGCCCGGGAGCCGGGGAGAGACCGGCGGCCGCCTCGTCGGGCGGCCGCGTGGGAAAGCTACGCGCGGTAGGTGGCCGCCGGGTCGGCGGGCCACCAGCAGGACAGGTGCGCGAGCATGCCGACCACCCTACGCGCCCGCCGCCGGGCACGGAAGCCGTTCGGGGTACGGCCTCACGCGCCGGCCACCGATCGAGGCTTCACCGACCCGGCCGGCGGGTACCGTGACCCGCGATGAACATTCTCGCTCTCGACCTCGGCACGTCCTCGGTACGCGGGCTCGTGCTGAACGCCGACGCGGAACCGCGGCCGGGCGCGCTGGCCCGCCGCAAGGTGCACCTGAGCGTCGGTGACGACGGCTCCGGCACCCTCGACGCCGCAGGCTACCTGGCCTGCCTGGTGGAGTGCCTGGACGAGCTCGCCGCCGCCGGGCACCTGCGGGAGGTGGAGCTGGTCGCCGTCTCGGCGCAGTGGCACTCGGTGGTGCCGCTGGACCACGCCGGTGCGCCGCTCGGACCGGTCCTCACCTGGCTGGACACCCGTCCCGCGCCGGCCCCCGGCGCGGCCGGACCGGCCGATCCGGACGCCTACCACGAACGTACCGGCGCGTGGTGGCACCGCGGCTACTGGTCGGTCCGGCTGCCCTGGCTGCGGGCGCGGTCCGGCGCCCCGGTCGCCCGGTTCGCCGGCCTGGTCGAGTACGTCCTCGGCGAGCTGCTCGACGCCGCGCCGATGTCGGTCTCCATGGCCTCCGGCACCGGACTGCTCGACCTGCGCGCGCTGACCTGGGACGCCGAGGCCTGCGAGCTGGCCGGTCTGCGCCCGGGCGAGCTGCCCGAGCTGGCGCCGATGCACTGGCGCGGGAGGTTGCGCCCGGAGCACTCCCGCCGGTGGCCGCAGCTGACCGGCGCGGCCTGGGCCGCCCCGGTCGGTGACGGAGCCGCCTCCAACGTGGGCTCCGGCTGCGTCGACCGGCGGCGCGCCGCGGTGACCGTGGGCACCTCCGCCGCGATCCGCCTGCTGCAACGGCTTCCGGCCGGGGAACGGCTCCCGCCGCTGCCGGAGCAGCTCTGGCGCTACCGGGTGGACCACGAGTACGTGGTGACCGGCGCGGCCTACTCCTGCGGCGGCAACCTGTTCGCCTGGGCGAACAAGGAGTTCCGGCTGCCCGAGGGCCCGGAGCTGGCGGCCGCGCTGGCCCGCGTGCCGCCGGACGGCAACGGGGTGGTGGCGGACCCCCGCCTCGGCGGTGACCGGCCGCCCGGCCTCGTCCCGGCCGGCGCGGGCGTGCTGGGTGGGCTCAGCTTCTCCACCACCGGCGTCGAGATCCTGGCCGGACTGATGGCCGGCCTGTGCCGGATGGTCGCCGACGACCTGGTCGTGCTGGAGTCCACTGCGGACGCGCCGGTCGAGGTGGTGTTGGGCGGGGGAGCGTTGGCGGCCTCCGCGTGGTGGCGCTCGGCGTTCGCCGTGGCGCTGGCCCCCCGGCCGGTACGGCACCGGGCCGAGCCGGAGATCGGCGCCATCGGGGCGGCGCTGGTGGCGCTGGGTCGGGTGGCCGAGGCGGATCGGCTGCCGGTGGCCGCCCGGATCGACGCGGAACGCGCGCCCGAGTCCCCCGGCGCCGCTTCCTGAAACACGTGCCTAACGGCCCGTTGACACAGCTCGCGGGCCTGGTTGGATGGACTCCGCTCCCTGACGCGGGGAGGTGGGGACCGAGGAGGCAGGTGTGGGCGCAGGTCCCGACCGGACGCGGGGCGAGCAGCTGGGTCGGAGCCGGTGGGACGTCCAGGTCGTCCCCCACCGGCGGCGCTCGCCGTTCCGGCTGCGCGACTGGCGGATGCGTACCAAGCTCGCCACGGTGCTGGTCATCCCGTCCGTGGCCTTCCTGGTGCTGGCCGGGATGCAGACCGCAGCGCTGGTCGGGCAGACCACCGCGCTGAGCGACTTCGCCCGGCAGGTCGGCATCGGCCGGCAGATCACCACCGTGGTCGACCGGCTCCAGCAGGAGCGGGACCGTTCGGCGGGGGAGCTGGCCGAGCTGCGCCGGGTCGGGGCCGGGGCCGACCGGGACGCCGCGATCGCCGCGCTGCGGCCGTTGCAGGTGGCCACCGACCAGGCCGTCACCGAGCTGCGCGCGGCGGCGCAGCCGCTGGCCGACGCCGACGCGTCCTGGCGGGTGGCGTACGGGGAGGCGCTGGAGGCGTACGACCAGGTCATCTACATCCGGGCCACGATCCCCCCGGCGGTGCTGAGCAGCAACACCATCCTGAGCAACTACCACCGGGCCATCGACGCGCTGCTCAACCTGCTGGCGGAGCCCTCGCCGGGGGAGCAGCAGCCCGCCCTCACCGACGCCGTGCTGCGCTACGTGCAGCTGGCCCGGGTCAAGGAGCTGTCGTCCCGGATCCGCGGGCAGCTCTACGCGGCCGCCCGGGCCGGCCGGTACGACCTCGACGATCAGGTGACCCTCACCGACCTGCGGGCCCAGCAGCTGGCCGCGCTCGGCGCGTTCCGGGTCGCCGCCACCAACGAGCAGGTCCGGTTCTACGACCGGGCCTCGGTCGATCCCGCGTTCGTCGGCGCGATGAAGCTGGAGGAGAAGAGCCTGCCCACCGGCAACGGTCGGGTGGAGGTGCTGCCCGCGGCCCAGTGGTGGGCCGCCAGCGAGGCGCGGCAGGAGCTGCTGCGCCAGCTGGAGGCGCGGGTGCTGGACGACGCGGTGACCGGGGCCGACGAGGTCAGTGGCGAGCGGCTGCGCACCACCCTGCTGGTGGTCGGCGGCATCGTCGTGGTGCTCGGGCTCGCCGTGCTGCTCGCCCTGCTGATCGGCCGGTCCATCGCCAACTCCATGCAGCGGTTGCGCGGCCAGGCCCTGCGGATCGCGCACATCGAGCTGCCGGACGCGCTGGACCGGCTCCGGTCCGTGCAGGGCGGCGTCCCCACGATCGACGTGCCGCCCCCGGTCGTCCGTTCCCTCGACGAGATCGGCGAGCTTGCCGAGGCGTTCGTCGCCGTGCACCGCAGCGCGGTCAGCGTCGCGGTGGAGCAGGCGGAGACGCGGCGCACCGTCAACGCGATGTTCGTCAACCTGGCCCGACGCAGCCAGGTGCTGGTGGAGAGGCAGCTGGAGCTGCTCGACGACCTGGAACGGGAGGAGGCCGACCCGGACCAGTTGGAGAACCTGTTCAAGCTGGACCACCTGGCCGCCCGGATGCGCCGTAACGACGAGAGCCTGCTGGTGCTCGCCGGGACCGAGTCCACCCGGCGGTGGAACCGGCCGGTCGGTCTCGGGGCGGTGCTCCTCGCCGCCAGCGCTGAGATCGAGCAGTACCAGCGGGTCCGCCGCCAGTCGATGGCCGACCTGCACGTGGTCGGGCACGCCGTCGGCGAACTGGTGCACCTGCTGGCCGAGCTGCTGGAGAACGCCACCGCCTTCTCCCGTCCGGACACCGTGGTCCGGGTGGGCGCCCGGGCCGAGGGCGGCGGCGCGCTGGTGGAGATCGCCGACCAGGGGCTCGGGATGAGCCCCGCCGCACTGGAACAGGCCAACATGCTGCTGGCCTCCCCGCCGGCCGCCGACGTCGCCGCCTCGGAGCGGATGGGCCTGTTCGTGGTCAGTCACCTCGCCGCCCGGCACGGCGTCCGGGTACGCCTCAGCGGCGGCGCCCACGGCCTGGTCGCCCGGATCCAGCTCCCGGCCACGCTGCTGGCCGCGCCGCCCCCGGCGGAGCTGGACGCGCCGGTGTCGCCGCGGCTGCTCACCACGGCGGTCGCCGGCGCGACCGGGCCCGGTGGGCCGACCCGTCCGGCCGGTCCGCCGGCCCCGCTGGAGCTGCCGGTGGCGGGCCGCCGCCCCGGCCCGGCTCCGGTGGCGCCCGCCCAGCGGCGGCCGGTGCCGGTCCGCGCCGAGGACGTGCTGTCGCCGGCCGCCGGCGACCCCGCGGCCGGGGGCGGCTGGTGGTCCCGCCAGCCGCCGGCGCCTGCCGCGCCGGTGCCGACCGGTGAGGCGCCTCCCGCGCCTCCCGCGACGCCGGTCACCGGGGGCACCAACGACCGTGGCCTTCCGGTGCGGGTGCCGATGGCGCAACTCTCCGCCGTCACCGAGCCGGCCCGTCCGAGCGTCCCCGCGCCCCGGGAGGACCCGGACCCGGAGGCGGTCGGCGGGATGCTGTCGCGGCTGTACAGCGGCGTCCGCCGGGCGGAGGCCGAGGAGACCCGGGAGATAATCTTGCCCGCTGGTGGGCACGGCGAAGGGGGACGACAGTGACGACGTTGAGCCAGGAGGCGCGGGACCTGAGCTGGCTGGTGAACGCGTTCGCGGAGCGGGTGCCGGGGGTGGTCCACGCGGTGGTGGTCTCCTCCGACGGGCTGCTGGTGGCGATCTCGGCGCACCTGCCCCGCGACAACGCCGACAAGCTCGCCGCGGTGACCTCCGGGCTGATGAGCATCACCGCGGGAGCCGCCCAGATGTTCGACGGCGACGTCGTCAAGCAGACGGTCGTCGAGATGGGGCGCGGCTACTTCCTGGTGATGCAGATCCGCGACGGCTCCATCCTGGCCACACTGGCCGGCTCCGACGCCGACATCGGCGTGGTGGGCTACGAGATGGCCCGGCTGGCCAAGCAGGCCGGTGAGATGCTCACCCCGGCGCTCCGCGCCGAGTTGCAGCAGGCGCTGCCCCGCTGACCGACGGCGGCTCGGCCCGTACCGGAGAGTCCGGGCCGAGCCCGTGCGGCCGGGGTGGGGCGGTCCACCGGACCGCCCCGACGCGGTCCGGCGCGGGTGGTTCAGAGACGGCGTTCCACTACCACCGGTTCTGGGCCCGGACCGACGTGGCCAGGCGTACGCCGACTGCGGCAACCTGTTCCCGAACGGCTGAGCTGATCCTCCCGGTCGGGTGTGTGGCGCCATCCACCCGGGGGCCGACCGGGTCCGGGGGAGTGGACCGCCCGGTCGGCGAACGGCCTGTTTCCCACGATCAGGCCGGGGGTGGGTCGACCGGTCGGTCGACGCAGCGGATCGGGAGGCGACCCCGCCACCCGCTGTCCGTGCCGTCGTGGAAAAGCCGCGAAAAAAAGAGGGCGTCGTGGGATCACACGACGCCGCACGACGGAGTACCGTGTTTCTCGGAGAGGCCGCTCCCCCCGTGGCGGCCTCTCCCTTAATTTCTCCCCGGTCAGCTTCCGCCCGGGGTCACCGGGTGCCGCAGCCCCGGGTGGCCGGCCGGCAGCGACCGTCGGATCAGCACCCAGCTCACCGTCAGCGCCGCCACCACCAGCGGCCAGGTCAGCGCCGCCCGGGCCACCGTCAGCGCGACCACCTGACCGCCGAGGTAGAGCGGCAGGAACACGGCCACCCGCAACGCGTACGTCGCCGCCCAGACCCAACTGCCCCGCGAGTACGCCCGCAACAGCGCCCGGTCCCGCCGCCAGCGGCCCCGCTGCCGCAACGCCACCCCGACCACCACCCCCAGCAGCGGCCGGCGCACCACGATGCTGACCACCCAGACCAGCGCGCTGGCCGCGTTGGAGAGGAGCTGCACCAGGAAGAAGTCGGCCGCCCGTCCGGTGTAGAGCGCGATCAACGCGGCGACGCAGACGGCGAGCAGCCCGATCAGCACGGACCTCGGCCGGTCGCCCCGGCGCAGCCGCCACCCGGCCACCGCCGTGCCGGCCAGGACGGCCACCGCCACCCCGCCGGCGACGGACCGCCCGGCCAGCAGCCAGCCGAGGGTGAACGCCACCGGCGGCAGGGTGGCGTCCACCGCGCCACGCCGCCCGCCCAGCAGGTCCGCCAGCGACTCCGGCCGTTCCGCGACCGCCAGCTCCCGTTCCGCCGTACCGCCCACCGTCACCTCCCGAGGTCCGGCCCCAACCTAACCGGGACGCACCGGTGGCCTCGCGAGCGACCTGCCGGGCTTGCCGTTACGGTGTGCGGGTGCGCGCGACGGCAAGGGGTTGGACCGCGGTCTGGTTGGTCGTACTGGCTCTGGCCCAGGCGGCCGCTCTCGTCGTGGTGTGGCGCTTCGCCGTGCACACCGGGACGGGCCAGTGGCTCGACACCGTCGCGTTGACTGGCAACCGGATCGGCCAGGACCGGATCGACGGGCCGGTCGACCGGATCCTCAACGCGATGTCGGTGCTGTCGCTGCTCGCCGCCACGGCGGTGATCGGCTTCATCGCGCTGATCCGCGGACGCAAGGCGCTCGCCGTCGCGGCCACCCTGCTGATCGCCGGCGCGAACGTCAGCACGCAACTGCTCAAGTACACCCTCGCCCGGCCGGCGCTCGGCATCGACCCCGAACGGGACGCCGCCGGCAACAGCCTGCCCAGCGGGCACGCCACCATCGCCGCGTCGGTGGCGCTGGCGCTGATCCTGGTGCTGCCGCCCAGGGTGCGTCCCCTCGGGGCGTTCCTCGGTGTCGCGTACGCCGCCAGCGCCGGCGTGGCCACCCTCTCCGCCGGCTGGCACCGGCCCAGCGACGCCGTGGCGGCGTTCCTGGTGGTCGGGGTCTGGGCCGCGCTGGCCGGGCTGCTCCTGCTGGTCTTCCAGCGGGAGCGGGCGAAGGTCTCCGCCGAGGACGCGCACCGGGTCGCCGCCGCCGTGCTCGGGCTGGGCGGGCTGGCGGCCGTCCTCGCCTCCGGGCTGGCCCTGTCCTGGCTGCTCGGCCAGCAGCAGGTGGCGGTCGACGAGCTGAGCCGCCGCCCGCTCTTCATCGGGTACGCGGGCAGCGCCGCCGGCATCGCCGGCACGATGGGCGTGGTGGCCGCGCTGGTGCTGCTCTCCGTGCACCGCCTGGTGCCCCGCTACCAGGGCTGATCAGCGCCGGTACGTCCCGACCATGGTGCCGCTGGCCAGTTCCCGGCCGGCCAGCGCCGCGTGCACGTCGGCGGCCTGCGGCGCGTCGCCGAGGTCGAGCGGGCGCTGCAACGCGTACAGCCGGAAGAAGTAGCGGTGCGCCTCGTCGCCCTGCGGCGGGTGCGGCCCGCCCCACCCGGTGCCACCGAAGCCGTTGGGCCACTCCCGGCCGCCGTCGGGGACCATGCCCTCGTCGACCCCGCCCGAGGTCGGGGAGATCCCGGTGACCAGCCAGTGCAGGAACGGACTCCGCCCGGCGTCCGGGTCCTCGACCAGCAGCAGCAGCTCGGTCGCCGACTCCGGCACGTCGGACCACTGCAACGGCGGTGAGGCGTTCCCGCCGTCCCGCGAGAACCGCCCCGGCAGCTGGTCGTGGTCGTTGAACGCGGTGCTGCGCAGCATGATGCCGGCCATTCGTCGCCCGCCCCCTCTCGTCGGCCCGGCGCGTACCCGCGACCGGCGAGCCGAAACCGGCGTGCGAGGGTACGACTGCGACGACGGCGGGGAGGATCGGGCCGGTGGAGACGGTACGGACGGCGTTCCGGGACGAGTGCGCCCGGCTGGACGGGGTCCTGCGCACCCTGACCGAGGCGGACCTGGACCGCCCCACCCCCTGCCCGCCCTGGGCGGTACGGGACCTCGTCGCCCACGTCAGCACCGGCGCGGGCCGCCTGGTCGACATGCTCGCCGCGCCGGCCCCACCCGGGGCGGAGGTGGACGCCGCGGGCTACTTCGGCGCGGCGAAGTTCACCCCGGAGGTCGACGCCGCGCGGGTGGACAGCGCCCGCCGGGAGGCCCGTCGACCGGCCGACGTGGCGGCGACGGCGGCGGCCTTCACCGCCGCCTGGCAGGGCACCGACTCCGCCGTCGCGGCCCAGCCCGTCGACCGGGTGGTGCGTACCCGGCACGGCGACGCGATGACCCTGCCCGATTTCCTGGTCACCCGGGTGGTCGAGGTCGGCGTGCACGGCCTGGACCTGGCCCGCGCGTTGGACCGGCGGCCGTGGCTGACCCCGACCGCCGCCCGCGTGGTCGCCGACCTGCTGACCGGCGGCCGTCCCGTCCCGGCGCGGCTCGGCTGGGACCCGGTCACCCTGATCCGCAAGACCACCGGGCGGCTGCCGCTCACCGAGGCGGAACGGGCCGAGGTGGCGGCGTCCGGCTTCCGCTGGCTCACCTTCGGCAGCTGACCGGGTGCGGGTGAAGCGGCGGGCGGTGGGTCAGGTCGCGGTGCGGGGAGCGGGGACGTGCGCGACGCCGGCGCGCAGGTGGGCCAGGACGATCGGGTCGATCCGGCCGGGCACCAGCCGCTCCTCCAGGTTCTCCACACCGGCCCAGGAGGCGAGCGCGTCGTCCAGCCCCGCCCCGCCGACCGGGTGCCCGACGGCGCCGAGCAGGGCGGCGACCTCCTCGGCGAGCGGGCCGGTGAGGTCCAGTAGGGTGGCCGGGTCGGGCTTGCCGAAGAGCAGCGTGTGGATGTCCAGCAGCCGGCCCAGCTCGGCGACCGGGTCGGGGTGGTCGTCCACCCGCAGGTCGACCAGGGTGTCGCCGGTGCCCGCGTACCCACCGTGGCGCTGCACCACCAGGATGCCGGCGCTCTGCCGACCGCGCCGGTCGCCGCCGGCCTCGTCGCCGGCGCGCAGCGCGGCGAGCAGCCGCTGCGGGAACGGCAGCGCCGCCCCGCCCAGCCAGGCGTCGCGCAGCGCGTCGATGACGTGCGGCCCGGCGAGGATGTTGCCCTGGGCCGCCCAGCCCTCGCCGGCCTGCCCGCCGGCCCAGTCGTGGCAGCGCGGGCCCGTCCAGGTGGCGCCGTCGCCGGTCCCGCCGACCACGCCGAGCTGGCGGTCGTCCCGGCCCGGGTCGGCGGCCACCAGGCCGGCCACCACGTCGGCGGCGGCGACACCGCTGCGCAGCAGGGCCAGCCCCTGCGGCCGGTAGGCGAGGTTGACGTGCGCCTGGGTGGCGAGCGCGCCCACCTCCGCCTCGGCGGCCGGCACCAGCGCGCCGGCGGCGAGGAACTTGCTGGCCACCACGACGCCGTGCAGGCGACCGTCGGCGGACCGGGCGACGAGGGAAAAGGTCACCCGTGGAGGTTAGCGCCGAGCGGCGACCCCGGGGAGCCCCGACACCGCGTCGGCCGCCGGGCCGGTCAGAGCGGCGGCGACGCCTCCTCCGGGGGCTTGCCCCGGGCGCGGCGCGCGTCGGCCACCGCCACCCCGGCCAGCACCACCGACGCCAGCGTCGCGATGACCAGCGGCGCGGTGTGCAGCAGCACCGGCACCAGCGCCAGCAGGACCCCGCTGGCGACCCAGCGCGACGGCGACACCCGGCCGAAGACCTCGTACTCGAACCGGGCCCGGCCGAGCAGGAAGACCAGCGGACCGCCCAGGATCAGCGCCACCCAGGCCGCCTCGGGATGGCGCAGCGGATGCTCCACGGTCAGCTGGTACCCGATCGCGGTCGCCACCAGCCCCACCACCATGACCAGGTGGGTGTCCGCCGCGGAGCGGCCGGTGCTCGCCGGATGGCGGGACTTCGTCACCGCCTCGGCCAGGATCTGCCCGGCCCGCTGCACGTAGATCCGCCAGAGCAGCACCGAGGTCATGATCGACACCGCGAACGCGGCGGTCCGCGCCGGCTCGAACCCGCCGCCGCTGTACGCCAGCCCGCTGACCAGGATCGTCTCGCCCAGCGCGACCAGGAAGAACTGCTGGTACCGCTCGGCCAGGTGCTCCGCGGCGACCCGCCAGCGGCTGACCGTGGACCGGCCCAGCCCGGGCACCGGCCAGCCGAACCGGGCCGCGAGGTACTCCAGGACGAGCGCCAGCGCCCAGACCGCCACCCGGGCGTTGGTCGGCAGCAGCGCGCCGGTCAACCACAGCACCCCAGTCGCGCAGAGGACGATCAGCATTCGCAGTTGCAGGCGCCGGTCCCGGTGCCTCCCTAACGCCAGCAGCAGGATGCCCGGCCGGGACACCTGCGCCACCACGTACGCCAGCGCGAACGCCAGCCCGGTCTGGGTGAACGCCCGGGGGATCGCCACCCCCATCACCAGGCTGCTCACCAGCGCCGTGATCACGATGACCTGGAGCCAGCCGCGGTGCGGGTCGTAGCGGCTGGTCGCCCAGGCGGTGCCCTGCCAGACCGCCCAGAGCGCGAGGACCAGCAGCAGCGTCTTGCCGCCCCCGGTCACCGGGGACCAGCCCTCGCTGCCGCCCGGCTCCAGGGCGAGGTCCTCGAACGCGCGGAACGAGATCCGGGTCAGCGCGAAGACGTACATCAGGTCGAAGAAGAGCTCGAGGAACGTCGCCCGCTGCGGGTCGTCGGCCGCCGGCAGCGGAGGCCCCTCGCCGCCGCCCGTCATGATCGTCGATGTCCGTCGCGCCAGCTCACCAGGCGTTCGTAACATCTGCGCCGCCCCGACCGGTGGGCAAACGCCCGATCCCGGCTCTTGTTCCCCGACGGGGGAGCGGGCACGATCGACCGGATGACGAACCGATGGGGCATGACGGTGCCGTTGGGCGGTATCCCGCTCGCCGACCACGCCGCGGTCTACGCGGCCCTCGACCGGGCCGGTTTCACCGACGTCTGGTCGTCGGAGGTCAACGGCGCCGACGCGTTCACTCCGCTCGCCCTCGCTGCGGCCTGGCAGCCGCGGCTGCGCCTCGGCACCGCGATCACCCCGGTCTTCACCCGGGGGCCCGGGCTGCTGGCGATGAGCGCCGCCGCGCTCGCGGAGGCCGCCCCGGGCCGCTTCGCGCTGGGCATCGGCGCCTCCTCGCCGGTGCTGGTCAACGACTGGAACGCCGTCCCGTTCACCGAGCCGTTCCGGCGTACCCGGGACGTGCTGCGCTTCCTCAAGGCGGCGCTGCGCGGGGAGACCGTGGACGGGGCGTTCGACACCTTCGCCGTCCGCCGGTTCAGCCTGGAACGCCCGCCGGCGGTGCCGCCGTCGGTGCTGCTGGCGGCGCTGCGCCCGGGGATGCTCCGGCTGGCCGCCGCGGAGGCCGACGGGGTGATCCTCAACTGGCTCGCCGCCGACGACGTGCCGAGGGCCCTCGCCGAGTTGGGCGGGCGTGGCGCCGGCTTCGAGGTCGTCGCCCGGATCTTCGTCTGCCCCACCGAGGACGCCGGCTACGCCCGCACCCTCGGCCGGCGGCTGATCACCAGCTACCTGACCGTGCCGGCGTACGCCGAGTTCCACCGCTGGCTGGGCCGGGAGAGCGCGCTCGGCCCGATGTGGGCGGCCTGGGCCGCCGGGGATCGGCGCGGCGCCGGCGCGGCCGTGCCCGACGAGGTGGTCGACGCGCTGGTGCTGCACGGCTCGCCCGAGCACTGCCGTGACCAGGTGCGTCGCTACGCCGAGGCGGGGGTGGACGTGCCGGTGCTCGCGCTGCTGCCCACCCCGGAGCTGGCCTCCGGCGGCGCCGCCGCGCTGGGCGACATGGTCGCCCGGCTGGGCCTGAACGGGCCGGATCGGGCGTGAACCTGACCGACCGGGTGGCGGTGATCACCGGAGCGGCGGGCGGGATCGGGTCCGCGCTGGCCCGCCGGTTCGCCGCCGAGGGCGCGGCGGCGCTCGTGCTGGCCGACCTGGACGCCACCGCCACCGGCGCGGTGGCCGAGGGCGTCGGCCCGGTCGCCCGGGCCGTCGCCGTGGACGTCACCGACGAGGACCAGGTCCGTGAGCTGGTCGCCGACACCGAGCGACGGTACGGCCGGATCGACCTGTTCTGCGCCAACGCGGGCGTGGCCACCGGCGGGGGCGTCGACGCGGACGACGCGGACTGGGACCGGTCCTGGCGGGTCAACGTGTTGTCCCACGTGTACGCGGCCCGCGCGGTGCTGCCGGCGATGCTGGCCCGGGGCGAGGGCTACCTGCTGCATACCTGTTCGGCGGCGGGGGTGCTGACCGCGGTGGGGGACGCCCCGTACACCGCCACCAAACACGCCGCGGTCGGGCTGGCCGAGTGGCTGGCGATCACCTACCGCGACCAGGGTGTCCGGGTCAGCGCGCTCTGCCCGCAGGGGGTGGACACGCCGATGCTCGCCGACGGGCTGGCCGACGGTCACCTGGGCGCCCGGGTGATCGCCGCCTCCGGCGCGGTGCTCACCCCCGACCAGGTCGCCGACGCGGCCGTCGCCGGGCTGGCCGAGGAGCGTTTCCTCATCCTGCCGCACCCCGAGGTCGCCGGTTACGCACTGCGCCGCGCCCAGGATCCCGACGGCTGGCAGGCCGGCCTCCGCAAACTGGTCCGCCGCCTGCGCGCCTGACCCGCGCTCGCCCCCTTCCCGCCGCTCCGCCCGGTGATCAAGAGGTTCGCGTCTCAGCGGCCCGAAATCACGGCGGGCGGCCGGGCGGGGCGGGGTCAGGGGCGCCAGCGGAGGGGGCCGGGGTGGACCGACCAGAGCAGGCGGCGCCACCAGGGGCGGGCGGCGCGTAGGGCGGCCACGTACTCCTCGGCGATTGCCGCCGCCCGGTCGGCCTGGGCCGGGGTCGCCGTGCCCGGGGCGAAGGCCACCTGGTTGAGCAGGGTGGCCAACTCGTCCACGTCGGGCCCGTCCACTGTGGCCGCGCGAGGCGGAGCCGTCAGGGCCGGGCCGTACGGCGCCGACCCGCCGCCGTCGGGCACGCCGGCTCCCAGGCCGACGTTCGCGCCCCGCGGGGCGGGCCCCGTCGGCTCGCCAAGCCCTCCGGGCCCCGCCGGTCGGGCGTTTGCGCCGGCCCCGGCGGTCGGGCCGCCGGCCGTCGTGGCGCGGGCGTCGGCCAGTGCCTGCCGGGCGCGCAGGGCCACCTCGGTGGCGGCCAGGTCGCCGCCGACCGGCCGACCGGCCAGCCGCAGCGCGTCGGTGACCTCCCGCCAGGCGCCGGCGATCCGCTCGCCGGGGTCACCCCGTTCCCGTCGTGCCCGGGACTGTGCCCGGCGCATCCCGGCCAGCGTGGCCAGCGCCGCTCCGACCAGCAGCAGCAGGCCGGCGACTGCCCCGCCGACCAGCACCGGCGTCGGCACGCCGGCACCATCGGCGGGCCGGTCGGGTGCGGCCACCGCCGGCGGAGTCGCGGTCGGTTCCAGGGTCGGCTCGGGCACCTCCGACGGGGGCGGGTCGTCCGGCGTCGGCCGGAAGTCCTCCTCCACCGGGCGGGGCTCGGCGTCCGGCCGGGGCAGCGGGTCGAACGGCACCCAGCCCACGCCCGAGAAGAGCACCTCCGGCCAGGCGAACGCGTCGGCGGCCCGGACCGGCCCGTCGCCGCGCGAGGAGAAGCCCACCACCACCCGGGTCGGCAGGCCGGTCAGCCGGCCCAGCACCGCGAACGCCGCCGCGAACTGCTCCGACGTGCCGCGCTGCCCGCCGCCGCCGCGCGGTCCGAAGAGGAAGAAGTTCAGATTCGGGTAGGCGTGCCCGCTCGGCGCGTCCGCCACCACCCGGTAGTGCTCGGCGAGGAACTGCTCGATCGCGGCGGCCCGGGCGTACGGGGCGCCGTTGTCCTCGGCGAGTTGGGTGGCGAGCCGGCGCAGCGGCTCCGGCGTCCCGTCGGCGACCCGCAGCACCCGCGCCACCTCCTCGCCGGCCGGCACGTCGGCGGTGGCGAGCAGGTTCACGTCCGGCCGTTCCCGGGCCGAGGTGACCGTGTAGCGCAGTCCCGGGCTCAGCCCCTCCGGGCGGATCAGCGTTCCGCTCGCCGGGTCGTACGCCACCCGCGCGCCGGTCACCTCGCGCGGGGTGGCCACCGCCGGCAGCAGCCGCCCGGTCAGGTCGGCCACCGTGATCTCCTGCCGCACGGTCTCCACCGGCCCGGCCCCCGGCTGCGCGGCGGGCAGGATCCGCCCGGCGTTGCGGTAGGTCGCCCCGACCCGCCAGGTCACCCCGTCGTAGTCGCTGAGCACCGCCAGCCGGATTCGGCTCTCCGCCCCGGCCGGCGCCTGGGTACGCACGTCCAGCAGCTTCTGCTCGGGGTTGAGGGCCCAGCCGGAGATCCGGATCAGCGGGTTCTCGTCCAGCGACTCCACCCGCGGCGGCTCCACGTAGCGGCGCGGGTCCACCGGCCGCTCGTCGACCCGGGCGGCCAGCAGCGGCCCGAGCAGGGCGGCCAGCCCCACCACCACCGCCAGGCCGAGCGCGGTGCCCGCCACCAGCCGGGCCCGCACGGCCGCTCGGACCGACGGGGCCAGCCCGGCGGTCGGATCGGCGGCCTCGGGCGCGCCCCGCGGGCCGGACGAGGCCAGCCCCAGCGCGACCGCGCCGGCGAAGGCCACCGACGGCCAGGTCGCCGGGTCCGCGTTCGGCCCCACCACGTAGAGCGCGCCGGCGTACAGCAGCGCCGGCGGCAGGAAGCCGAGCAGCGTGCGGCCGGCGCGCAGCGCCACCTCGGCCCCGGTCAGCCCGGCCAGCCAGGCCGCCACCAGAGGCACCAGCACGGTGTCCGGCGCCGGCTCGACCGGGATCATCGCGGTGAGCAGCCGGGGGATGCCGTTGCGGGCCGCGTCGGCGACGATCGGCCCGAAGTCGCCCGTCAGGTCGGCGTGCCGGGCGGCCAGGTGCAGCGAGAAGGCCGTCCAGCCGGCCATCGCGGCCACCGACACCGGCGCCACCAGCCAGGAGGGCAGCCGCCGGGCGGCCACGCTGACCAGCACCGAGCCGAGTGCCGCGCCGAGCATCAGCCGGGTCAGCAGGTCGCCCGCGTACACCCGGCCGAGCACCACTCCGGCCAGCGCGGTCAGCACGACCAGCGCGAACGGCACCGGCACCGCGCGCAGCACCCGCCGCGCCGTCGCGCCGCGACCGTCGCCCCGCGGCGCGGCCGGGCCGGGGACGGTCGGGCGGGCCTGCGTCGTCACCACCGGCGGACCCCGTCCCACTCGGCGGCGAACCCGGCGCCGTCGGCCACGTCCAGCACCACCGGGCCGGCCGCGGCGGCCGGCGTCGGCCCGTCCGCGCCGAAGACCGCCACCACCACCGACGGGTACGCCCCGCGCAGCGCGCCCAGCTGGCTCAGGTCCCCCCGCCCGCCCGGACCGGTGAGGAAGACCAGGGTGTCGCCGGCCCGGTCGTGGCGCAGCCGGCTCGCCGAGGTGCGCAACGTCCCGGCGTCGCCGTCGGTCAGCTCGACCGCGGCCAGCCGGTCCAGCGGCGGATCGCCGGCCCGGTCCTCGCCGGGCGCCACCAGCAGCAGCGCCACCGGCAGGTCCGCCCGGACGGCGGCGGTGACCACCGAGGCGGCCGCCTCGCAGGCGGACTCGAAGGACTCGGCGACCCCGTCCACCCGCTGCGGGTGGGTGGCGGACCGGTTGTCGAGCAGCACCACGATCCGGGGCAGGCTGGTGTCCACGTTCTCCCGCACCATCAGCTCGCCGACCCGGGCGCTGGTACGCCAGTGCACCCGGCGCAGCTCGTCGCCGACCACGTACTCGCGCAGCGAGTCGAAGGTGATCGACCCGTGCGGGACGCCGTCCAGCCGGCCGTCCAGACTGCGCCCCGCGCCGGTGGGCACCGCGGTCAGCGGGTGGATCCGCGGGTGCACCCAGACCGGCACCGTCCCCCCGTACGGGCGGGAGAGCGCCACCAGCCCCAGCGGGTCGCGCCGGGTGACCCGCAGCGGCCCGACCGGCACCACGCCCCGGCGGCGGGTCGGTACCTCGTACCGGACCGTGGTGTCCCGCCCGGGACGCAGTTGCAGCACCGGCACGGGCACCGTCGAGGGGCCGCAGCGGTCCTCGGCCAGCAGGTTCGCCGCCCGCAGCCGCCCGGTGTTGCGGACCGTGACCGTCATGTGGGCCGGCTCGCCCCGGGCCACCCGATCCGGGTCGGCGCTGCGGGTGACCTGCAGCCGGGGTCGCCAGGCCGCGGTCGCCACGGCGTAGCCGACCGCCACCGCGGCAGCCGCGCCGAGCAGCGCCAACTCCGGGTACGCGAAGCGGAAACCGGCGCCGAGCAGCAGCACGGCGGCGCCGAGCAGCCCGACCCCCCGGGCGGTGATTCCCATCGGCGTACGGCCGGTCAGCTGTGCGCCGGGGCCGGCTGGCCCGACGGCAGCGGCACCGGCACCGACCCGACCGCCTGGCGCAGCACCTCGGCGGCGGTCACCCCGCGCACCTGCGCGTCCGGGGTGAGCAGCAGCCGGTGCGCGAAGACCGGCTCGGTGAGCGTCTTCAGGTCCTCCGGCATGATCCAGCCCCGGCCGTCGATCAGCGCGTACGCGCACGCCGCGCGGGTCAGCGCGATCACGCCCCGGGGGCTGACTCCGACCCGTACCTGCGGGTGGTTGCGGGTCGCGGCGGCCAGCCGGACCGCGTACGCGTAGAGCGGCTCGGCGATGTGCACCCGGCGGGCCATCCGGACCATCTCCCCGACGGTGGCGGTGTCGGTGACCGCGCTGAGCTGGTCGGGGGAGCGGACCGTCGCCCCACGCAGCACCTCCACCTCGACCGACTCGTCCGGGTAGCCCACCGAGAGCTTCACCAGGAAGCGGTCCAGCTGCGCCTCCGGCAACCGGTAGGTGCCGTCCATCTCGACCGGGTTCTGCGTGGCCACCACCAGGAACGGCTGCGGCACCGGGTGCCGGACGCCGTCCACGGTGACGGTGCGCTCCTCCATCACCTCCAGTAACGCCGACTGGGTTTTCGGTGAGGCCCGGTTGATCTCGTCGGCGATGACGATGTTGGCGAAGACCGGGCCCGGGTGGAACTCGAAACCCCGGGTGGCCTGGTTGAAGATGGTCACCCCGGAGACGTCCGAGGGGAGCAGGTCCGGGGTGAACTGGATGCGGCGCCACTCACCCTTGACCGTCACGGCGATCGCCCGGGCCAGGGTGGTCTTGCCGACCCCGGGTACGTCCTCCAGCAGGACGTGCCCCTGCGCGAAGAGCGCGGTCAGCGCCAGCCGGACCACCTGCGGTTTGCCCAGCACGACCGCGTTGACGTTCTCCGCCAGCCGGGCGGCGAGGGCGGCGAAGCCCTGCACCTCCGGCTGGGTGAGCGGTTCGTGGCTGCTGTTCACGGTGGTGGTGCTCCTCGGCTGGGTGGTGCGGCGTCAGCAGGTGGGCAGGACGTTGATGTTGTCGCCGCCCTCCAGGTTGAGCCAGGCCCACGGGATGTAGTTCCGTCCGGAGTACTCGACCTGCACCCACCAGGTGCTGCGCTTGTTGTTGTTGTAGATGTAGGCGTACACCTCTTCGCCCTGCTTCTTGCAGTACGCCTTGAGTCGGGTGCCCGGCTTGGCCCAGCCCACCTGCTTGTTGTTGTCCTGCCGGGGCACCGAGAAGACCTCGTTGCCGTTGCGGCCGTCCACCTCCTTGTCGCAGTAGCTCGCCTCCGGCCCGGATGCGCCGTTGTTGCAGGTGGCGATGCCGTACAGCGGGTCGGTGGTCTGCGCCCGGTCGGCGGTGCCCTTGCCGGCCGCGTTGCTCGCCGTGACCGTGAACGTGTACGCCGTACCCGGCGTCAGACCGGGCATCGTGATGCTGGAACAGGGACCCGGCTTCGCCGTCTCGCCGGCGGTGCTCAACATGCAGGTCGCCTGCCCGCCGCCCGCGTCGACCGTGAAGGTGACGGTCGCCGAGGTGGCGGTGGCCGACGAACCGGTCACGGTCACCCGGGGCGGCGCGACCGTCCGGGCGGTGGTGGTGGCCTCCGGGCCGGGGCCGGCCTCGTTGACCGCCTTCACCTTGACCGTGACGTTCTGCCCGTCACCCAGCCCACCCACGGTGGTCTGCGTGTCGGTCACCTCGCTGACCCGGCCCGCGACGTCGACCAGGTACTTCGTCACCGGGCGGCCGTTGTCGAGCGCCGGCGACCACCGCACCGCGATCGTGCCCGGCTGGTCGGCGACCGTGGTCGCCCGCAGTCCGACCGGCTGCCCGGGCGGCGCGAACGGCACCACCGTGTTGCTCACCGGCGAGGCCGCCGAGCCGGCGCCCTTGTCGTTGACGGACACCACGGTGAAGGCGTACTGGGTGCCGTACTCCAGTTCACCGGCCGGCACCACCAGCTCGGTCTTGGTCGACTCGCCGGCCGGGGCGTTCGTGCCGGCCGAGGTCGCGGTCACCGCGTACTTCGCGATGGTGTTGCCCTGGCCGTTGGCGGCCGGCCACCTCACCAGCACCGTCCCGTCCGGCCGGGCCTCCGCGGTCACGCTCGCCGGCGGGTCCGGCACGGCCGCGGTCGGCGTGACCGGGTTGCTCTTCCGCGCCGGGCCGTCGCCCTTGGCGTTCACCGCGTGCACCGAGAAGGTGTACGTCTCGCCGTTGGTCAGGCCGGTGATCTCCACCGCCCGCTGGTTGGCGCCCACCTCGTGCCTCCGGCCGGCGCCCTCCACGACGTACCTGGTGATCTCGGCGCCGTTCGCGGCCGCCGGCTTCCAGGTCACCCGGGCCTGCGCGTTGCCGGCGGACGCGGTGACGCTGCGCGGCGCGCTCGGCTTGCCCACCTTCGGCTTCTTCGGCGGGGGCGGCGGCGGGGGGACCGGCGGCGGGTCGCCGCCGAGTACGTCGTTGGCGTACTTGTTGACCTCGCGCACCTGGTGCTTGTCGTCGACCACCCGCGCCGTCGACGAGTCGGGCGCGTTGATGAACAGGCGGTTCTCCCGCACGTCGAGCTCCAGCGGGCCGGTCATCCCCTTGCCCCGGATGGTGTCGACGAGCTGGCCGGCGCCGTCGAAGGCGTAGACGGTCCCGCTGGCCTCGTCCGCGCAGTAGAACCGGCCGGCCCAGGCGACCGCCGCGCTGAGCCGGTCACCGGTGCCCGGAACGGTGAACTGCCGTACCTCGCTGCCGCCGGCGACGACATGCACCCGCCGCTCGCCGCCCACCGTCACCGGTACGGCCGGGCCGCTGGTGCGGGCCGGCAGGGTGCCCGCGGACGACATGGTCAGCGGGGCGCGCAGGGTCTCGCCGGCGTGGACGGTGACCAGCGACACCGAGGTGCGGTCCAGCACCGCCACGCCGTCGTCCAGGGTGGACACCACCAGCTCGTGGCTCGGTTCCGCCACGGTGTACGTCTCGACCCGCTCCGGGCTGAGGTTGCCGGCCGAGGCGGGGGCGGCGGGCAGCTCCGCCGCGGTGACCGCCGAGACGGTGCCCTCGCTCGGGATCGCGATCCAGAGGCGGCCCTTGCCGTCGAACGCGCCGCCGGTGATGCCCGGCGGGTAGCGCACCGGCTCGCCCACCGGGGTGAGCGACCGCGGGTCGAGCTGCCGGACGATGCCCTGCACGGCGTCGACGACGAACGCCGCGTCCTCGTGCAGCGCGACGTTGACGCCGAGACCGGGGGTGGTCCGGGTGGTCGCGGTGATCTGCAGGGTGGCCAGGTCCAGCGAGCTGACCTGGCCGGTGTTCAGGTCGCGCAGGATCAGCAGCCGGTCGGTCTGGGTGACCTGCATCGGGTGCCGACGAGCGCCGGGAATCTCCATCCGGGTGTCGACCCGCGCGGTGACGCCGTTGACCCGGGCCATCTCGCTGCGCGCCGCGCTCCACAACCAGCTGCTGGCGTCGTAGTCGGCCACCGCGTTGTCGGCGGCGCCCAGCCCGAGCACCGTCAGCCCCATCGCCGCCAGCAGCGCGCCCACCGTGCCGATGGTGACCAGCCCGCCGCGCATCCGGGAGCGGCGTGGCGGTGCGCCGGTGTCGGTCACGGTGCTCGCGGCGTCGTCGATGGTGGACACGTCCGGCTGCCTCCCCGTCTGGCTGCCCAGGTGGCGCGCCGTGTCCCCGGCGACCCTCCCCTGAGCCGTGGGACATCATATGGGCCGGGCCAGCACGAGGAAACCCGCTGGGTCCCCCTGTGGACACCGAGCGTGTGCGAGGTGGACGGCCCGTCAGCCCAACGGGGTACGCCGTTCCCGGTCCGTGCAGACCTGGCCGGACGTGGCGAAGGCGTCCGTGGAGTAGACCGCCAGCACCGTGAAGCAGTAGTCCACCGTGGCGCTGAGCCCGTTCACCGTGTAGGTCGTCTGTCCCGGATCGACGGTGGCCATCACGCCGAGAGCCTTACCGGCGCGCCCCCCGGCGACCATGAACGGCACGCCCCCACCCGTCGGGTCGGTCCAGGTGATCGTGACCGTCGTGGCGTCGTCGCGCAGCTTCAGGTCGCCCGGCGGGGCACCGGTCGCCTTCGCCGCGCCCGAGGCGCCCCCCGACGGGGCCGGCGGGACGGCGGGCTCGTCGCGGTCCAGCGCCACCGCGCCGACCAGGCCCGCCACGCCCACCACCGCGACACCCGCCACGACGGCCAGCACAATGCGACCCCGTCCGCGCCGCTCCGGCGGCGCCTCCATCGGGTACGCGGGCGGCAGCGGCGGCTGGTACACCGGGCTGACCGGCGGGTACGTCGCCTCCTGCGGCTGGTCGACCGCGACCGGTGACGAGCCGTCGGCCTTCTCCACCACCCGCTCCGGCACGTCGTACGCGACCAGCGGCTCGTTGACGACCTCCATCGGTCCGTCGGTGTCGGCGGGGGCATCGTCGTCCTCGGTCGGCTCGTCGTCGACCGAGGGTGTGGTCAGCGGCTGCGGCGGCGCCACGCTGCTCCATGGCGGCGCGGTCAGCCCCCACGGCGGCGCGCTGACCGGCGGGGTGCTCACGGGTGCTGCGCTGACCGGGTGGTGGGGCGCCGGCGGCGCGTTGACCACGGGCGGCATCGGTGGTCTGTGCACCGGGTGGCTCGGTGCCGGCGGGGTGCTCACGGGGTGGGTCGGTGAGGCGACCGGACGGTGGGGCGGCTGCGGGGCGTTGCCCGGGTGCACCAGCGTGGGCGCCGGGACCGGTGGCGCGCTGGCGGGTGGCGCGCTGACCGGTGGCGTGGGCGCCGCGTTGACCGGCTGTGCGGGCGCCGTGAACGGGGGAGTGGGGGCAGCGCCGACCGGGCGGACGGGGACCGGGGGAGCGCTCACCGGGTGCGCGGTGGCCGGCGGTGCGCTGACGACCGGCGGTGCGGCCACCGGCCGGGCGGACGCCGGCGGTGCGCTGACCGGCGGTGCGCTGACCGGAGCATCGGTCGGCCGGGTCGCCGCCTGCGGTGCCGACGCCTGGCGCTCAGCCTCCTCACGCAGCAGCGGACCGATCTGCTGGACCTGGATGGTCGGCCGGTCCCAGCCACGCGCCCTGGGGGCCGCCGGCTGCGGTGGCTGCGCGGCCACCGGTTCGGCGGACGGGGCGGGGGGCGCGGCCGACGGGGGCGGAGCGGGCGGCGCGGCCGGCAGGGCCCGCGAGGTGGCCGTGCCGGTGGTTACCGGGCCCGGCGTACCGGTGGTGCCGGTGGTCATCGGGCCCGGCGTACCGGTGGTCGGCAGCGGAGCGGGCGGGAGCGGCGTCGGTGCCGCGTCGACCGGCTGCGCGGGCGGGGCCGGAAGCGCCGGGGGCCGGGCCGGCACCTGGGGCGGGGGTGGCACGACCGGAGGTGCGGGCACCGGGCCGGTCGGCACCTGTGCCCGCTGGGGGACGGGGGGTGGTGGAACAGCCGCCCGGGCCGGCGCGGGGTGCGGAGCCGGCGGCGTCACGGCGGGGCCGGGTGCCGGCGGCACGGTCGGCCTGGCGGGGCCGCTACCCGCACTCGGTGGCGCGGGTACCTGGTGTGGCGCCGGCGGGGGCACGGCCGGTGCCTGCAAATGCGGCGGTGCCCACGGCGACGTGGCCGGAGCGACGTGCGCCGGTGGCCCGGGTCGGGGCGGGGCGGGCGGGGACATCACGGGCGGATGCGGCGTCGGTCGCGCCTGCGGGTGCGGTGCGGGTGGGGCCGACCGGGGGGCCGGTACCTGGGGTGCCGGCGGCACGGACACCTGGCGGTGCGGCGCGGCGACCTGGGGTGCGGGCGGAACCTGCGGGGCCGCCCCGGGCGGCGGCGCCGGTGGCACCTGGGCTGCCGGCATCTGCCGTGGGGGTGGCACCTGCGCCGGCGCGGACGCCTGCCGGGGCGGGGCCGGAACCTGGGGTGCCGGTGGCACGGTCCGCTGTTGGGGCATCGGCGCCGCGGGTTGCGGCCGAACCGGCGGTGCGGCCGGTCTCTGCTGCGGGACGGCGACCGTGGGCGCGGAGAACGCGCCGCTGGTCGTCGGCGGGGTGCTGGGCGGAGCGGGTTGCCGGACGGCGGACGGCCCCGGGTGCGACACCGGGTGCCGGGGCGGGACCGGCCCGGGCTGCGGCACCGGCCCGGGCTGGGCGACGGGCGGAGGTTGCGTCGCCGGAGCCGCCGGTGTCACGCCGCCGAGGTACTGCCGGGCCGCCCGTACCGCGGGGTGGTGCTCGCCGAGCACGGCGGGCCCGGCGGTGGCCACCCGAGTGTAGTTGCGTCGGGCCTCGTGCCGGTTGCCCAGCTCCTCGGCCACGGACGCGAGGTCGAAGGAGATGGCGAGCATCAGCGGCTCGGCGCCGTTCCAACGGCGCTCACCCGCCGCGTAGGCCGCTTCCAGCACCCGACGGGCGGCGGCCGGGTCGTCGGCCTCGCGGTGCATCCGCGCCAGCAGGTGGGCGGTGCCCAGCACCTCCGGGTGGTCCTCGCCGTAGGCGGGCCGGGCCGAGGCGATCGTGTCGGCCAGCAGCCTGCGGGCGGCTGGGAGATCACCGGCGGAACGGAGGGCGAGCGCCCGCTGCTGGACCGCGACGAGGGGGGAGGGCTGTGACACGTGGGCAATGCTGCCGGTAGACGGTGCCCGGACGCTACCCGGCCGACGGGACGCCCTGCCGGTGGTCTCCGCTCCAAGCCTCTGACCTGGTCGTATGCCTCGACATTGAGCCGGTCGGGCGGCGATGTGCATGATCCATCTCGGCCGTGTACAGTAATGCCCCGTGCGGCCCACCAGGGGCGGCTGGCCGGCCGGAGAGCCGGCGGCGGCCGACAGGGTAGGCTGGACGAGCAGGTCCGGGTGGCGGAATGGCAGACGCGCTAGCTTGAGGTGCTAGTGCCCGTATAGGGCGTGGGGGTTCAAGTCCCCCCTCGGACACCAGTCTTCGTGCGAGGTCACGGGAGCTCACCACCGCGGTGGCTCCCGATGAGGACACCCCGTAGCATCCGTGCACCCATCGACGATCAGGGCTCTCGGCGCCACGCGCTGAGGCCGCGCGAGCGCCTGCGGCGGTCACCATGACCGCCCCCCGGCAACCGACCCGCCGACACCTCGACGAGCAGCTCATCGGCGCGGTCATCCCCACCCCGCTTCCTCGCCCGGCACCGCCACCAGCCCCGATGCCCGCGCTGCCCGAAGCCCTCCCAGCTGCGCGGGAACCGGTCGACGACGTCGTCTTCGACGTGGCCCGCCCGGACGCCGACGGCCGGGTGGCCGCCCGAGCGCTGCTGCGGGCGCTGGGCTGGCCGTCCGGTCACCGCCTCCACATCGACGTCGCCGACTGCCTTCTCCTGGTCACCGCGGCACCCGACGGGACGCACGTCGTCGGGGCCCGCGGGGCGCTACCCCTGCCCGCCGCGGCCCGGCAGATGTGCGGCGTCCACCCGTACCAGGCGGTGCTCCTGGTCGCCTTCCCGGCGCGCGATCTGCTCGTCGTGCACCCCTCGAACACCATCACGCGGCTCCTCGCGGACCTGCACGCCACTGTCCTCGGAGGTGCCTCTCATGCCGGCTGATCCGTCACGCATCGTCACCGCCCGACAGATGCTCACGCACCTTGGCCTCACCCTGGCTGACCTCGTCTCCGAACCTGACACGTCGCGTCGTATGCCGACGCTCGCCGAATACCTGCCGCGGGTCGCGGCCGCGGCCAGTCCGGGCACCCGCCGCACCTACGGCACCTACTGGAACCGCATGGCCGCCGCGCTCGGCCATCTGCGGCTAGACGAGGTGACCGCCAGCGACATCGAAGCCCTCATGCAGGTCACCGCCACCGCCCGGTCTCGACGCACGGGCCGGCAGGGTCGCCACGCGGGGGAGCATGTCGTCGCGGCCGCCCGCGCCGTCTACCGCCGTGCCGTCGCCGACGGCTACCTCACCGCCGCGGATAGCCCGGCGCACCGGGTCGTTAAGCCGCGCCGGCTACCCAATCCCCGCCGCGCCCTCACGCCCGAGGAACTGCAGGACATCAACGTGGTCGCGCGTACCAGCGGCAACGATGTTGTCCTCGACGCCCTGCTGCTGCGCCTGCACACGGAAACCGCGTGCCGCCGCGGCGGCGCCCTCGCGCTGCGCCTGATCGACCTGGACACCACCCACGCGCTGGTTTGTCTCACGGAGAAGGGCGGCACCCTGCGCTGGCAACCCATCACCCCGACCCTCGCCGAACGCCTCCTCGATCACGCCCAGGCTCGGGGCGCGGTCCTGCCCACCGACCGGCTGTTGCGCTACCGCAACGGCCGGCCGATCAGCAGCCGCCGCTACGACCACCTGTGGAGACGAATCGGCGAACGTCTGCCCTGGGTCGCCGCGCAGGGGATCTCCACCCACTGGCTACGCCACACCACCCTCACCTGGGTGGAACGCCACTTCGGCTACGGCATCGCGCGCGCCTACGCCGGCCACACCGACCGCCGCGGACCCGCCACCACCACCTACATCAAAGCCGACCTGAACGCCGTCGCCACCGCCCTCGCCGCCATGGCCGGCGAACCACACCCACTCGCCTCAATGCACCCCTTCCGGTAGGTGACGGTCGTTTCGCCGGCGGCGGGTAAGGCTGTTACGGCTGTGCCCACGCGCTCCAGGACACCACCCAATCCCGGTCGGACCGCACCGACGGCAGCGGCTGCTTCCCGAACAGCACGGCGTCGATTGCCTCCGCAGCTGTCCGCATCTCAGCCTCTGGGTCTCGCAGCGGCTCGCACACCACATGCAGGAGGTCACCGTGAACGAGTGTCTCGCTCGGGTGGCCCGTCCGTTGCCTGATCAGCGACCGAATCTCCTTCCGTAGAACGGCGAGCTGATCACCGGGCACGCCCCGCACCTCCGCGTATCCGTGCTTGTGTACCGCTTCGAAGACGATCTGCGCGACGACCGGTACCCGCCGGTCAACCGCAGGCGCGGGGAACAGGCGATCCATCAGCGTCAGACAGCGTCGACACGTCGGCGCGAAGGCCGGCTTTCGGTATCTGCTGAGTGCTCCACCGTCACCGCCGACCATCACCGCCCAGATCCGACCGCACATCGTTGTGTGCGCCCACACCGGATCCCGCAGCGCCGCGATGTCGTACCGGCGCAGGGCCTCCTCCCGGTCGCTGTTCGCCCGGTCGAAGAAGTAGTCGGGCACGGCACCGCGACCTGGCTCCGCTTGCTCGTGGCGGCGCACGAGGTGCACCGCCTGACCGCCGCTGACCCCAACGAGAAGGAGGGAAGATTCCCCGGCACGGACGACATTTGGTCCATGGGGCCCGTCAGCCATGGCAGCAGTATGCCGGCAACTACCCGCTCCGTTGGTACCACGACTTGCTCCCGGCCGGCAGATCTGGCAGCAGGGCGTCGAGCGAGCCGCCGCCCGCACCACAGGGTGATTGGTGTACGACGAGCAGGTCGTGGGCGACGAGAGCAGCGAGCAGCGCCGGCTGGCTGGATTCGATCCGGCGCATTCGCCGGGCGGGCGCGGGTAGGGGCAGCTCACCGGCTGCCTACTCGAGGCCGGCCGTCTGCGGAGGACCCGGCCACGACCATTCCCTGGCATGGCTGGATGTCGAGGCGATGGCCCGGCTCAGTGTTGCCATCGGTGTTGGGCGGGTGGGCAGGACGGCAGGGACGAGTGGGGCGGACGAGCTGTCCGCCGTGGAGGTGGGCAGCTCATGTCATGCCGGCGACAACGGCAATTGCGGTCTTGGGTCGCTGGACGAGCTTGATGGCCCAGCGGGCCACGAGGTCGAGCAGGCCGATAGGGTCGGGCGCTGAAGGTTCAGACACAGCCGCCCGCCGAAACCGTCTGTCCCGGTCGGCCGGAGATCCGCAGCCAGCATGCCCGGCGGGGATAGCGTGCTGCGGCGGCACCCAGTTGACCAACCACCACCAGCTGGCCCAGCACTACCGTCAGATCCAGCTGAGCCTTCACCTCACGCACCGCAGCCTGCGGAGGCGACTTGTCTGCCTCAACGCGCTCGCCGACGAGCTTGCCGCGCGATTGGTTGCTGGTGCGTCCTGGCGTCGCTCGCCCGCCGCTTCTTTCGCCGTCTGCCTGCTTCCCGTTTGGGCCGTACAGTGCCTAGCCGTGGGAGATCTTGTCGGGACCCTCGCCGCTGCGGTCGGGGTGTTCGCGGGCACGAACATCGACGACATCATCGTCCTGACCGTGCTGTTCCTGTCTGCCAGGGCGTCGGGAAAGCCTCAGCCGTGGCAGATCTGGGTGGGCCAGTACGTCGGGGTCGCAGCCCTGGTTGCCGCCTCGGCCGTGGCCGCCCTCGGCCTGACGGTCATCCCTGACCAATGGGTGGGTTTGCTGGGCCTGGTCCCGTTCGGCCTCGGCGTGCGGGGCCTGATCGGGGCGATCCGCAGCCGGAGTGACGAGGAGCTGCCCACTCCGGCCGTGGCTGCTGGCCTGGCCTCCGTGGTCGGAGTCACGGTGGCCAACGGCGCGGACAACATCTCCGTCTACACCCCCATGTTCCGAACGATCGGCGTCACCGCCAGCTTGGTCACGGTCGCCGTGTTCGCTGTCGGGGTCGCTGTCTGGTGCCTGGCGGGATCCTGGCTCGGCTCCCGTCGCAAGGTGGTTGACGTCGTTGAACGGTTCGGACACTGGATCGTGCCGGGCGTGTTCATGCTGATCGGTGCCGTGATCGTGATTGAGTCCGGGGTTCTCGCCCGGCTGATCTAACACCCCTCCTGCAGGCTGCCATCCTGCCCTCCGCCGACCCTCACGTCGGTGGAGCGGGCCAGGGCCAGGGTGGCCAGGTGGAGCACCCTAACGGACGTACGATCCGGTCACCCTGGCCCTGGGTCTGCTCGGCTTGCTGCTGGCGCATGCACGCTGCACCCGGCGGGCGAGTCCCCCGACCGGGGTGCGGACGCGGATGGGCCCATCCATTGGGGCAGAAGGCCGGTCAGCTCTCCGGCGGCCAGCGCTCCCAGTTCGCGCTGGCGGTCGCTCTGGGGAACGGCCAAACCTGCTGCTCGACGAACCGGTTGACGGCGGCGCCCCTGGGAGCGGGAGCGCGGGGAAGCCCAGTGGATCAGCGGACCATCTCCGAACCGGGACAGTGGGAGCCCGTGCAGCGCTACATCGGACGCCGCGAGCACTTCGAGTCAGCTGGAGCGGCGGTCCCAGTTGCCGGGGGTGTCAGTGTCGGCCATGGCGGTGATGAGGTCGGCGCGGGCGCGGGCGACCCGGGACCGGATCGTGCCGACCGGACAGCCACAGACTTCTGCGGCCTCGGCGTAGGAGAGGCCGAGCACTTGCGTGGCGACGAATGCTTCCCGCCGCTCGGGTAGGAGGTGGTCCAGGAGTCTCCGCAGGATGACCTTGTCCTCGACCGGGAAGCCGCCTCGCGAGCCTGTGATGCTCTGCCGGTCTTCCAACCGGGCCGGCTGGGGTCGGGCGGCTGCGGCGCGGTGGTGGTCGACGACGACCCGTCGGGCGATCACGAACAGCCAGGTGTGAGCGGAGGAAGCGGCGGCGAATTTCGGCAGGCTGCGCAGTGCCCGTAGGTAGGTTTCCTGGGTCAGGTCGTCGGCCTCGTTAGGCCCCGCGAGGTGGGCGATGAACCGCCAGACCTGCTGCTGGGTGGCGCGGATGAACGCGGCCGCTGCGCTCTGGTCGCCTTGACCGGCGGCAAGGGCTAGGCGGGTAGCCGTTGTCTTGTCGTCCACGTCCCGTCCTTCACGCTGCGGATGCTTGGCGACTCCCGCCCCGTGGTGGGGATGAGTCGCTCGCCGTGCTGGCGTAGCGGAGTTTTGTGGCTCAGGTGCGGATGTCGAGTCGCATCGGGCAGAACTTTTGCCATTTGCATAAAAAGTTGCCGATGCCTTGATTAAAGCCTCGCCGTGGCGAGGATGCTCTGATGCGTCGTCTGCCTCCGGCTCTTGGACGTGTGGCCTCGGGCCTGCTCGCGTTCGTCCTCGTCTCAGCGGTCGTGGTCTTCGGGTTCGCCCAGCCGGCAGCAGCTCACGGCACCTTGGCGGCGTCCACGCCAGCGGATGGGGCCACGGTGAACGAGCCGTTGGCGGCGGTGGAGCTCTACTTCACGGAGAAGGTCCCCGACAACGCGTACTTCACGATCACCGCGCCGGGCGGCGGTCGGGTCGACAACGGCTGGGGTCATGGGTCGCCCAAGCAGCTGGACAAGCCGGTGAAGGAGTACTTCCTGGTCGGGGGGAAGTTCGAGCCGCGGGAGTACGCGACGGGGTTCCCGGCGGTGGTGACGCTGGCGCATCTGCCGGCGGCGGGGCAGTACTCGGTGAGCTACCTGTCGGTGGCCTCGGACGGTGAGCCGGTGCGGGGCACGATGAGCTTCCGCTACACGGGGCGGGCGACGGCCCCGCCGCCGGGATGGCGTCCGCCGACCAGTCAGCCGGATCCGTCGCTGGTGGCGGCCGCCGAGCAGCACGGGACGTCCGGGCACGGTCCGGAGTCGTCGTCGGCTGCATTGCCCGTTTCGTCGGCCCCGCCGGCTGCGCCACCGCTGTCGGCGTCCTCGTCTGCGGTGGCCGCTGCTTCGATGGCCTCGGATGGCGAGGGTGACCTCGGTTGGATGGCATGGACCGGCTGGGCGGTGGCGATCGCGGCGGCGGTGGCCGGCTTCGTGGGCTGGCGCCGCCGCCCGGCTTCCGCGGGCAGGGCCTCCGGGCGGGGCCGCGTCTCTGGCGCGGCCTCTCGGCAGCAGGGCGCTGGCCCCCGCCCAAGGGGCAGAACGGGCGCGGCCAATCGCGCCAGCGCCAACGGCAAGGCCGCGGCGTCGGGCTCCGTCGGCAAGGGGGGACCGGCCGCAGTCCCTGCGACGCAGAAGAACAGGGCGGTTGTCGCCGCCGGGGCGGCCGCCGCGACCGAGCTGTCGGTGGCCGGGCAGGACGGGACCTCGGCGAGTCCCCCGGCGCGGCCTGTGACCGCCGGCCAGGTGGTGGCGTCCGACATGGCCGGCCTTGCCCTGGCGCTCGGGCCTCGGTTGAGCAACACGCGTTTCGCGTTGCTCGTCGGCGGGTTGGTGGTGGCCCTACTGGCCGGATTCGGGCTTGGGCGGATCGGTACAGGCAACGAGCGGACCGCCGCTGGCGTACCGGCGGCCGCGGCACGCGCCGGTGGGCCGCTCGCCACGCCGCGAGTTCTGGCAGCGGGGGACGGGCACCAGCACGCGGCGGGTACCGGGGCGCACACCCATCCGGGCGACAGCAACGCGAGTCAGACGCAGACGACCGGGACGTTGGTCAGCGCCGGCGGTTACACCCTGCAGCCCGTGCGGCGGTCTCAGTCGGCCGGTGTGAGCGTGGACTACCGGTTCCGGATCGTCGGAGCCGACCGGCAGGCGGCGACGCGCTTCACGGTCGTACACGACAAGCCGTTGCACCTGGTCGTGGTGGGTCGCGACCTGACCAGCTACCAGCACCTGCACCCCACGATGGCGCCCGACGGCACCTGGAGCGTCCCCCTGAAGCTGACCCGGGCTGGCGGCTACCGCATCTACGCCGATTTCTCCCTGGCCGGGACCGACAGCAGCCCGCTGCCGCTGGTCCTGGGCGTCGACCACGACGTGCCGGGCGCGCACACCCCGGCCGCGCTGCCGCCGGCGCAGCCGCAGGCGGTGGTCGGGCCGTTCACCGTGTCGATGGACGGCACGCCCACCGTCGGGGTGGCGACGCCGATGGTCTTCCGGGTCAACCGCACCGGCGCGCCCGCACAGTTGCAGCGCTACCTGGGCGCGTATGGGCACTTGGTCGTGGTCCGCGAGGGCGACCTGGGCTATGTGCATGTCCACCCGGAGCAGGAACTGGTCGACGGGGCGGTCAAGGTCTGGTTGACCGCGCCGAGCGCCGGCCGGTACCGGGCGTTCTTCGACTTCCAGGTCGACGGGAAGGTGCACACCGCGCAGTACACGATTAACGTGGCCTGAGCGGCGTGGCGCCTGCGGCAGCATGCCGTAGGCGTGTGCCAATGATCGGCGGGCAGCCGGGGCCGGTTGTCGCTCGATGTCGGTCAGCAGTGCTCGTTGTGTGAAAAGTCCTCAACCGCCGTCAATATGTCGAGGCGTTGCGGGAACCAGCGAGGGCCGGCGGACGACTCTATTACTGATCCAACCGGTGCCTGACCTTCCTCGGCGGTGCCGGCAAGGCCGGTGCCGTCGCACCCTGAACGAGGAGTTCTGCCTTGACCGTGGACAGCGACACCACGATCGACCAGATATCCGACAAGCCGGTGCGGCCTGCGCGGCGGGGAATGTGGTCGCTGCTGCGACCCCTGGTCCTGCGTCTGCACTTCTACGCGGGTGTGCTGATCGCCCCCTTCCTGCTGGTGGCGGCAGTGAGCGGTGGGCTCTACGCGCTCAGCCCGCAGGTGGAGCGGGTGGTCTACGCCGACCTGCTCGAAGCATCGTCGGCGTCCTCGTCGGCGCGGGTGCCGCTGACCGAGCAGGTGGCTGCCGCGACGAAGGTGAGCACGGTGCCGGGTTTGGTCGCCGTCCGGCCGGCGCCCGAAGGGGGTACGACTCGGGTGCTGTTCGACGACGGCACCATGGCGGAGTCCTACCGGCACGCGGTGTTCGTCGACCCCGCCACCGGCAAGGTGCTCGGCCAGGAAAAGGTGTACGGCACCAGCGGCGCGCTGCCGGTGCGTTCCTGGATCGACGAGTTGCACCGGTCGTTGCATCTGGGGGAGGTGGGCCGCCTCTACAGTGAGCTCGCCGCGTCCTGGCTGTGGGTGGTGGCGCTGGGTGGGCTCGTGCTGTGGGTGGCACGGGTCCGCGCCCGCCGGTCGGCACGCGCCCTCCTGCTTCCCGAGTCGGGCGCGCAGGGCCGGGCCCGTACCCGTTCCTGGCACGGCGCGCTGGGGGTTTGGCTGGTGCTCGGCTTGCTGGCACTGTCGGCCACCGGTCTGACCTGGTCGCGTCTGGCCGGGGACAACGTCACCGAGTTGCGGGCCCGCGTCGGCTGGTCCACCCCAACCCTGGTCACCACGACGGCGTCCGCTGCGGCGGGGAACAGCCCGAGCGGCCACGGTGACCACCGCGCCGCAGCCGGCGGGACGGGCGCGGTGAACGTCGACGAGATCGACCAGGTGCTCGCCGCCGCACGGGCGGCCGACATCACCTCCGACCAGGTCGAGATCGGGCTCCCCGCTGAACCGGGGGCCACCTGGACCGTCACCGAGGTCCACCGCGCCTTCCCGACCGCCGTTGACGCCGCGGCCGTCGACCCCGCCACCCTGGCCGTCACCGACACCGTGCGCTTTGCCGAATACCCCTTCATGGCCAAGCTCGCCCGCTGGGGCGTCGACATCCACATGGGAGTCCTGTTCGGGCTGCCGAACCAGATCGCCCTCGCCGGCCTCGCCATAGGGCTGGTCGTGATGGTGGTCCTCGGCTACCGGATGTGGTGGCAGCGGCGCCCCACCACCGCCGCCCCGTGGCGTCCCGGCCCAGCCGTACGGGCCGGGGGACTGTGGGCGCTCCCGTGGCCCGGGCTGGTGGCCGTAGCCGCGGTCGCGGCCGTCTTCGGGATCTTCCTGCCCCTGCTGGGGATCACACTGCTGGCTTTCCTGTGCGTTGACCTCGTTCTTGCCGCCTACCGGCGGCGCACATCCCGGGCCGAGTGACCGCCAGCGGCAGCCATCGCTCCACCCACCACGGCGCAGCGGTTGGCCTGGTCGCAGTTTCCCGGCCGTGAATGCCGGTGCGACGGCCTGCCGCGACGTGGCGTCACAGGGCCGAGTCATATTCGGTGTCGTCGGCTACGGCCGCTGGTCCTCGCCGGCCTGGCTGGCGGCCGCGAGAAAGGCGTTGTAGCGGGTGAGGTCGTCGTCTTCGCCGGTGGCTTCGGCGCGGTCGGCGGCGCGGTCGAGGCGGGCCTGTTCTCGCTGGTCGGCGCGGATCCACTGGCGGACGAGAAGGATCATGACGACGGCGGCGGGGATCTCGCCGAATGCCCAGGCGATGCCGGCGCCTAGCTTCTGGTCGACCAGTAGGGACGAGGCCCAGGCGGGGTGGACGGAGGTGTACCAGTCCGGGGCGATGACGGTGGTGGTCTGCATGAGCACCAGGCCGAAGAAGCCGTGGGCCATCATCGCCGCCAGGTGGATGAGCATGAGGACGGGGTGGGGGATTTTCGGCCGGCCTGGGTCGACGCCGATGAGCACCCAGAACAGCAGGTAGCCGGCGGCCACGAAGTGGACCAGCATGGCGAGGTGGCCGAGGTGGGAGCGCATCAGCGTGCCGAGAAGGTCGCTGAAATAGAGCCCGAAGAGGCTGCCGGTGTAGATGCCGAGCGCGACCAGTGGGTGGGTGAGCAGCTTCGTGGGCCGGCTGTGCAGGGCGATCAGCAGCCATTCCCGGGCGCCGTGGACCTGCGGGTCGGTCGGGCGGCGCAGGGCGCGTAGGGCGAGGGTGACCGGGGCGCCGCCGACGAGCAGGATCGGCACCAGCATGGACAGCACCATGTGTTGCGCCATGTGGGCGCTGAACAGCACGTACGCGTAGCGCGCGACGCCGAGGCCGGTGAAGGCGGCGAGGATCAGCAGGCCGGTGAGCCAGCTGGCGGTGCGGGCGATCGGCCAGCGGTGTCCGGCTCGGCGCAGCCGTCGCACCCCGGCGAGGTAGGCGGCGGCCGCACCGGCGGTGAGGGTGAGGAAGAACAGGTCCGGCAGGGGTTGGCCGAGCAGGTTGCCCGGGGTGGGGGCGGCGGGCAGCGGGAAGCCGAGCAGCTCGGTCAGTGGGTCGGCGTCGACGGGGTCGGTCGCCACTGGGGTGGGGCTGCGAGACAGCGCCACGGCCAGGCCCAGGGTGGCGGCGAAGACGATCAGTTCTCCGGCGGCCAGCCGGGTGAATGCTCGACGCCGGCCGGCGTGCAGGGCAGGCAGGGTGCGGGACCGGTGTGCCGCGCCGGCGGCGCCGAGGATCACGAGCGCGACGAGCTTGCCGCCCATCAGCCACCCGTACCGGGACTGCCACAGCTGGTCGACGGTGCCGAGGCGTACGGCGGCGTTGGCGAGTCCGCTGACCGTGACGGCGGTGAAGCAGCCCAGGGCGAGGCGGCTGTACCGGGCGGCGGCGTCGGCGAGGTGACGGCTGCGACGGACCATCAACAGAGCGGCCAGGCCGCCGACCCACAGCGCGGCCGCCAGCACGTGCAGGACGAGGCTGCTGACCGCGATCTGGTGGTTGCCGGCCCCGGCGGCGTGTCCGGTGAACGCCGGCGGTGCCACCGCGACCAGCGCGAACAGCGCTGCCGTGGCGGCGAGCCCACGCGACACGCCTACCCGGACGAGCACCGCCACGGCCAGCGCCAGCCCGGCCTGCAGCAGCAGCGCCCGCCCCTGGGAGATCGAGGACGCGAAGCTGATGACGGCGGCCGCGCTGAGCCGCTGCAGCGGGACCCCGAGCAGGTCCGAGACCGTCAGCACGATCAGCGCCAGGGCGGCGGCCGCCCACCCGACGGCCAGCGCGCCGGCGCGCCGCAGCAGCAGCCAGCCGTGGGGGGACACGCTCGGCCCGTCCCCGGGCAGCAGAAACGCCGCCGTGACCAGCATCCCGACCGCCAGCGTGGCGAGCGCGTCGCTCAGCAGCCGGACCAGGGGCAACGCCCAGGTCGTGACCGGTCCGGGATCCGGCAGGCCGGGGATCGCGACCGCGAGCGCCCCGCCGGCCCGCAAGGCGAGCAGCAGTGCCGCCCCCGCCGACACCACGGCCACGACCGCGACCACGACTGAGCCCGTCCAGCCCGTGGTGCGGTTTCCGCGTGCCCCCGGGGTCCGGCCGTCGCCGATGTTCGTCGTCCTCACCCCTGGCGAGCCGTCCGGGACACGGTGCGGCTGAGGCTGGTGCGAACGGGTGTCTGACACGTCGATGTCCCTGGTAGGTTGCGGACGGGCGGGAGCGTACGGAGCCGGTGGGTCTCGGTCAGGAGGCGGCGCGGCGTCGACGCCGCAGCATCACGACCCCGGCGACAACGGCCACGGCGGCGATCCCGCCGGCCACCAGCAGCGTCTGGCCAGAGCCGTCGGAGCGGCGGGCCGAGGCCGCCGGGCTGGCCGACGTGGGGGACGCGGCGCCGGTGTTGGCGGCAGCAGAGGCGGCCATGTCCGGGGCGGCACTGGCGGTTGGGGCGGCGCTGGCGGCGGGATCGGCGACCGTGAAGGAGTAGGAGCCCTGCACCGGGTGCCCGTCGGTGGAGACGACCCGGTAGGCGACGGTGTAGGTGCCGTTGGCCAGCGGCTGGCTGATCATCACTGTGCCCGTGGTTCCGGTGACGGCGGGTTCGCTGGTGGGGACTTTCCGCTGGTTGGCGTCGCTGAGCACGATGGTGGTGAAGGCGGGGTCCAGCTTCTGCAGGAACTTCAGGGTGATCTGCGTCGGTGGTGCGGCGAGACGCGCGTCCTGGGCGGGGTTGGCCGTTTGTAGCGAGTTGTGCGCGGCGGCGGGCGTGGCCGGCGCCAGCAGCACCGCCAGCGCGGCCAGCGCGGCGGCGACCAGCCCGGCGGAGCTCGGGCGGCGGATTCGAATGGGCATGACTGGTTCTCTCCGTGGTTGGTGGTGGTCAGCCGAGCAGTTGCTGGCCTATCCAGCCGCCCTCGGGGCAGCCGGGTGGGATGGCGAAGACGGCGGAGCCGATCGGGGTGGTCCATTCGTTGAGCAGGTCCCGTTCGGCCAGCCGTTGCTGGATGGGCAGGAACTGGCGGGTGACGTCGGCCTGGTAGGAGGCGAAGATCAGCCCGCTGTCGGCGTGCCCCTCGGGAGTAGGGGTGCCGTCGTAGTTGTAGGGGCGGCGCAGGATCTTCAACCGGTCGTCGGTGACGTGCGAGCGGGTGAGGTGGGAGAAGTCGGGGATGACGGTCAGCCCGTCTGGGCCGGTGGCGGCGAAGTCGGGCTGGTCGTGCTCAGCGGTGCCGGTGAGCGGAGCACCGGTGCCGAGGCGCCGGCCGACGGCGAGTTCCCGGTCGGCGCGGCCGAGCAGGTCCCAGGTTTCCAGGTTCATGCTGATCCGGCGGACGACCAGGCTGGTGCTGTCGCGCAGCCAGGCCGGCCCGTCGGGCACCCACACTGCAGTCTCCAGCGGCCTACCCGGTCGCGGATTGGCGGTGCCGTCCAGTTGGCCGAACAGGTTCCGCTGGGTGCGGCCGGGTTCGGTGCCGGCGGCGCGGCGGAAGCCCTGCTGCACCCAACGGACGGTGGCGAACGGGCGGCTGTCTTTGACCAGCACCCGCTGGGCGTGGGCGACGGTGACCGGATCGTCGGCGCAGATCTGCAGCAGCAGGTCCCCACCGGACCAGCGGGGCTGGAGCCGATCGATGCGGAACGCCGGCAGGTCGGCCACCGATGGGGGCCGCCGGTCGTCGAGGCCGGCGGCGGTGTAGAGGCCGGGGCCGAAGCCGAAGGTGACGGTCAGCCGGGCGGGCAGCAGCCCGAGCTCGGGTTCGGTGTCGGCCAGCGCCGGGCGGCCCTGGGTGAAGCGGGCGGCGTCGTCGGACAGCAGGCGCAACATCCGACCCAACGCGGCCCGGTCGGTGCCGGGGTTGAGGGTGAGCGCAATGAACGCCGCGTGGGCCTGCGGGTCGGTGGCGACGCCGGATTGCCGCGGACCGTGGAACGGTTCGACGGCGCTGCCGACTTCGGCGACCGGCACCGCGTCCGCGGGCCGGGCTTTCGGTTCGTCGGGGCGGGCGGTGATAACGGCGGCGGATGCGAGCGCGCCTCCGGCTGCGAGGGCGCCGCCGGTGAGCAGGCCACGCCTGCTCACCGGGCGGACAGCGGCGCGCTCGGTCATGCTGCCGGGCTCGGCGTCGGCTGGCCGTGGTTGGGGGAGTAACTCTCCTGGGCGCCGGTGAACGGCTTGGCCACCGCCGTGAACGTCTGGGTCTCCCCGTCGGCGAAGGTGAGCGTGAAGGTCAGCTCGTCGCCGGCCTTCACCGGCTGCTTCAGGTCCATCAGCATCAGGTGCTCGCCACCGGGCTGCAGCGCGGTGCTGCTGTGCGCCTTGACCACGATGCCGCCCTGCTTGGGCTGCATGACCATCTTCCCGTCCTTCATGGTCATCTCGTGCAGCTCCATCGGCGACACATCAGTGGCCGCGGCGGTGACCGTCACGTCGGTGTCGCCGTCGTTCACGAGAGTGCCGAACGCCGCGGTCATGCCCTTGTCGGCGGCCTTCACCCACGGATCCCGGATGCCGAGCACCCCAGCCGTGGCGCTCGCCGACGCCGACGGACTTGGCTGTGCCGACGAAGACGAATCCGACGAGCCGCAGCCGGCGACGCCGACCGCGAGGCATGCCGCGGCGGCGGCGAGCAGGATGACCGGGCGACGACGCGCGTCGGTGACGGTGGTGCGGGGCATGGATGGTCCCTTCGCTGAATCGGACTGTCGGCTGGTTGGTCGACCGCGACAAATAGAAAGTTCCAGGACAAAAGTGATTGATCTCACCCAGCCCCGGGCGGGGCCGCGGGTTCAGGCCACCCGGCGGTCGCGGGGGGTCTGTGCCGTACCCGGGTACGGCGGGACCAGCCGGAGCGGGGCCGGGCCGGATTCCGGCGCCTCGTCGACATTCAGGCGCCAGCCCGGACGGTCGCCCCGCCCACGCGACGACGGCCCGTCGGGCCGCAGGCGGGGCCGCGACAGCGCCACCACGATCGCGTACCCGGCGAGGAGGAACCCGTGGCTGACCAGCCGGAGGGTGTCGACCCGACCGGTCAGCAGGTCGTTGACCGACAGCAGCACCAGCGTGCCCACGAACGCGCTCAACATGGGCACCAGCCCGGTCGGCCGCGTGCGCCGCGCCGCCACGAACAGGAACCCGGCCCCGACCGCCACGTTCCAGGCCGCCGACTCGTGCCACAGATGCCCTGTGGCGAGCACACCAGCATGGTCGTGCCCGCCGGCCGGTCCCCGACCGACCTGCGCCAGCCCGAGCAGCAGTTGCAGGGCACCGAGGAGTCCCAACAGGCCCCGCAGGGTGAGCACAACCCGCTTCCGGAAACCATGGTGGGAGGGCGTCACCGCGGGCAGCGCGGCGAGGACCGCGTCGGCCAGGTCCGGCGCCGGGGCGGTGACGGTCAGCCGGGCGCGTCGCGTCACCGCGGCGGCCTGGTCCAGCCAGGTGCGGCAGCCGGCGCACTCGTCAAGGTGCGCGTCGGCTCCGGCCTGCTCGGCGGCGTTCGCCTCGCCGTCCAGTTGTGCCGACAGGACCTCACGCCAACGTTCGCACCTCATGCACTGGTAGTCGCAGCCACGGCCGGAATGGTTCCCGCGCTCGGTGCGTCCCGGGTCACGTCGCCGCAGGCCGGGCCCACCTCAGCCCGCGGCGTCGCCCGGTGTCCGCCGCCTGACCGGCTGGGTGTTCACCGCGGCGACGAGGTCCTCGCGGGCCCGGGCCACCCGGGAGCGGATCGTGCCGACCGGGCAACCGCACACCTCCGCCGCCTCGGCGTAGGACAGCCCGAGAACCTGGGTGGCGACGAACGCCTCCCGCCGGTCCGCAGGCAGCGCCGCGATCAGACGCTCCAACACCACCTGCCGGTCGAAACCACTACGCGAGGCATCGGGCGTGTCGTAGGAGTCCGGCATCGGCACCGTACGGGGCCGGGCCGACACCGTACGGACGTGGTCGACGGCGGCTCGCCGGGCGATGCTGAGCAGCCACGTCAGCGCGGAGGAGCGCGCGGCGAACGACGGCAGCGACCGCATCGCCCGCAGATAGGTTTCCTGCGCCAGGTCATCGGCCTCCGCTGGAGAGATCAGCGCGGCGAGGAAGCGGTGCACGCGGTGCTGAGTCGCGCCGATGAACCGGGCGGCCGCGTCCCGGTCGCCACGGCCCGCGGCGAGCGCCCACGCGGTGATGTCCGCGTCATCGGTCACCCTGATACCTCCGTGTCGGGATCCGCCAGCAGCCGCCGCCCACCTGCCAGAACGACGACCTGTAGTAGTCCCGTGCCAGGGTACGGGACGAGCGAGGGCGCGTCTCATTCCGAGCTGCATGGGTTCGACCCGTTTCAACGCACACGGTCTATGTGTGGATTTCACGTCACCTCGCTGACGGGTACGGGGCGGAGGCCGGTGGCCTCGTAGACGGCGGGGCGGCGGCCAGTAGTGAAAAGTGCTCGGCTCGTGGTCTACGGGAACTCGGCCGCCCCCGGCTACGACCAACACGGTGGTGGCTGTGCAGCCACCACGTGCGGGCGGCGGGGCCAGCTGGCACGGAGGTGTTGATCAAGGAGTCTTTGCTGATGAGTGCACGATCGGTAGCCAGGCTGGTGGCCGCGACCGCGGCCGGGGTGCTTGCCGCTGCGACCATGGGAATCGGTGTGGCCTCCGCCCACGTGTCGGTCAACCCGCGCGAGGCGACCCAGGGCGGTTACGCCAAGCTCGCCTTCCGGGTGCCGAACGAGCGGGACAACGCCAGCACGACCAAGCTGGAAGTGACCTTGCCGGCTGATGCGCCGGTGGCGTCGGTGTCGGTCCGGCCGATGGCGGGATGGACCGTGCAGGTCGACAAGGCCACGCTCGCGAAGCCGATCGAGATGCACGGCAGCCAGGTGACCGAGGCGCCATCGAAGATCACGTGGACCGCCCAGGGTGACGCGAACGCGATCAAGCCGGGCCAGTTCCAGGAGTTCGAGATCTCCGCCGGTCCGCTGCCCGAGGTCGACACGATGATCTTCAAGGCGCTGCAGACATACTCCAACGGCGAGATCGTGCGCTGGATCGAGGAACCCAGCACTGACGGCTCCGAGCCCGAGCACCCTGCCCCAGTCCTCAAGCTCGCCAAGGCCCCGGCCAAGGATGTTGCCGCCACGCCGGCCGGCTCGAACAACATCGCCACGGTCCGCACCAGCGACACCACCGACACGAACGACAGCCGCACCGGCTGGGCCCTCACCTTCGGCATCGCCGGACTGATCGCCGGCCTCGCCGGCCTGGGCTTCGGCCTGCTGGCCTGGCGGCGTCGACCCACCGCCGGCACTGCAGGGGACTGACCCTGCCCTGAGACGCCGGCCGCCAGTCTCCGGCGGCCGGCGTCCGCGCCCAGACGAGGAGCACATTCCTCATCAAACGCAAGCGTTTGATGACAGCAGGGGTAATTTGAACAAGAGGCGGGATCTGATCGCCGCCGGGAGAAGTGACCCACCGATAGCCGCTCAATCTTGTTCCCCCTGCGGCCCAGGGTGCCCACGTCGTATAGGAGGTCCGGTGCGTATCGCGGGGCCAGCTCGTTCCCTTCGTGTGGCCCTGGCCGCCGCGGCTGGCGTCGCCATTGCCGTCGCGCTCGCCGCACCTGCCAGCGCCCACGTCGAAGTCGTAGCCGACAAACCCCAGGCCGGGGCCCGCGACGTCACCATCACCTTCACCGGCGAGGCCGAGTCCACCAGCGCTGGCATCCAATCGGAACGTGTCGTCCTTCCCTCCGGGATCAGCCCCCAGCAGGTCCGACTTGCCAAGGCGCCCACCGGCTGGAAGCTGTCCGGTAGTCCTGACGGATTCACCGTGGCCGGGCCGCCGTTGAAGGTCGGCCAGGACGCCGTGTTCGCCATCACGGTCGCGCAGTTGCCGTCCGACGCCACCGAACTGCCCTTCAAGACCCTGGAAACCTACAGCGACGGCACCGTGGCCCGTTGGATCGAAATCCCCCAACCCGGACAGCCCGAGCCCGCCAACCCCGCCCCGGTCCTCAAGCTCAAACCAGCCGCTGCGGCACCGACCGGCGCGTCACCGACCCCGAGCAGTGCATCGCCCACCCCCAGCTCGGCCGCACCGACTCCCACCCACCGCCCAACCGCCAACGACAACGCAACACTGATACGCCCACCGACCGCCTGCTGTGCTACCGCAACGGGCAGCCGATCAGCAGCCGCCGCTACGACCACCTGTGGAAGCGCATAGGCGAACGCCTACCCTGGGTTGCTGCCCAGGGCATCTCCACCCACTGGCTACGCCACACCACCCTGACGTGGGTGGAACGCCATTTCGGTTACGGGGTGGCTCGCGCCTACGCCGGCCACACCGACCGCCGCGGACCTGCCACCACCACCTACATCAAGGCAGACCTGAACGCCGTCGCCGCCGCTCTCGCGGCCATGACGGACCAGCCCCACCCGCTCGCCGCCCTCACGCGCACATCTCGCATGTAGGCGATGGCTGTTCGCGGGCAGCGACGGGACGTTCAGGTGGCCCCCACGCGCCCCAGGGCACCACCCAATCCGGGACCGGGCCGGACCGTGCGGGCGTCGGGGATCAGCCGCTGCGTGGGGCGTACATGATGACGGCGACGCCGACGAGACAGATGGTGGCGCCGATGAGGTCGTAGCGGTCGGGGCGGAACTTGTCGACGACCATGCCCCAGGCGAGGGAGCCGGCGACGAAGACGCCGCCGTAGGCGGCGAGGATGCGGCCGAAGTTCGGGTCGGGTTGGAAGGTGGCGACGAAGCCGTAGCACCCGAGTGCGATGACTCCGGCCGCGATCCACAGCAGCCCGCGGTGTTCCCGCCAGCCCTGCCACACCAGCCAGGCGCCGCCGATCTCGGCGAGCGCGGCGAGCAGGAACAGCAGGATCGAGCGAGCAACCGTCATGCCTCGGACCGTAACGGCAGCTCCTTGCGGCCCTGTTCCTCGGGCTTTCCGCAGGAGCAGTTGCCGCCGGCGCAGCCGGCGGCGTGCCGGCGCTTGCTGGCCCACCACCAGGACAGCCCGGCAAGTATCGCCAGGGCGGCGGCAACGCCGGGCATGAAGCGGTTGGCTGCCGCCCAGCCGGCACCACCGATGACCCCGGCGGCCAGCAGGGCCGGAAGTACGCAGCAGGCGGCGCAGGCGGTCGCCGCGAGTCCGGTCAGGCCGGATGGCATCAGGCAGCGAGCGCGGTCAGCGATGGTCGGCACGGCTGTTCCTCTCGGCGAATTCAGCGAATGGCAGGGGACAGCAGGAGCTGCCGGCGCAGGCGACCAGGTCGTCACACCCGGCGGAGATGGCGGTTCGCAGGGTGTCGCGGATGACGGTCAGGTCCGCCAGCTTCTGTTCGACCTCGGCGAGCTTGTCTCGGGCCCGGGCCTGTAGTCCCGTGTCCGGTCGCCTGCCGTGCTGGTGTCGTCCGGCGGCGAGCAGGTCGGCTACCTCGTTGAGGGTGAAGCCGAGACGTTGCGCGGTCTTGATCACCCGCAGCAGGGTGACCGTCTCGGCCGGGTAGAGCCGGTGCCCGCCCGGTGATCGCTGCGGGGAGGTGAGCAGGCCGCGGCGCTCGTAGTAGCGCAGGGTCTGCTGGTTGACCCCGGCCGCTTTGGCCAGCTGCCCGCTGCGCAGCCCCGCCCCGGTCATCCGTCGCCCCGTACCGATGCCGCCCTGAGGGCGAGGGCGTCGAGCACGTCGACGTGTGGCGCCGGTACCCGAACGTCCAATGTCAGCGAGTCGGGCTCGGGTCGGGACAGATCAAAGGCGAAGAACGAGCAGCACGACGACTCCCGCGCGGTCAGGTCCTGCGCCGTCTGCTCCACCTGTGCCGCGCCGTCGAGCCACAACCGCAGGTGCTGCGCCGACATCCGGTTGACCCCCCGCACGGCTTCGGTGAAGAACTGATCGAATTCGGCGAGCCGCAGCGGCCGTTCGACGGTCGGCAGGGTGCACGCATCCGGCACCCAGGCCTCATCGGTGGTGATGTGGTCGTCACTCATACCCCGACGGTAAGCCTGTACCCAGGTACCAGATGCAAGCCCAATGCTGCACGCCACTCGCCAAGGCCGTCGCCGGCCGGGGGCTTGCTCACGCGAGGGCGTCGGGCGAGGCTGGCGCAACCTCGCGGGAACACGGCAGTGTGGGCAACACGGGCACAAGGCACCGCGAGACGTCGGCAACCAGTGATCATCAACAGCAGCCCTAGACGCTTGTGGCTCGACGGCGCGCGGCCGTTCATGCTGGTGGTGGGACGGCGGCTCTAGGTTCCGCTGCAACGTCTGCCCGGCTTGGCTGCCGTTCAGTAGCCGAGGAGGAATAGCAGGCCGGCGGCCACGTGGCCGGCTTCGACGAGTCGGACGAAGAGGCGGTCGCTGATCCGGTGCACGGTTCGTGTGCCGGCCCACGCTCCGGCGAGGGTTGCGGGGGTGAGCGCTGCGCCGAGAAGCAGCACTTTGAGGTTGAGGAGGGAGCTGGCTCCGTAGGCGATGAGTTTGGTGAGGTGCATGGCCAGGGCGCAGGCGGCTTCGGTGCCGATGTAGGCGTTGCGGACGAGGCCGTAGGCGAGGAAGAACGGTGCGGTGAGCGGGCCGACGGAGCCGAGGAGGGCGGAGCCGAGTCCGGAGGCGGCGCCGACGCCGACGAACGCGCGGAGTGGGGGTCGGCGTGGGTGGGGGTTGAGCCGCAGCCAGACGACCACGATGAGGAGGAACACGTTCAGGAGGCGTTTGAGCGGGCCAGCGGCGCGGCGGCGAACAGCAGGCCGCCGGCGAGGGCGAGGGGGACCGCGCCGAGGGCGAAGCGGCCGATGATCGGCCATCTGAGGTCATGTCGGTTCAGCCATACGCGGCTGCCGTTGCTGGACAGTTGGGCGAGGGTGAGCACGGGCACGGCCGCGCGGAGGCCGAACAAGGCGGTGAACACCGGCAGAAGCAGCACTCCACCGCCGAATCCCGCGACCGCGGACAGCCAGGCCAGGAGAAACGCGGCCGCCGATGCGAGGGTGATGGTGGTGGCCAGGTCGAGGTTCATGCGTCTGCCTCGGTCGCAGCCGTGCCGGCATCGGGCCGCAATTGTGGTCGTGTCATGGCCAGAGGGCTTCGGCGAGCAGGACGCCGATGAAGGCCGCGCCGAGTCCGGCGGCGATGCTCGCGGCGACGTCGAGCAGGGAGTAGAAGCGCGCGCCGTCTTCGAAGGGAACCGCGAGGATGGGTACCGAGCATGATCACGGCCAGCACTATCTCGGCTTGGCCTGGTGAAGGGCATCGGGCCGGCGTTCACCGAGCGGATCGTGGCGCACTTCGGTCTGGGCGCCCTGTGTGATCGAGGAGGAACCGCCCGCTTGGTGAAGCTGCCCGGTCTTGGCCCGAAGCGCAAAGGGTGCCGCTCAGCGGGTCTTCTTCGTCGCCCGCTTGCGGGGCGGAGTCAACAGGTCGGCGATCGCCGCGATCGCGGACGGCACGAGGCGGTAGTACGCCCAGACGCCTCGCTTCTCGCGTTCGAGCAGGCCGGCCTCGGTGAGGATCCGAAGGTGGTGACTCACGGTCGGCTGGGAGAGACCAAGCGGTGCGGTGAGGTCACTGACGGATGCCTCGCCCTCGGGAGCGGACTGGATCAGACTGAGTAGTCGCAGCCGGGCGGGGTCGGCGAACGCCTTGAGCACTCCCGCGAGCCGCTCGGCGTCGGCGCGCTTGATCGGCTCGCCGGCAAGCGGCGAGATGGCAGGTGTAGCTGTTTTCGCAGTTGGCACGACTTCCATCGTTGCACCAACACCATCGACAGGCCGGACCGGGTCACCGTCCGTTCGCGGGCAGGGAACCTTGTTAGCCCCGTTCCGGCCGTGTCCGTGGCCGGAACGGGCGACTGTCGGCGCCGGCCCGGACATCGGGATCTTGGGCCACTTCGGCCTGATGATCGCGGTCGGAGGGAGGTGCCGAGCGTGCCTGGGACGTGTGACGTGGTGGTTGTCGGGGGCGGGCAGGCGGGCCTGGCAGCGGGCTACTACCTGCGCCGTGCCGGCCTGGATTACGTCATCCTCGACGCCCAGTCTCAGCCGGGTGGCGCGTGGCGGCATGGCTGGGACTCGTTGCGGTTGTTCTCTCCGGCGGAGTACAGCCCGCTGCCGGGGTGGGGGATGCTGCGGCAGGAGGGTGAGGAGTTCCCGACCGCCGGGCACGTCGTGGACTACCTAGAGGCGTACGAGCAGCGGTACGAGCTGCGGGTGCGTCGGCCGGTCCGGGTACGCGAGGTGCGGCGTGCCGGGGAGCGCCTGGCGGTGGAGACCGATGCTGGGAGCTGGCTGGCCCGGTACGTCATCGCCGCCACCGGTACGTGGGAGTGCCCGTACGTGCCCGACATCCCGGGCCGTGAGGAGTTCGCCGGCCGGCAGCTGCACACGGTGAACTACACCTCGCCGGAGCAGTTCCGGGGGCAGCGGGTCGTGATCGTCGGCGGAGGCAACTCCGCGGCGCAGATCCTGGCGGAGGTGTCCCGGGTCGCCGAGGCCACCTGGGTCACCTTGCGCCCGGCGCGGTTCATGCCGGACGACGTCGACGGTCGAGTGCTGTTCGGTGTGGCCACCCGCAAGGCCGCCGGTGGTGCCGGTGGCGGTGTCAGCGACCTTGGGGACATCGTGATGGTGCCCAGCGTCCGCGAGGCGCGGGACCGCGGAGTCCTGCACGCCCGTCCGATGATCGTGCGGCTGACCGACCGTGGCGTGCGTTGGGCCGATGGCGCCGAGCAGCCCTGCGACGCCGTGATCTGGTGTACGGGTTTTCAGCCCAACCTCACCCACCTCGCGCCGCTGCTGCCCGGATGGCGGAAAGGGGAGGTGGCCACCGAGGGCACCCGGTCGGTGGACGAGCCTCGCCTCTACCTGCTCGGCTACGGCGATTGGACGGGGCCGGCGTCAGCCACGCTGGTGGGTGCCGGCCGGACAGCGAAAGCGACCGTCGCCGACATCGCCTCCCACCTGCGCGGATAGCCGTCGGACCGAGGCCCGGCCGAGCTGGCCGGACCTTGGCCGCGCGCCGGTTAGGACAGGGCGGCGAGGTACCGCTCGGCGTCGAGGGCGGCAGCGCAGCCGGTGCCGGCGGCGGTGATGGCCTGGCGGTAGGTGCGATCGACGAGGTCACCGGCGGCGAACACGCCGGGCAGGTTGGTGCGGGTGCCGGGGGAGTCGACGGTGACGTAGCCGCCGGCGTCGAGGGTGACCTGGCCGCGGAACAGTTCGCTGCGCGGGTCGTGGCCGATGGCGACGAACACGCCGGTGACGTTCAAGACCCGGGTCTGGCCAGTGTGGACGTCCCGTAGCCGCGCTCCGGCGACGGCGCCGTCATGGCCGAGGATCTCCTCGACCACGCTGTTCCACGCCACCTGGATCTTGTCATTGCTCAGCGCCCGCTCGGACATGATGCGGCTGGCGCGGAAGGTGTCCCGGCGATGGATGATGGTGACGCTGCGAGCGAAGCGGGTGAGGAAGGTGGCTTCCTCCATCGCGGTGTCGCCCCCGCCGACCACGGCGATGTCCTGGTCGCGGAAGAAGAACCCGTCACAGGTGGCGCAGGAGGACACGCCGTGGCCGAGCAACTCCTGCTCGCCGGGAACGCCGAGGGGCCGCCACGCGGATCCGGTGGCGAGGATGACCGCCCGCGCCTGGTGAGCCTGCTCGCCGACCCAGACGGTCTTGACCCCGCCGGTGAGGTCGACGCGGGTGACGTCGTCGGTGATGAACTGGGCGCCGAACCGGTCGGCCTGCTTGCGGAGGTTGTCCATCAGCTCTGGGCCGGTGATGCCGTCGGGGAAGCCGGGGAAGTTCTCCACGTCGGTGGTGGTCATCAGCGCGCCGCCGGACTGGCTGCCCTCGATCACGAGGGGCGCGAGGTTGGCGCGGGCGGCGTAGAGGGCGGCGGTGTATCCGGCGGGTCCGGAGCCGATGATGATCAGGCGGTGCGGGTCGGACACGGAGGGGCTCCTGCTCAGGGTGCAGCTGCCCGCCCGCGGGTGACCTGTCGGGCAGGCAGCGCTGGCGGGTGGGTCAGGCGGTGGGACGCAGTTCGGTGAGCAGCTTCTCCACCCGGGTGCGGATCTCGTCGCGGATCGGGCGGACGGCGTTGACGCCCTTGCCGGCGGGGTCTTCGAGTTTCCAGTCCTCGTAGCGTTTGCCGGGGAAGACGGGGCAGGCGTCGCCGCAGCCCATGGTGACGATGACGTCGGAGGACTCGGCGGTCTCGTATTCGAGGAGCTTGGGGGTCTGGTCGGTGATGTCGATGCCGACCTCGCGCATGGCCTCGACGGCGGCCGGGTTGATGGTCTCGGCGGGGGCGGAACCGGCGGAGCGGACCTCGACGGTGTCGCCGGCGAGGTGGCGCAGCCAGCCGGCGGCCATCTGGGAGCGGCCGGCGTTGTGGATGCACACGAACAGGACGCTGGGCTTGTCGCTCATGAGGTGCCTCTCTTGCTGCAGTGCGGGTCGTGGGGCCGGTTGACTGGCGCGTTGTCCGGGTCGTGGAACGGGCGGTCCGGGTTGCTGTTGCGGTCGACGGTGCGGTAGCGGCCGGGGGAGTAGCGGCGGTTGACGACGCCGCGTTCAGGTCGAGCCGTGCTGGTGTCGCGTGGGTGCGGTGTCACGGGCGGTGGCCGACGGCGGCGTCCTCGTCGGTGGGGACGACAACCTGGTCCGCGGCGGCGCCGGCGTCGGGGTAGAGAGCGGCGAGCAGCCCGACACCCACGGCGAGGCCGACGAGCTGGGCCAGGACGAACCCGGGCACAGAGGTGGGGGCGATGCCGGCAAAGGTGTCCGTGAACGCGCGGCCGATGGTGACCGCCGGATTGGCGAACGAGGTCGACGAGGTGAACCAGTACGCCGCCCCGATGTACGCGCCCACGGCGGCGGGGGCGACTAGGGCGCGGCCGGAGCGGGCGAGGGCGAAGATCAGCAGGATCAGCCCTGCCGTGGCAACAACCTCACCGAGCCACAGGTGCCCTGCGGCGCGGTCCTTGCTGGAGAAGTCGACGGCGGCCAGGTCGAACATGAGGTTCGCCAGCACCGACCCGGCGATCCCGCCCAACACCTGGGCCACGACGTAGCCGCCCAGGTCGCGGGCGGTGAGGCCGGTGCCAGCGCGGCGGCCGAGGAACCAGTCGGCGGCGGACACGACCGGATTGAAATGGGCCCCGGAGACCGGTCCGAAGATCAGGATCAGCGCGGCGAGCGCGAAGACGGTGGCGGTGGAGTTCTCCAAAAGCTGGAGGCCGACGTCGCCGGGGGAGAGGGTGGTGGCCATGATGCCGGAGCCGACCACGGCGGTGACCAGCAGGGCGGTGCCGACGAACTCGGCCAGCAGGCGTCGCCGAAGTGCGATGGTCATCAGTCTGTTCTCTCCCATGATCTGAGGGGCCCCGGCTCGCCGGGGTGGTGGTTACCAGGTGGTGGTGACGTTCAACTCGTCGAGGAGACGCCGTACGCGGCGTTCGAGCTCGTCCCGGATCGGCCGTACGTCGGCTAGGTTCAGGCCGGCGGGGTCGTCGACGGCCCAGTTCTCGTAACGGGTGCCGGGGAAGACAGGGCAGGCGTCGCCGCAGCCCATGGTGACCACGACGTCGGCGGCACGGACCACCTCGTCGGTCCAGGGCTTGGGGAACTCCTCGGAGATGTCGATGCCACGTTCGGCCATCGCCGCGATCGCGGAGGGGTTGATCTCGATGCCGGGGTCGCTGCCGCCGGACCAGGCGACCGCGTGCTCGCCGGCCAGGTGGGTGAAGAAGCCCAGGGCCATCTGCGAGCGACCTGCGTTGTGGGTACACAGGAACAGCACCACCGGGCGGCCATCACGGTGGTGACCCTCGACCCGAGCCAGGGCCCGCAGCCGCTGGCGGGCGAAACGCTCGGCCAGCAGCGGCAGGTAGTTCGGGACCGTGGCGGCGGTGGCGAACTGGTCGTAGCTGCTGTGCAGGAACCTCTCGACGGTCTCGGTGCCGTAGATGCCGTCGAACTCCTCGGCCAGCCGGGCCGCGGCGGTGTGCAGAGCGACCTGCTGGTCGAGGGTGATCTCCTGCTGGGGCCATGCGCTGGTGTCGGTCATCGGGGACCTCCGGACAGGACGGCGGGAGCGAGCCGGTCGACCCGGTCGGCGAGGTCGGCGTAGGCGGCTTCGAACGCCTCGTCGGTGTCCACGCGCACCGGGTCCGGAACGGACCAGTGCAGGCGGGGCCGGACTGGGCCGGTCAGTTCCTCGTGGGCGTTGTCGCACACGGCAATGACCAGGTCGTCCCCACGGACAACGTCCGTGACGTGGGCGGTGCCGGTCGGGTCGAGGTCGAGGTCGTGGCGGTGAGCCACGGCCACCGCGCGGGGATGGACCCGGGCCGCGGGCTTCGTGCCAGCGGAGGCGACGGCGCTGTGGGTGCGCCGCTTCCACAGGGCGGCAGCCAGCTGGGAGCGGGCCGAGTTGTGGGTGCACACGAACACCACCCGGCCGACACCGGCCAGCCGTGGGGTGGCGAGCGCGGCAAGAGCCTCCGGCAGCAGCCGCAGATAGGTGCGACGGCGATCTCCCTCGGAGCGACCCTTGGCGACCAGGCCGGCGTCGGTGAGGACCTTGACGTGGTGGGCGACGAGGTTCGTCGGCATGTCGAGGGTGTGCGCGATTTCCCCGGGGGAGGCATCGCCCAGGGTGAGCGCGTCCACGATCGCCAGGCGGGCCGGATCGCCGAGGGCGGCGTGGATCCGGGCTCGCCCCGCGAGAGAAGAAAGCTCAACGTCCATTGACTCAACTATCGCTGACCAGTTCTCTGGAGTCAAGCCGGTCTCGCGGTGGCGTTGGTTCCAGGTGCGTCGGGGTTGGTGCCGGCTGATCAGCAGCAGGTCGCCAGGTAGGACTGCAGATCCGACAAAGCGGCGAGGGCGCCGTCGCGGTCAGCCCGATAGAACACCGTCTTGCCGTCCCGCCGCGAGGTGACCACGCCGCCGCGGCGCAGCAGCGTCAACTGCTGCGACGCCGTGGCCTGGCTGATGCCGACCCGCTCGGCCACCTCACCCACGGACATCTCGGCGCCGCGCGCGAACAGCATCATGATCCGCTGACGGGTGGGACTGCCGAGCGCCTTGAGGAACTCCTGTGTCTGCGGCGCAAGACCCGGGACGGTGCTCTGCGGCCCGGTCGGCTGGTCGGCGGTCTGGCTCATGGTCACACCTTTCCTCGCCGTCATCATATTGTCATTCAACAAAATAACGATATGATCGTGGGGTGACCGTTCAAGTCGATCCCGTGATCATCATTGGCGGCGGCCAGTCCGGCCTCGCCGCCGCCCGAGCCGCACTGGACACCGGCCTGCGACCCGTCGTCCTGCAGGCCGGCGCCGAGCCGGTGGGCTCCTGGCCGGACTACTACGACAGCCTCACCCTCTTCTCGCCCGCCCGCTACAGCGCCCTGCCCGGGATGCCCTTCGACGGCGACCCGGACCGCTACCCCCACCGCGATGAGGTCACCGCCTACCTTCGCCGCTACGCCGACGCCCTCGATGTCGAGATCCGCACGCGCACCAGAGCCGTCGCCGTCCACACCCGTGCGGGCGGGGGATACCTCGTGCGCACCGATACCGGAGACGAGTTGCCCGCCGTCGGAGTCGTCGCCGCGACCGGCTCCTTCGGCAACCCGTATCTGCCGGCCCTGCCAGGGCAGAGCGAGTACGGCGGGGATCTGCGGCACGTCGCCGACTACCACCGCCCCGACGCGTACGACGGGAAGCGCGTCGTGGTCGTGGGGGCTGGCAACTCCGCCGTCCAGGTCGCCTACGAACTCGCCCCGTCGGCCCACGTGACCCTGGCGACCCGCGAGCCGATCCGGTTCCTGCCGCAGCGAATCCGCGGACGGGACCTGCACCGCTGGCTCCGCGTCACCGGTGGCGACCGCCTTCCGCGCGCGATCATCACCCGCCTCGTCCGGCACGCCACCGTGCTCGACACCGGCCGCTACCGCGACGCCATCACCTCGGGCCGGCTTCCTCGGCGGGACATGTTCACCGCCTTCACCCCGGAAGGTGTCCTGTGGCGTGACGGCACCGTGGAGCAGGTCGACGGCGTCATCTTCGCCACCGGCTACCGGCCCGATCTCGACTACCTGGCGCCGCTCGCCACCGTTGATCGCGGCGTGCCGCGGCAGGTGGGTGGAGTCTCCACCACCCATCCCGGCCTGGTCTACCTTGGGCTGGAATTCCAGCGGTCCTTCGCCTCGAACACTCTGCGCGGCGTGGGACGCGACGCCGCGCACGTCATGGCCGCCCTCGCCGCTCGCGTGGACCGACGTCCGCGCTTCTTCGGTCAGGCGCATCACGCGGCACCCGGTGTCCAGCGGTCGACATCGCCCCTGCAGATGGATGGAGCCACGGACGGTGCCGGCGGGTGACGGCGGTGGGGGAGCGAGGTCAGGCCTTGGCCGCGGCTGCCGGCTCGATCGACAGCAGGGCGGCGAGCTGGCGCAGGATCTGCGGTCGGGCCCGGTAGTAGACCCAGGTGCCTCGCCGCTCCGCGTCCACCAGGCCCGCCTCGCGCAGCGTCTTGAGGTGGTGGGAGATCGTCGGTCCGGTCAGGTCGAACGCCGGCGTCAGGTCGCACACGCACGCCTCGCCGTCTTCGGCGGAGGCGATCATCGACATCAGCTGCAGCCGCACCGGGTCACCGAGGGCTTTGAACGCGGGCGCGAGCACCGCGGCCGTCTCGGCCGGGACTCGACGCTGGGCCAGCGGAGGGCAGCACGGCGCGTCGGCGTTGAGATCGACGACGGGAAGCGACGCCTGTTGCTTCGACATGCCTCTAGGTTGACATCTCTCTAATCAGCGTGCAAGTCTCTGATTCGACGGACGTCAAGACAGGCGTTCCGAGGAAACGAGGACGACCATGTTCGGCTCTAGCCGCCGCTCACGCACACCGCTGCCCGGTGTCCGGTTCTGCGACTCCTGCGCCCAGGTGTCCACGCCCGCGCAGCGTGCCGAGCGCCGCTACGACACCACCCGCGCCACGGTCTACACGCTGATCAGCCCCCGTTGAGGAGAGGATCCGACATGAGCGAGAACACCCCTACTGCCGGCGGTTTCACCGGCGACCCCGCCGCGGCCCTGCAGGTCACCGGCTCCGGCGCCTGCTGCGGCAGCCCCGCCCAGGCCGTCGGCGGAATCCTCCCGCCAGCCGGCGCTACCGCCAGCGGTGATCCGTGCTGCGGTACCCGGCAGGCCGCCCAGGCGGCTGACTCGTGCTGCGGCACCGAGGCAAAGGCCGACGCCATCGCCACCGGACAGGGATGCTGCTCATGACCATCCCCACCGACCTCGCTGACCTGCTCAACCAGGTCAGCGACGACCGGATGACCGCCACCATTGCCACCCTCGCCTCCGACCCACTAGCTGGGCGGCGGGTCGGCTCGGCCGGCGGGGCGGCGGCCCGCGCCTGGCTCGTCGACCAGCTCACCGTCCTCAACGCCGACGTCCGCACCGAGGAGTTCCCGGTCCGCGCCGTGCCGCAGGTGTACGAAGCGCCGACCGTCACCTGGGGCGACCGGAGCCGTACTGAGGAGCTGGTGTTCGGGCGGCAGGTCGCGATCCACCCGGCCTCCGCCGACACGTCCGACATCCGACGCGGCGCCCTCGGCGTCGCCGGCAAGGACGACCCGGCGGAGCGGTGGCTGGTCGTGCCGGCCGAAATGAGCCTGTTCGACGCCTACCGCGACACCCGCGGCGCGGCCGGCCTGCTGGTCCGCCGCCCGGTCGACGCCGAAGGCTGGCAGTTCACCATGCTCGCCGGCCCGGACCCGGGGCCACTGCCCGTGCTGACGCTCGACCCGGACACCCACCACGCCGTGCTCACCGCAGCCACCGCAGGGGACAGCTGGCTGGCCGGCGCGACGCCGCTGCGCCGCGACGACGTCACCGGCACCAACATCCACGCCCGACTCCGGCAGCCTGCCCCTGGTGGCGACGACCTGCTGTTGACCGCCCACTACGACGGCGTCGGCGACCACCCCGGGCTCCGCCTGCCTGGCGCTTCGGACAACGCCACCGGCGTCGCCGTAGTCCTGGAGGCCGCCCGCATTCTCACCACCGCACTGCCCGCCGGCGCGGGACTGTCCGTCGCGCTGCTCGACGGGGAGGAGGTCGGCGCGCTCGGCTCCGCCCACCACGCCATCCAACTCCGCGCCGAAGGGGCCGCACCGCTGGTCATCAACGTCGACGGCGCCGGCCGCCTCGACGGAGCGGCCGCAGTCGAAGCCGGCGGCCCCGCCCACCGCCTCCTCGCCCTGCTCGACCAGGCCGGGCGCCACACCGGCGTTCCCCTGACCGCGGGCCCGGTGGCGTCGGACAACCGTCGCTACGGGGGCAACGGTTTCGCCGCAGTCGGCATCGGCGCCGGAATGGGCGGCTACCACAGCCCCGCCGACACCCCCGACAAGGTCGACCCCGCCACCCTCGGTGCGATCGCCCGGCTCGTCGTCGCGACCACTCACCTTGCGGCGGCGGCACCCGCTAGACTTCGATCGTCAATCGGCGATAAACGATAGAAGGAGTGGTGGTGGGCGACCTGCTCGACCGGGACACCGCGCAGACCTACGCCTCGTGGTTCCGGGCCCTGGCGGACCCGACCCGGGTGCAGATCGTCGAGTACCTCGCCCGGGACGCCCGGCCCATGAGCGTCGGGGAGATCGTCGCCGCCGTCGGATTGGCCCAGTCCACCGTCTCCCAACACCTGAAGATCCTGACTGAGGTGCGGTTCGTGCTCGTCGAGCCGGTCGGCACCGCCCGCCACTACCGCATCAACGACGCCTGCGTCGGCTGCTTCCCGTCGGCCGCCGATGTCGTCATGGGTCGCCCGGCTCCGCAGCCGAAGGGAGCCTGCTGATGGCTGACATCACCGTCCGCCCCATGACCGCGGACGATGCCGACCGGGTCCTGGCGATCTACCAGGCCGGCCTCGACGGGGGCAACGCCAGTTTCGAGACCATCGCCCCGACGTGGGCGGCGTTCGACGCCGGCAAACTGGCCGACCACCGGTTCGTAGCCATCGACCCAGACGGGGCCGTCATCGGCTGGGTCGCCGTGTCACCCACCTCCACACGGGCGGTCTACGCCGGGGTGGTCGAGCACTCCGTCTACATCGACCCCGCCGCGCAGGGAAGGGGTGCCGGCCGGCTTCTCCTCGATGCCATGATCGCGTCCACCGAGGCCGCCGGGATCTGGACCATCCAGTCCGGTGTCTTCCCGGAGAACACCGCCAGCCTGGCTCTGCACCAGCGCGCCGGCTTCCGGGTCATCGGCACCCGCGAGAGGGTCGGACGGCACCATGGCCGATGGCGTGACGTCGTCCTCCTGGAGCGCCGCAGCCCCGTCATCACCTGAACTCTGCGGCTCCGCGCCGCAGCACACCTACACCTTCTTGATTCGACAGTTTTCAACGCAGAGGAGTTTTCCGATGAGTGCCCTGGACGAGCTGCCCGTCGTGGTGATCGGCGCGGGCCCGGTGGGTCTGGCTGCCGCCGCCCACCTGCACGAGCGTGGCCTGCCCTTCCTCGTTCTAGAGGCCGGCGACGCCGCCGGCGCGGCGGTGCGGGAGTGGGGTCACGTGCGGGTGTTTTCCCCGTGGCGGTACAACGTCGACCCCGCCGCGCGCCGGCTGCTCGACGACGTCGGCTGGGTCGCCCCGGCCGAGCACGCGCTGCCCACCGGCGCGGAGCTGGTGGCCGACTACCTGCAGCCCCTCGCGGAGCTGCCGCAGCTCAAGCCCCACCTGCGCTACGGCGCGCGGGTGGAGGCGATCAGCCGCCTCGGCCTGGATCAACTGCGCACCGCCGGCCGCGAACAGGCCCCGTTCCTGATCCGCCTCGCCGACGGCGACGAGCTGCTGGCCCGTGCGGTCATCGACGCATCCGGCACCTGGGGCACCCCCAACGTCCTCGGCGCCTCCGGCCTCCCCGCACGAGGCGAGAAGGAAGCCACCTCGTACCTGGAACACGCCCTGCCAGACGCGCTCGGCAAGGACCGCGACCGGTTCGCCGGCCGCCACACCCTCGTCGTCGGCGCTGGCCACTCCGCCGCCAACACCCTGCTCTCCTTGGCGGAACTGGCCGCCGCCGAGCCAGGCACCGAGGTGACCTGGGCGATCCGCTCGGCCAGCCCGGCGCGCACCTACGGCGGCGGGGACGCCGACGCGCTGCCCGCCCGGGGTGCACTCGGCTCCCGGCTGCGTGAGCACGTAGACGCCGGCCGGATCCGGCTGCTCACCGGCTTCTCCGTCCACACCCTCACCCCGACCGACGGCCGCGTCGGGGTGCTCGTGCGCCACGCCGACGGTAGCGAGGAGCAGGTGATCGTCGAGCGCATCGTTGCCGCAACCGGCTTCCGCCCGGACCACTCGATCGCCGCCGAACTGCGGCTCGACCTGGACCCGGTCATGGGCGCCACCCGGGCTCTCGCCCCGCTGATCGACCCGAACGAGCACTCCTGCGGCACCGTCCCCCCGCACGGCGTCGACGAACTCGCCCATCCCGAGTCCGGCTACTACGCCGTCGGCATGAAGAGCTACGGCCGTGCCCCCACCTTCCTCATGGCCACCGGCTACGAACAGGTCCGCTCCGTCGTCGCCGCCCTCGCCGGCGACTGGGAAGCAGCCCGGGACGTCCAGCTCGACCTGCCCGAAACCGGCGTCTGCAACAGCAACCCCGCCGACTCCACCGGCACCGACAGCTGCTGCGGCCCCGCCCCTGCAGCCCAGCCCGCCGGTAAGGGGCTCGCCACAGGGATCTCCGGCGGCCTGCTGTCCGCACCGCTCAACCTGATCAGCCTCGACACCCCGACCAGCGGCCAGACCGGCGGCTGCTGCGCCAGCTGATGACCACCACCACGATGGCGCCCGCCGACCCGATGGTCGGCGGGCGCCACGGGTGGCGCATCGTCGCCGCCCTCGCCATCACCTCCACCGTCGGCTACGGCACCCTCTACTACGCCTACGCCGTTCTGCTCGGCCCCATGACCGCCAGCCTCGACGCCTCCACCACTGCGGTCACCGGCGCGCTGACCGTCAGCGTCCTCGCCGGCGCGCTGATGGCCATCCCGGTCGGCAGGTGGCTCGACCGGCACGGCGGACGGGCCCTCATGACCCTCGGCTCGATCACCGCCACCGCACTGCTGATCGCCTGGTCCCAGGTCCAGACCATCGGGCAGCTCTACGCCGTGATGATCGGCATCGGGATCACCGGCGCGATGGTCCTCTACGAACCCGCCTTCGCCGTCATCGTCTCCTGGTTCACCCCCGACCGACGACCCACCGCCCTGCTCGCGGTCACCGTCGTCGCCGGGTTCGCCAGCACCATCTTCATGCCCCTCACCGGCCTGCTCGTCGCGCAGCTCGGCTGGCGCGGCGCGCTCCTCACGCTCGCCGCCGTCCACGGCGTCGTGGCCGTGCCGCTGCACGCCCTCACGATCCGCAAACCGCCGCACGTCACCGCGCCCACCCCCGCGCTGCGAACGGACCACACCTCGCAGCGGGCGGCGGCGCGCGCAGCGATGGGCGACCCCCGGTTCTGGGTGCTCGCCGCCGCGCTCATCGCCCACGGCGCCGCCACCAGCACCATCGGCGTCCACCTGGTCAGCTACCTGACCAGCCGCGGCCACCCGGGTACGTTCGCCGCGACCGCCGCCGGCCTGCTCGGCGTCCTGTCCGTCACCGGGCGACTCGTCCTCACTGGCGCCCGACGCCGACTCCCCGTCACCACCATCGTCGCTGGCGTCTTCGCCATCCAAGCGGCCGCTGTCCTCGCTATGCCCCTCGCTGCCGGAACCCGCGTCGGAGCCATCGTCACCGTCACCGGATTCGGGCTCGGCTTCGGCATCGCCAGCCTCGCCACCCCAGCACTCCTCGCCGGCCGCTACGGCACCACCGCCTACGCCACCATCGCGGGACGACTCGCCGCCCCCGTCACCACCGCCAAAGCCGCCGCACCCCTGATTGCCGCCACGCTCCTACCGTACGGCGGCTACCACCTCTTGCTCGCCGCCGTCACCACCGCGTGCCTTCTCGCCGCCATCAGCATGCGCGCCGTGGGGGAGGCCAGGACCGACAGCGGCGAGTACCGCAACCAGCCGGACTTACCGCGTCCAGGAGCCCGCGTGGCTGCCGTGCCAGGGCCAGATTCAGCTCAAACACCGGCAGATGGCGAGCGCGCAGAAGGACAACCCAACAACAGCCCGACGTCTACCCCAGGTCCCACGCGGTCCACGTGACGACCCATGGCCGCTCGGGTCGCGCGGCCGGCAGCGGCTGATCCGGATCACACACCACCAGCAGGAGATCGTCGTGCGCGAGTGTCTGGGCGGGGTGGCCCGTCTGCTGCCTGATCAGCGACCGAATCTCCTTCCGGAGGACGGCGAGCTGGTCACCGGGGACCTGCCGGACCTCCGCGTACCCGTGCTCACGCACCACGTCGCAGACCACCTGCGCGACGACCGGGACCCTGCGGTCGACCGCTGGCGCGGGGAACAGGCGGTCCATCAGGGTCAGACAGCGGCGGCACGTCGGCGCGAACGCCGGCTCCCGGTACGTGCTCAGCGTTCCGCCGTCACCGCCGACCATTAGCGCCCAGACCCGGCCGCACATCGTCGTGTGCTCCCAGATCGGCTCTCGCAGCGCCTCGACGTCATACCGCCGCCCGACTGCCTCCCGCTCGCTGTCTCCGCCCGTGAGGTAGTGGTCAGGTACGGCGCCACGGCCTGGTCCGTCGGCTTCTGCCGCCGTACGAGGTGCACGGCCTCGCCTCCGCTGACCGCCACGAGAAGCAGGACGGCCTCCCCGGCGGTGATGACGTTCGGTCCGTGCAGGCCGTCAGGCATGCCAGCAGTATGCCCACCCCCGTTTGATGCCGGGCGGCCACACGCGAGGGTTGGCCCGGCCTCCAGAGCCGCTGCCGTCAAGGTCGTCGAGCACGTCGACGCGGGACCGCATCTGCCGTTGTCGCCGGCATGGCACAACCTTCCCGCCTATACAGCGAACAGCTCGTCCGTCCGCTCGTTCCTGCCGCCTTGCCCACCCGGCCGCGCCGGTGCCCGAGGCCGATGCCGGCACTGCCTGTTCACGTTCCTCCGCCGGTGTTCGCCGCCTCCGTCACCAGCGCGAGCTCGGCCGGCCGGCCGGGGGCGGCGGCCGGCGTGCGGAACGGCGGCCCACCGGGGATCTCCCGGTGGGCCGCCTGAATCCCCGTCATGGGATCCGTGTGTGACGCAAGGTCAGTCGACGTCGGTGCCGGGCAGGGCTGCGCCCGGCACGTCCTTCGGCAGGTAGATCTTGGCGTCACCCGGGTAGGGCAGGTCCCAGTTGTGGGCGCCGTACCACGTGTACCGGTTCATCAGCTCCGGGTTCGCGTAGTCGGCCTGCGCCCACTTGCCGGTGAGGCGCTGCTTCGAGGCCCACTTGTCCCACGCCTCCGAGTAGGAGACGAAGCTCGCCGGGACGGGGCCCTGGAGGGCGGCCGCGTTGGCGCCGGTCGGCGTGTCGAGGCCGCACGCGGGCGCGGTCTTGATGTTCTCGGTCAGCGAGATGTTGTTGGCCTTCGCGGTGTACGGCGTGAGGTCGGCCTTGGGCGTGAAGGCGCTGTACATCGGGGTGGCCGCGGCGACCTTCTGGTTGAGCGGCTCCGCACCCAGGATCTGCTCGATGGTGCGGACCATGTTGATCTGGGAGTAGTAGGTCGAGACCGTCTTGCCGTGGACGGCGTACGGGCTGATGACCTGGATCGGGGCCCGGTGGCCGTCGACGTGGTCAGGGCCGGCCTGGCTGTCGTCCTCGACCACGAAGATCGCGGAGTCCTTCCAGTACGGGCTGTGCGAGATCGTCTCGACGATCTTGCCCAGCGCGAGGTCGCCACCGGCGACGTTCGACCGCTGGGACACCGGACCACCGGTGTGGTCGTCGGAGAGCCACACCATGTTGAACTCGGCCGGACCGTTCTTCTGGAAGTCGTCCTTCCAGATCTGGTAGCGGTACAGGTCGGGGATCTGCATGTCGAACGGGGGTGCGGTCGGCACGGTGATGTTGTTGAGCGAGGGGATCGGCGAGCCGTAGTTGCCCTTGAGCTCGGGGCTGGTCAGCTGCGCCGGGTCGCCGCCCCCTTCGACGTTCTGCGTGGCGCAGTAGTACTGCTGCCAGGTCGAGCCGGCCGGCTTGCCGCTGGAGGAGTAGACGAACTCGCCGAAGTTTTTGGCGGTGTGGCCGGCGGCCATGACGGCGGTCCACAGGAAGCCCGAGCGCTGGTGGCCCAGCACGTCCTCCTGGGTGTCGTAGCTGCGGACGTACTCGCCGGCGCTGGACTCGGTGTACTCCGGGTTGTCACCCTGCATGATCCAGTTGTGACCCTCGGCGGAGTTGGTGCCGACGTCGTAGGTGTTGTCGTAGAGACCGAACTGCCGCGAGAGCGCGTGGATGTTGGGCGTGACCTGCTCGCCGAACTGGGCCAGCGACGGGTCGCCGTTGCCCTCGGGCATGTCGCCGTGGATCTGGTCGTAGGTGCGGTTCTCCTTGACCAGCATGAAGACGTGCTTGATGGGCGAGGGGTCGCCGATGCGCCGGGGCACGGGCAGGGGCGCCACGTTGCTGCCGCGGACGGCGCGCTTGACGTCGCTGTCCGCGCCGCCCCAGCCGTTCTGCTTGAAGACCTGCGGGGTGTAGGTGTCCCTGATCTCGCTGTCGGAGGGGAGGGTGAAGCGGGTCAGCGAGGCGGTCGTGGCGTGGGTGCCGTGGCCGGTCGCCGGGGTGGTGCCGAAGCCCTGGTTGTAGGTGATGGCCGGGCCCCGGGCGTCGATGCCGCGGCGGTTGGCCACGACGATCTGGTCGTCGACCGCGAAGACGTCCTCGGGGTAGTAGTCGGTCGGGACGAGGCCGACGTAGCTGACCGGGTCGAGCGCGCTCTCGCCGAGCTTGTAGACGGCGATCGCGTTGACGCGGCCGAGGCTGACGAGCAGACGGCCGTTGTACACGGCGATCGCGTCGGGCTCGTAGCCGACCGTCGAGCTCTGCCAGGGCTTGGTCTCGATCGTCTGGACGACCTTGTCCATGCTGGTGTCGACCACCGAGATGGTGTCGTCGTTGGTGTTGGCCACGTAGAGCGCGCTGCCCTCGAGGTGCATGTCGGTCGGGTGGAGACCGACCTCGATCTGGCCGATGGGCGCCGCGGCGTTGGCCGTGTCGATGACGCTGAGGACACCGGTGGTCGACGTGCCGAGCACCGGGTCCGCCGGGACGTCGGTGCCGTAGGACTTGATGGTGTCCTCACCCGGCTGAGCCCGGCGGCCACCCTCGTCGCTGACGTAGAGCTTGGTGCCGACGAACTTCAGCTGACGCGGCGCGATGCCGACGGGGTACGTCGCCTTGATGGTGCCCGCGACCGGGTCGATCGCGACGACGGTGTTCTGGCCGTTGACGGCGGCGTACAGCGTGCTGCCGTCGGGCGAGAATGTCATGCCGGCGGTGAGCGCCTGACGGGTGGGGCTGGTCAGGTTGGGGATGGCGATCTTGGTGCCGGCCGCCAGGGTGCCGTCGGCGTTGACCGGGAACCGGGTGATGCCGGTCGCGTTCGGCATGAAGAGGAACTTGCCGTCGGGAGAGTAGAGGGGGCTCTCCTGGCCGACGGTGTTGTCGGAGGGACGCAGGTTGGCGCCTGAGGCGGTGCCCGCGCGGAAGATCAGCTGGTAGGTCTCCAGGTCGAAGATCTGCAGCGAGATCGACCGGTCGTTGGCGGTCGCGGCCAGGAAGCGGCCGTCGGGGCTGATCGTGGAGCCCATGAACTTGCCGTAGTTGGTCACGAGCCGCTCGCCGAGCGGCTTGATGATCTGGTTGGAGGAGATCTGCAGGCCGTCGGTGTACTCCTCGCCGACCAGATTCTCACCGAAACCCATGGTGGAACCGTAGGCAACACCACCCGTGACCGTGACCGCGAGGGCCACGCCGCCGGCCACGAGGCCGGTGGGCAACGAGCGCAGGAGGCGACGACGAGGCCGCTTCACGACGCGGTTGCGCCTTACATTCATCTGGTTTCCCTTCACTTTGTAGTTGCCAGCAGATCGACGACTCCGTCGAACTGCCACAGCGGGTTCGGTCGGTCACCCAGGGGGGTGGCGACCTGGAAGAACCCGTTGACCTCCTTCGGCCCGTCGCCGTCGGCGACGTACCGTCCGTCCGCGGTCACCTCGAGCTGGTAGATCGCGTTGCCGGTCGCGGTCGTACCAGGGAGGGTCCACGTCACGACGCAGCGCCAGTCGGCGCCCGGACCGTGGTCCTCGACGCGCTCCCCGCCCTTGTCGCACTTGGCCGTGGCGTGGAGCTGCTCCTCGGTGACCGCCCGCCGGTTGAGCTGCTCGGTCTGCAGGACGTACAGGTGCGAGAACGACGTCGCCAGCGAGGCCTCGAGCTTGGGCCGCTCGATGCCCGTGCCGTTGGCACCCGTGGTCACGGCGACGACCACGGTCGTGACCGCGGCCAGGCCCGCCAGCGGGGCCAGACCCGAGACCAGGAAGCGGCGGCCCATGCCGTCGTAGGCCAGGTCGGTGAAGTCGCGACGCACGAAGAGCCGGTAGGCGAGGTAGGTGGCCAGCGCCGTCCAGGCCAGGCTGACGGCGAGCCCGATCCACAGCGACCCGAGCTGACCTGGGGCCGTGAAGAGGCCGCGGTAGGTAATGAAGGCGTTCATCGGCGTCGCCACCCGGAGCGCCACCGGGACCGGCATCAGCTGGACACCTTCGAGGATGAGCGCGATGACCACCGGCATCAGTAGGCCCAGCGGAGAGCGCCCCAGCGCGACCGACCCGAGCAGGCCGACCGCGGAGAAGGCGAGCGTGGGCGGGACGATGGTCAGCCAGCCGAGGAGGACCGTCCGGGTGAGCTCACCGGAGTCCATGATGTGCCCGTCCAGTCCCGGCATCGGCTGGGCGCCGAGCGCCAGCAGGCCGCCGGCCAGCGACGACACGAGGAGTGCGGCGAGAAGCGCCAGGGTGACGGTGAGCGCGGCCATCGCCTTGGACACGAAGATCCGGCGCGGCGAGCGCACCGCGACCATCAGGTGCCGCCACGTGCCGAGCCGGTCCTCGACGGCGAAGACGTCACCGGCCACGAGACAGGTGAGCAGGGGCAGCACCAACGTGCCCATGAAGACGAGGATGACCAGGGAGCCCGCCCAGCCGGACTGGTTCATCCAGCGGCCGTAGACCGCGTCGGCGGGAAGGGAGGTCTGCTGGCTGATCACCGCCGTGTAGATGGCCGGGGCAAGCAGGCACGCCAGGAAGACCAGCCGGACGCGCCACTGCGAGACCAGCTTGACCAGCTCGAACGTGTAGCAGCGGCTCAGCGCCACGGGCTGTGGCTGCGTGCGGACGGGGGCATCGACGATGGCCGCGGTCATCGGGAGGTCTCCTGGAGGTCGGGGGTGGAGCCAGGGCTGATGTCGGCGTCTGGGCCGGTGTCGGCGTCGGCGCTGGCGCCGGCGCCGGCGCCGGTGAGCGCCAGGAAAGCGGCCTCCAGAGGGGGCACGACGGGGCCGAGCTCGCGGATCGCGATGCCCGCGCCGACGAGCCGGGCGACCAGGTCGTCGAGGGCCGGCTCCGGGCCCCGCACGAAGACCGATTGGTCGTCGTACTGCGACTGCGACTTCCGGCCCGCGACCCGGCTCAGGCCCGGGATGTCGTCGGCGAGCCGGCGTGCGCCGTCGGCGTCGGTCGTGACGAGCCGGTAGTCGAGCTCGCCGCTCTCCGTGGCCAGCTTGTGCACCGGGCCCGAGAAGACGACCCGGCCGGTGGACAGCAGGGTGACGTCGTCACAGAGCGCCGCGAGGTCGTCCATGCGGTGGCTGGAGAGGACCACGGTGCCGCCGGTCTCGGCGAGGTCGGTGAGGACCTGGTGGACCTGTCGCTTGCCGGCGGGGTCGAGGCCGTTGGCCGGCTCGTCGAGGACCAGCAGACGCGGCTCGCCGAGCAGGGCGGCGGCCAGCCCGAGGCGCTGCCGCATGCCGAGCGAGAAGCCGCGGACGCTGTCACCCGCCACCTCGGTGAGCCCGACCCGGTCGAGCAGCTCGTCAACGTCGGCGGAGCGGCCGGCGCCGCTCCGCAGGGAGACCAGGGCCGCAAGGTTCTGGCGCGCCGTCAGCTCGGGATACAGACCGGGGCCGTCCACGAAGCCCGCGACGCCGCCGGGCACCGACAGGATGCGCCCAACCGGTGAGCCGAGGATCTCCAGTGAGCCGCCGTCGGCCACCGCCAGGCCCAGCAGCATGCCCAGGAGAGTGGTCTTGCCGGCGCCGTTGGGCCCGACGAGCCCGTGGATCTGCCCCTCGGAGAGGTCGAGATCGACCCCGTCGAGGGCGATGACGTCGCCGAAGGTCTTGGTGATGCCGCGCGCACGAACGGCAGCAGCTGGTTGCATCGGGGTCTCGTCCCATCTGGCCGCGAGCAGCCAAAAACCGTTGCCAACTCCAACTTCCTTCGACGGCGAAGCTAAGGAGTCCGGATGACCTGACTCGATTGATTTGCTGAACGTGTTGCAACGTCCAACCAAACGCCTAATTTTTCAGCTCCGTCAGCAGTGGCCGGATCCGTGATCGGTCGATCATCGACGCGTTGGGTTGGGAGTCTGGTGCCAGGCTGGACGTCCGTGAGGGCGCTGGCGTCATCGTCGTGCGCCGGGATCCCCACGGAATCTTCACCATCACTGGTCAAGGGCACCTGTTGTTGCCGGCGGTGGTGCGGCACTGGTGCGGGCAGCCGCTGGCATGGACGTGCCTGGACCACGACTGGGACAGCTTCTTCCCTGATGACCCACGTCGCATCCGTTGGCATGCAGGACAGCTAGCGCATGGACGAATCCCCAGGCGGTGAACTGGTCAAGCCCCCGGAAGTGGTGTAACGGCTGATCTTTCGAGTTGTACTGGTTAGAAGGGTTGTGTTCCGGGCTGGTCAGTGGCGGGTTCGCTGGT
>NZ_JBFALG010000019.1:0-115948 GCF_040656135.1 Micromonospora sp. NPDC050200
CGCGGGCGGCCCGGAACGCGGCCAGCGCGGCCTCCTCGCCGGCCAGCTCACCCGGTCGGGCCGGGGCGGCCGCGGCGGAGAGCAACCGGGCGAGCGGGTCACCCGCGGACGGCGGGCCGCCGGCCCGGGCCGCGTCGAGCAGCCGCTCGGCCTCGGCCCGGTCGGCCGGCCGCTCTGAGCCGTCGGAGCGGCGGAAGTCCATCCAGTTTCCCCTCACGTCATCCGTCCGCCGGCTCGGCACGGGACGTGCTCGGCGCCTGCCGGCCCCGCCGGCGGCGAGGCGGGCCGGTCCGCTCGTCGCCGGACGGCACGGGCAGCTCGTGCCGGTCCAGCAACGCGGCGAGCCGGCGCAGGCCACGGTGCGCGGCGGTGCGGACGGCACCCGGGCGTCGCCCGAGCACCCGGCCCGCGGTCTCGGCGTCCAGCCCGATCACCGCCCGCAGCAGCACCGCCTCGGCCTCCCGCGGTGGCAGCGTCGCGATCAGCGCCAGCGCGGCCTCCGTCCCGATCGTCTCACCGGCCCGTTCCGCCGTGTCGGCGTCCCCCGCCAGTTCGCTCAACGCCTGCACCGGCACCGGCAGGGAGGGGCGGCGACGCTGGCGGCGCAGGTGGTCCATGGCCCGGTTCCGGGCGATGGTCACCGTCCAGGCCCGGAACTCGCCGCCGGTGAAGGTGGGCAGGTCCCGGGAGATCTGCAACCAGGTCTCCGAGGCGACGTCCTCGGCGTCCGCGCCGACGAGGGCGGTGAGATACCGCAACAGGCCGGGCTGAAGGCTGCGGTAGAGGCAGCGGAAGGCCTCCTCGTCCCCGGCCTGCGCCGCGACGACCGCCTCGGTCAGCTCACCGGTCATGCGTCCGCCGTTCCTGCCGTCCCGCCCGACCCGTCGCCGGCTGGACGTGGGTGACGCACCTCCGGTCCGGCAGCCGGACCCCATCGCGCACCATCAGCCCCCCGCTGACCCCATCGCGCCCCTGCCGACTGGCCCGGGCGGCATGTCTGACACACGCCGCGACAATACGGCGGTCGGCGCGGATGCCGTACCGGCACCGTGGGCTGGCCTGAGTCGCGCTAACAGTAGGAGCGGACCGGCGGGTGGACAAGCCGCCGCCGGTCGGGGAAAGAGTGAGAAACATCTACCCGAACATGCGGCGAGTCCGCGTGACGAAAATCGGTCACCGGACGCTGCGGGCCAGGTCGCCACCGCGCGCGCGTCCCGAGTCGGCCGGTTTGCCCAGCTTACGGCGTCTGCCAACCGCCACTGTGACAACCGATCCGGACCCCGTCACCCCCCGTCCACCCGGCCGCCGGTGCGGCGGGACCGGCGCCACACCGCCGCGAGGACGACGGTGGAGACAGCCATGAGTGCGCGTCGCCGCCTCTGGGTACGGTATCCGGGTGTTGTCATCGGAGGTCGTGCTCAGCGGTCGCTACCGCTTGGACGAACGTGTCGCCACCGGCGGCATGGGCGACGTCTGGCGTGCCACGGACCTGGTCCTGGGCCGCCAGGTCGCGGTGAAGGTGCTGCTGCCTGCGCTGGTCTCCGATCCCGACTTCATCGCCCGGTTCCGCGCCGAGGCCCGGATCATGGCCGCCCTGCGTCACCCGGGCATCGTGCAGGTCTTCGACTGCGGCCAGGACCGGCTCGACGACGGCGGGCGGGCCGACTACCTGGTCATGGAGTTCGTCGAGGGCGAGCCGCTGTCCCGGCGGATCGAGGCCGCCGGCCACCTGGACGCGGCCGAGACGATGTCGGTCGTCGCGCAGGCCGCCCAGGCGCTGCACGCCGCGCACGCCGGCGGGATCGTGCACCGCGACGTCAAGCCGAGCAACCTGCTGGTGCAGGAGGACGGCACGGTGGTCCTGGTCGACTTCGGCGTCGCCCGGTCGACCAACGTGACCAGCATCACCAGCACCAACGCCGTGCCGGGAACGGCGCTCTACATGGCGCCGGAGCAGGCCTCCGGCCGGCCCGTCTCCCCCGCCACCGACATCTACGCGCTCGGGGCGGTCGCGTACTGCTGCCTCACCGGCGGCCCGCCGTTCACCGGCGACAATCCGCTCCAGGTCGCCGTGCGGCACCTCGACGACGAGCCGCCGGCGCTGCCGGACGACATCCCGGCGCCGGTCCACGCGCTGGTGTCGCGGGCGTTGACCAAGGACCCGGCCGACCGGTTCGCCACCGGCGCGGAGATGGCCGCGGCGGCCCGGGCCGCCCTGAGCGACGGCGCCGCAACGACTGCCTTCGTTCCCCCGGCACTGCGTGGCGCGGCCGGCCCCACCCCCACCACGCGGGACGACCTCCCGGTGCTGCCGCCGGCCGCCACGGTGGCGCCGAGGCAGGGCCGGGGTCGGCGCGGCTCGCTGGTCGGCGCGCTGGCGGCGGTCCTGGTGGCGCTCACCGCCCTGGGCGCGGCGCTCGGCGCGGCCAGGGAGACCGGCGACGGGGCCACCAACATCAAGAGCACGGTGCCCGCCACCGTGCCCAGCGGCCAGGAAGAGCTGCCGGAAGCCCCCGAGCAGACCGGCCTCGACCAGACGAGCCGACCGGACCGCACCAGGAACCCGAACGCCCGGCGCTCGGCCACCGTGAGCCCCACGCCGGCACCGAGCGCGACGCAGTCCGTGCCCACCACACCCTCGAGCACGCCGACGGACCCGCCGACCGCCACCACCTCGCCGGAGGAAACGACCAGCCCCCCCGGGCCGGCCAGCCCGCCGCCCGACACCTCGGCGTCGCCGGCGCAGGACAGGCTGGCGGCCGACACAGCGGACCGGTAGCCACAAAACGGACTTTCCGCGGTGATCGTGGTGACCGACCACGACAGCTCCGACCACGACCTGGTGACCCGACCCGCCCGGTACGTCTTCGACACCCGTGACCGCTGCCGGGGCGGCCGTGGAGCGGCTCTGACGCGTACGGGTGCGGCCGGTCCCGCCCGGGACCGGCCGCCGCCGGGTCACTCCGCGCCCAACGCCTCCACCACCGGCCGGCCCAACGCCCGGCGGGCCGGCAGCACGGAGGCGAGCAGGGCGGCCAGCACCGCCACCGCGAGGATCAACGTGAGCCGTCCCCAGGGCAGCACCAGGGTGAAGTCGCCACCGATCTTCGCCACGAAAGCCATCGCCCCGGCGCTGACCCCGGTGCCGAGGGCCATCCCGAGCACCGCCCCGACCAGCGCCATCAGCACCGCCTCGACGGCCAGCATCGCCCGCATCCGGCCCCGGGTGAGGCCGACCGCCCGCAGCACCGCGTTCTCCCGGGTCCGCTCCACCACTGACAGACTCAGCGTGTTCGCCACGCCGACCAGGGCGATCACCACCGCCAGGCCGAGCAGCGCGGTGACGAAGGCCAGCAGCATGTCGACCGTGCCGGTGAGCATCTTCTTGTAGGCGGCCTGGTCCATCAGGTTGACCGTCGGGTACCGCGCGACGACCGTCTCGATCGCCGCCCGGGCCTGCCCGGCGGAGACCCCGTCGGCGGGGTCCACCTCGGCCAGGAAGCCGCGCTCGGTCGGGAAGAGCCGGACGAAGTCGGTGTCGACCATGTCGACCACGTGCCCCTCGGGCACCCGGGCGCCGGCCGGCGCGGCCTCGTCGGCGGTCACCACCGCGGCCACCCGGAAGGACCGGCCGGCGAGCGTCACCGGGGAGCCGACGCTCCAGCCGCGCGCCTCGGCGAGCTGCCGGTGCACCAGCACCGCGCCCGGGCCCAGGCCGCGGCTGTCACCCGCCACGGTGCCGGTCAGGGTACGGGCGACCAGCGCCGGATGCGCGGCGCGGACCTCCAGCCCGTCGACGACCCGGCTGCGCTGCTCGTGCACCACCCCCAGCTCCGGCCGCGCGGCCAACTCACCGGCGAGCGGCGCCGGCAGGTCGCCCCCGATGCCGGTGACCAGGTAGTCGACGCCGATCTGGGCGTCGACGGCGCGTTCGATGCCCACCTTCACGCTCCCGGCGCCGACCACGAACGCCGAGACCAGGCCGATCCCGATCACCAGCGCGGTGGCGGTGGCCGAGACCCGGCGGGGATTGCGTACGGCGTTGGCCACGGCCAGCCCGGCGGTGGCGCCGAAGAGCAGCCGGGCCGGTGCCCCGAGCAGCCGGACCAGGGCGGGCACCAGCACCGGGCCGTAGAGCACGATGCCGGAGAAGGTCAGCACCCCGCCGAGGGCGACCAGCACGATCTGGCCGACGCCGGCGGCCACCGCGAGCGCGGCGACCCCGGCGGCGAAGACGAGTGCGCCGACCACCAGCCGGACCCGGCCGGCCCGGCGGGTCACCTGCACGGCCGCGTCGGTCAGCGCGGCCACCGGGGCGACCCGGGTGCCCTGCCAGGCCGGCACGAAGGCGGCGGCCACGGTGATCACGGTGCCCACCGCCACGGCGAGCAGCACGGTCGACCCGGTCAGCGTGACCCCGCCGGAGACCGGCAGCTCCAGGGCGGACAGTGCCGCCGCCAGGCCCGCGGCCAGGCCGGCTCCGGCCAGCACCCCGAGCGCCGAGGCGGCCAGGCCGAGCACCGCCGACTCCAGCAGGGTGGCCCGGAACACCTGCCCCCGGGTGGCGCCGACCAGCCGGAGCAGGGCGGTACGCCGGGTCCGCTGGGCGAGCACGATGGCGAAGGTGTTGGCGATGACGAAGCCGGCCACCACCACCGCGACCCCGGCGAAGGTCAGCAGGACCATCCCGAACTGCTCCAGGTCGCGGACCGCGTCGTCCACCGCGTCGTCGAGGATCTGCTGGCGGTTCTTCACGGTCGTCCCGCCGCCGGCCGCACCGGCCAGCCGCTCGGCCACCGCCTCCCGGGACGTCCCCCGGGCGACGGCCACCATGATCCGGCCGTACCCCCGCTCCCCGGTCACCGCCAGGGCGTCCGCGCCGACCAGGCCGATGAAGGGACCGCCGACGTCGCGGGAGGTGCCGGCCACGTCGACGGCGCCGACCAGGGTGTACGCCCGGGCCGCCCCGGTGGCCCCACCGACGCGGACCGGCGCACCGAGGGCGAAGCCCTCCTCCCGCACGGTGGGCGCGTCGAGGACGACCTCGCCGGGGCGGTCCGGCAGCCGGCCGGCGGCGAGGTCGTACGAGCGCAGGGCCGGGTCGGTGGGGATCGAGGCGAGCACCGCGTAGCCGAGCACCGGCCGGCCGTCGGAGCCGACCACCCCGCCGGAGCCGGTCAACTCCCCCTCGGCGGCGGTCACCCCGTCGACCGCGCGCACCCGGTCGACCAGGGCGGGTGGGAGCGGGTCCGCCCCGGCGTACACGCCGAGGTCGGTGTGCCGGTCGAAGGCTCCGGCCCGGTCGTACGCGCCGGCCCGCATGCCGTCGGTGACCATCAGGGTGCCGGCGACGAAGGCCACGCCGAGCACGATCGCCAGGGAGGAGAGCAGCAGCCGCACCGCGTCGGCGCGCAACGAGCGCAGGGTCAGCCGGATCATCGCGGTCACCGCCCCCGCGCCGGCGCGGCCGGGTCGAGGCCGGCGAGCGCGTCCAGGATCCGCTCGGCGGTCGGCATGGCGAGTTCGCGGACCAGCCGGCCGTCGGAGAGGAAGACCACCCGGTCGGCGTACGCGGCGGCCACCGGGTCGTGGGTGACCATGACCACGGTCTGGCCGAGGGTGTCGACGGCCTCCCGGAGCAGCCCCAGCACCTCGGCTCCCGAGCGGGAGTCCAGGTTGCCGGTCGGCTCGTCGGCGAAGACCACCCAGGGGCGGGTGACCAGTGCCCGGGCGACAGCGACCCGCTGCTGCTGGCCGCCGGAGAGCTCGGCGGGCCGGTGGCCGAGCCGGTCGGCCAGGCCGACCGCCGCCACCACCTGCCGCTGCCAGGCCGGGTCCGGTCGCCGGCCGGCGATGGCCAGCGGCAGGACGATGTTCTCCTCGGCGGTCAGCGCCGGCAGCAGGTTGAACTTCTGGAAGACGAAGCCGATCCGGTCCCGGCGCAGCAGGGTGAGTTGCTTGTCGTCGAGGCGGGCGGTATCGGTGTCGCCGAGGCGGACGGTGCCCGTGGTGGGGCTGTCGAGGCCGGCCAGGCAGTGCATCAGCGTCGACTTGCCGGAGCCCGACGGGCCCATGATGGCGGTGAACCGGCCGGCGGCGAAGTCGACGTCGACGCCGTCGAGGGCGACGACCCGGGCGGCGCCGCGCCCGTACTCCTTGCGCAGGCCGCGCGCGGTGACCGCGACGCCGGTACGGGCCGGAACGGGTGGTGCGAGGGACATGCGATGGCTCCCCGTGCAGTCGGTGACCAGAACGTCTCCGACGCTATGCAGCCCCACCGCCGGCGGCGTCCACCCGCGCGGTCGAGGTCGGTACGCCCCGGGTCGCCCCCGACGGGGCTGACCCGTACGACCCAGGTCGTACCCGCCGTTCAGCCTCCCGGCGTGACCAGCCCGCTCTCGTAGGCCAGCACCACCGCCTGCACCCGGTCGCGGAGCTGGAGCTTGGCCAGGATCCGCCCGACGTGGGTCTTCACGGTCGCCTCGGCGACGTGCACCCGGCCGGCGATCTCCGCGTTGGACAGCCCCTGTGCGACGAGCAGCAGGATCTCGCGCTCCCGTTCGGTGAGCAGGGCCAGCCGGGGGTCCTCGGTGGGCTCGGGCCCCAACCGGTCGGCGAACCGGTCCAGCAGCCGGCGGGTGATCGACGGCGCGACCACCGAGTCACCGGCGGCGACCACCCGGATCGCGGCGAGCAGTTCCTCCGGGGGCACGTTCTTGAGCAGGAAGCCGCTCGCCCCGGCCTGCAGCGCGGCGAACGCGTCGGCCTCGGTGTCGAAGGTGGTGAGCACCAGCACCCGGGGTGGGCCGGTGGGGCGGTCCCGGCAGATCCGGCGGGTCGCCTCCACGCCGTCCATGGTGGGCATCCGGACGTCCATCACCACCACGTCCGCCTCGGTACGGGCGAGCAGCCGCAGCGCGTCCGCGCCGTCGATCGCCTCGCCGACCACCTCCAGGTCGGGCTGGGAGTCCAGCACCATCCGGAACCCGGCGCGGACCAGCGCCTGGTCGTCCACGATCACCACCCGGACCGTCATGCCGCGGTCACCTCCGTCCCGGGGGTCGACGGTAGCGGCAGTCGCGCCTCGACCCGCCAGCCGCCGGCCAGCCTCGGGCCGGCGACGAGGCTGCCGTCGTACACGCCGACCCGCTCGCGCATGCCGACCAGGCCGTGCCCGCCGGACGGCGCGGGACCGACCGGCGGGCGGCCGTGCCCGTCGTCGACCACCCGGACCACGACGGCGTCGGGGGCGTGTTCGATGGTGACCGTGACGCTCGCGCCGACCCCGGCGTGCTTGAGCGCGTTGGTCAGCGCCTCCTGCACCACCCGGTAGACGGTGAGGTCGAGGCCCGGGGGCAGCGGGGGCGGATCGCCGCTGACCGTATACCGGACGCGCAGCCCGGCGTCGCGGAACCGGTCCAGCAGGGCGGGCAGTTCGGCGACCGTCGCCCGCCTTCGCTCGGAGTCGGCGGCGACCCCGGCGCCGTCCGGCTCACCCGCCGCGCCGGGCGCGGCCGACGGCTCCGGCGCGCTCGGCTCCCGCAGTACGCCCACCAGCCGGCGCATCTCCTCCAGCGCCTGCCGGCCGGTGTCCGCGACCACCTTGACGGCGGTGCGGGCGATCTCCGGGTCGCGGTCGAGCATGTACCGGGCCCCGTCTGCCTGGACGATCATCACGGCCATGCTGTGCGCCACGACGTCGTGCAGCTCCCGGGCGATCCGGGCCCGCTCCCCCGCCACCGCGGCGCGGGCCTCGGCCTCCCGCTCGCGTTCCAGGGTGGCGGCGCGTTCCTCCAGGCTGAGCACATAGAGCCGGCGGGTGCGCACGTTCAGCGCGACCAGCCACACCCCGCCGGTGATCAGCCCGAACCAGATGGCCGAGGCCCACCAGGCGGCGGGGCCGACGGTCTGCGAGGCGGCCAGCAGCACCCCGACCGCCGCGACGATCCCCGCGAGCACGCCGTCGCGGAGCCGGTCGGCGTACTTGACCACGCTGTAGAGGGCGATCAGCACCCCGAGGTCAAAGGCCAGCGGTCCCCAGCCGGCGATCACCTGGACCAGGGCGAGCACCGCCACCACGGCGGCCACCGCCGACGGGTGGAGCCGGCGCCACAGCAGGGCGACCGCCATGGCGCAGCCGACCAGCGTGGCCCGCCAGCCGCCGGGCTGGCTCACCACGCCCGTCAGGGCGAGGAGCACCACCACGCCGGAGACGAGGACGTCGAAGGCGACGGAGCGCAGCGGACGGCCGAAGACGGTGCGGTTCACGGTCACCCAGCGTACGGGTCAGGTCGCCCTCGATGTCGTGCGCCGGCCGGTGGTCGAACTCCGCGCCGGCGAGGTGGCGGCGTCGGGGTCCACCGGCTACTCCGGTCGCGAACCGCATCGGCGGCTCGCGACCGGGGTGGCATGACGACAGCTACCGCGTCCGAGGTACCACCTGTACGTTCTTCGCATCCTGTTCCGAGAACCATGCCTCCAGTTCGGCGGCGTGGAGCAACAGGGTTGCGCCCTGATCGACGAAGACCGGGCCGACAACCGTCCCCTTCGCGCCCTCGAGCTGGCAGCCGAACATTCTCGCACCGCTCAGCACCGCGGGCATGTCCGTGCCGCCCAGAGCGCACCACCGCAGGCTCGAGAACTCAAGATTGGCGTCGCGTAGATCGGTTTTGTAGAGCTTGGCCGAGTTGAGGATCGCGTGGCTGAGATCGACCCCCTCCAGGACGGCTTCGTCGAACTCCACCGAAAACAGCCGCGCCCCGCGGAACCGCGCGTTCCTGGCCGAGCAGCCCACCATTTCAGCCTTGGCCAGGTCGGAAAAGGAGAAGTCGGCGCCCTGAAGCTCGGAATTGTTCAGGTTCGCGCCGCCGAGGTTGGCGTCCTCGAATCGAACACCGACCAGGCAGGAATTGGCCAGGTAGGCGCCCGTCAGGTCAAGGTTGCTGAGATCCGCACCACGAAAATCGAGAAAGTCGCCCGACAGGTACGACGCAGTGTCCGAAGAAGCGGCGGCGAACCACTCCTCAAGTGCCTCCCGGGCGTCGGGACTGTCCGGCCAGCGGACCACGTCAGCGCCGCTCCGCTTGTACCTGCTCATTTGTCAAACACCACCTTGCCATCCCAGTCCGTTCGACCGGCGACCCGCCTCTTGAGATCGGCCACGGCACTCGGCGACATATTCTTGGTGTCAATGGGATCGGTCAGGCGGGCGGCCGGACCAGCTCGCGCATCCGGCCGATCTCGACGGACTGCTCGGTGGCCACCGAGTTGGCGAACTCGTTGAGCTGCTGGTCGGCGCCGACCGAGAGCAGGTCGGTGGCCATCGTGACCGCGCCCTGGTGGTGCGCGGTCATCATCTGCACGAAGAGCCGGTCGAACTCGGCGCCCCGGGCGTCGGCCAGCCGGCGGATCGCCTCGGGCGACTGCATGCCGCGCATGGCGCCGTGGTCGTGGCCGGGCACCTCGGTCGGCAGGCCGCGGGCGCTCAGCCAGCCGCGCATCATGCCGATCTCCGGCCCCTGCGCGCCGCGAATCCGGTCGGCCACCGCCTTGACCTGCGGGCTGCCGGCCCGGCCCTCGGCGAGCTCCGCCATCTCCAGGGCCTGCTGGTGGTGCGGGATCATCATCCGGACGAACCAGACGTCGAGCGAGTTGTAGCGGGGCGAGGCGGTGTCGCGCACCTCCCCGGCGGGGCGGGCGACGGCCGACTCGCCGGGGCGGCCGGGGACGATGACGGCGGGGCCGTCCGCCGCCGGCGGGGCCGGTGACGCGGTGCCGGTCGAGCCGACGGCCATCGGGGCGGGACGGTCGGCGGGCCGCAGCGCGAGCGCCAGCACCACCAGCACCGCGGCCGCGAGTGTGACGACGAGCAGGGTCCGTCCACGTCGGGCGGTCATGCGGCTCCCCCTCCGGTCGAGGTCGCAGCGATCGTATCCACTGACCGGAGGGCTTTAATGTGACCCAGCTCACATTGATGACCTTCGCGAGACGGTAAGGTGTCCACAATCATCAACCCCTGTCGAAGGGCCCTGCCGATGATCAGATTCCACCTCCCCCGACGACGTCAACTGAGGATCGTGAGCCTGGCCGCGGCCGGCCTCCTGGTCGCCAGCGTCGCCACCGCCCCGGCCGGCAACGCCGCCGTGACGCCCGACGCGGAGGCGGTCGCCACGGCCACCACCGCACAGGCCGCCACGGCCACGACCGCCAGCCTCGGTGTCGACGAGATCTCCAGCAGCCCCAACCTGCGCCAGATCGCCAACGTGCCGAAGCAGGCGCCGTTCGACACCCTGGCCGCACTCAACAGCGACATGGCCTTCCAGGGCCGCTACGCCTTCGCCGGCAACTACAACGGGTTCGTCATCTACGACATCAGCAAGCCGAGCGCGCCGACGATCGTGTCGCAGGTGCTCTGCCCCGGCTCGCAGAACGACATCTCCGTCTACGGTGACCTGCTCTTCCTCTCCACCGACTCACCGCGTAACGGCGACTCCTGCAACAGTCAGGGCGTGCCGACCACCGAGACGATCTGGGAGGGCATCAAGGTCTTCGACATCAGCGACAAGGCCAACCCGCGCTACATCAAGTCCGTCAAGACGGCCTGCGGCTCGCACACCCACACACTGGTGCCGGCCAAGGACCGCCGCTCGGTCTACCTGTACGTCTCCTCGTACGGACCGCGGGACACCTACGTGGGCTGCCCGCCACCGCACGACTCCATCTCCATCATCAAGGTTCCGGTGAAGAAGCCCACCGAGGCGGCCGTGGTGGCCACCCCGAACCTCTTCCCGGACGGAGGCTACGAGGGCATTCCGGGCCAGAAGTCGGCGACCAGCGGCTGCCACGACATCACCGCGTACCCGTCGAAGGACCTCGCGGCCGGCGCCTGCATGGGCGACGGCATCCTGATGGACATCAGCGACCGCGAGGCGCCCCGCGTGATCAACCAGGTGCGCGACACGGAGAACTTCGCCTTCTGGCACTCGGCGACGTTCAACAACACCGGCACCAAGGTCGTCTTCACCGACGAGCTGGGCGGCGGCGGCGCGGCCACCTGCAACGAGGTCACCGGGCCGAACCGCGGCGCGGACGCCATCTACGACATCACCGGTCGCGGTGACGCCCGGACGATGGTCTTCCGCAGCTACTACAAGATCCCGCGGGTCAACGCGGACACCGAGAACTGCGTGGCGCACAACGGCTCGCTGATCCCGGTGGTCGGCCGCGACATCATGGTCCAGGCGTGGTACCAGGGCGGCGTCTCGGTCTGGGACTTCACCGACTCGGCCAAGCCGAAGGAGATCGGGTTCTGGGAGCGCGGCCCGCTGTCGGACACCCAGCTCATCACCGGTGGCGCCTGGTCGACGTACTACTACAACGGGCACATCTACTCCAACGACATCCAGAAGGGCCTGGACGTGTTGGAGCTGAACGACTGGCGGACCTGGTCCGCCGACCTGGTCAAGTTCCGCGAGCTCAACGTGCAGACCCAGGCCGGCTACCCCAGCTGGTAGGGCGAGCGCCCAAAGGGCCCGGTCCCCGTCGGGTGGCCGGGCCCTTTCGCGTACGCCGGTCAGCTCATCGGCAGTCGGTAGCGCCGCTCCCCGCCGGTCGCGGTGACCAGGTGCACCTCGCCGCTGCGCAGCCCGTACGTCACCGACCAGCGGGTGTGGCCCTGCCGCACCTCGTCGAGGATGCGCAGCGCCGCCGGTGCGTCCACCCGGGCGCCGGCCCGCTCCAACGCGGCCGCGATGACGCCGTACCGGCGGTCGTCGCGCCGCTTCTTCTCGGACACCCCGACCACGGGCACGTTGGTCAGTGCCTGCCAGCGGCCCTCGCCGCGCTGGATCCGCATCGTCCCGTCCACGAACTCCACCACCGCCGAGCGGCCGCCCGCGTCCGCGAGCAGGTAGTGCAGCGGCGGCCCGCCGTCGAAGTCCAGGTTGTAGCGGCCGAAGACGGCCACCGCCTCGTCCACCGTGGCCGCCCGGTCGAGCACCAGCCGCAGGATGCGCACCGAGCCGACGGTGGGGCGGCCCGGCACCGGCTTCACGGTCGCCCCGTCGTCGGCGGCCAGCCCGACCGCGAGCCCACGCTCGTTCATCCCGTCGAAGGGCAGCAGCGGCGCGTCCAGCAGCCGCCGATCCCCCGTCGGGTCCGGCCCGATCCCGAGGTACGACAGGTCCACCAGGGACACCGACGCGTAGCCGTCCGGCGGATCGGTGCGCAGCACCATCGCCGGGTTGGCCTCCCAGTCGAAGTTGCGGGCGAACAGTGGCCGGGCCGGGTCGCCGCTGGCGGCGAACAGCGAGCAGCCGAACGAACTCGCCTCCGGCTTCGCGTCCGTGCCGACCGTCGCGTCGTACCGGCCGACGTAGGTCATCTCGTACAGCGGCAGTTTGTCGACCCGGCGCACGCTGGCCAGGGTCCGCCCGATCTCGTCGGCGTCCTGCCGGGAGGCGATCGGGACCCCGGCGCCGGCCGGCGCGGGCGGCGCGTCGTCGGTGCCGGCACAGCCGGTGGTGGCGAGCAACAGGGCCAGTCCGGCGCCCAGGAAAATCCTCCGCATAGCTCCGGAACGTATGGGAGGGACCGGGGCTTGTCCACCGTCCGGCGACGACACCGGTTTTCCGATTCGCGCCAGGGCAGCAGGACTCTCGGCTCCTACAACACCAGGCACAGCGCGGTCGAGGAGGGTCGCAAGGTGGCGCACGCCACCGAGCTCCGGTCGGTCGTGCCTCAGCCGGCCGGCATCCGGGCCAGCTGCGCGGCGATCGCCGCGTCGGTGAGCTCCGGGCGGCCCCCGGGACGGCCCACGGTCGCCCCCGCCGCGGCCACCGCCCGCCGAGCGGTGCGCTCACGCGGTACGCCCCGCAGCAGCCCGGCGGTGAGCGCGGCGACGAAGGCGTCCCCGGCGCCCGTGGTGTCGACCGTCGGGGTGTCGCTCAGCGGCACGAAGAGGTCACCGTCGGGCCAGGCGAAGGCGTTGCCCACCCCGTCCACCGCGAGGGCCACCAGGGACGGGCCGCGCCCGAGCAGCTCACGGGCGGCGCGCAGGCCACGGGCGGGGTCCGCGGGCGCGGCAGCCCTCCGCGTCGACCAGGTCGACGATCAACCCGGTCGCGGTGCCCGGCCGGCGCCGTACCGCCCGCACGTTGATGCCGTCGGCGCGGGCCCGGGCCAGCAGCGCGTCGCCGACCTCGTCGTCGCCGACGACGCCCAGCAGTGCGACGTCGACGCCGAGCTGGGCGAGGCCGACGGCCTGGTTGCCGCCCTTGCCGCCGAGCATCTCCCGCCGGCATCGGACCGGGGCCGTACCGGACGCCGTCGGGACCTCGTCGACCAGCAGGACGAGGTCCCGGGCGATCTGACCCACCACCATCACGTCCGGTTCCGCCATGCCGGCACTACTACCCGCCCGCGCCGCCACCATGTCGGCGCGCTCCGACCCGGCCCGTCGGGACCCTCGCCTCGCTGGCCCGCATCTCGACAGCAGAGCACGTACCGGCCGTCGTCGGAGGTCTACGGCTGCACGGCCCGCTGAGCGCGATGCCACATCTCAGGCCCCCATCTCCGCCTCGTAGGCCGAGCGCAGCCGGGCGCGGGCGCCCGGTGCCAGGCACAGGTGCCAGGTCTGCCCCTCGTCGACCACGTTGAGCTCACCGGCGGCCTGCCGGGCGAGCAGGATCTCGGCCAGCGTGTCCCGGGCGCCGAAGCGCGCGAGCCAGGCCATCTCCACGTCCGCCGCCCAGCCCAGGCAGTGCCCGCTGGGCACCATCGCGGCGTACCCGAGACGGCGCAGCTGATACTGGTGCTCGGCGCTGCGCACCAGGCTGGTCACCCAGAGCGGCGGGGTGCCGGGCGGGGTGGCCCGGTCCAACTCGCGGGCCACGTCGTTGAGCAGCGCCACCACCTCGCGCCGGGTCCACCGGAACTTCAGTCCGGCGGTGCGCGGGGTGGCGTCCGGGCGGAGTCGGCGACCCACCGCCCGTACGCCCCGGCCGAGCACGGTGGCCGGCTGCTCCTGGTAGCGGAAGCCGAGCAGTCCGCGCCGGCGCAGCCACTCCAGGTCGACCAGGTCCGGATGGCTGTGGACCTGGTCGTCGGTGAGGAAGGAGGTGCTGTCGCGCCACCACATCACGTCGATGCGGGAGAGCAGGTAGATCCGGGCCAGCGCGGTGAGGTCGCTCGCCGAGGTCCGCTCGTTGGGCTGGTGGCGGGCCATCTCCAGCAGCAGCGTCTCGCGGGCGCCGACGAACCCCTGCGGGGTCGCGTCGAGCACCGCGGCGATCGCCGGCTCCCGCAGCCGCTGGTCGAGCAGGACCTGCCGGGCCGTGGTGGACGCCGCGTCGGCGAGCGCCCCCACCTCGACCAGCAGCTCGGCGACGGCATGGCGGTACGCGTCGAGGTCCGGCGGGGTGGGTGGGGCCGCCGCTCGCGCCATGGCCGGCGAGGGCGACCGGCGCGCCGGAGCGGGCGAGGGGACGGACGGGCCGGGCTGGTGGCCGGAACTTCGGCTGGGCACGCGCATGGTCGGGTCCTCTCCCGGTACGACACGGTGCGGATGTACCTGAAACACACCGTAAGCGCCCGTAACCGGCAGAGTCTGAGTAATGCTCCTATTACCGCCTAAGGGCGTTGACCGGTCGCTGTCATCCGCTGCACGTCCGCGTACGACGGCAGCGCCGGATCCGGGTCGACCCCCGCGCGCACGGCGTCGGCGGTGCGTACCGCGGCGGCCAGGGCCGCCCGGAACAGCAGCGAGCCGGTGCTGACCCGGGCCACCCCGAGACGACCGAGCGCCGCCAGTGGCGGTCCCCCGGGCCGGGCCAGCACGTTCAGCGGCGCGTCGACCGCGTCGGCGAGCAGCCGGACGGTGGCCGGGTCGTCCACCCCCGGAACGAAGACCCCGTCCGCCCCGGCCCGCCGGTACGCCCGCACCCGTGGTAGCGCCCGCTCCAGCGGATCGGGCAGGCCGAGCCACCAGGCGTCGGTGCGGGCGTTGACGAAGAGCCGCGGCGCCCCGGCCCGGACCGCCTCGATCTTCGCCACCACCAGCGCGGGGTCGGCGAGGGAGCCGTCGGCCCGCCCGTCCTCCAGGTTGATCCCGACCACCCCGAGCGCCGCCAGCTCGGCGGCGTACCCGGCGACGGCCGACGGGTCGTCGCTGAAGCCGGCCTCGACGTCCACGGTGACCAGCACCGGCAGCCGGACCAGCAGCTCGGCGAGGCGAAACGTCTCCTCGGCGGTGGCCGCCACCCCGTCCGGTCGGCCGCCGGCCGCGGCCACGCCGAGGCTGGTGGTGCCCACCGCCGGATGGCCGGCGGCGGCCAGGGCGGCGCCGGAGGCGTGGTCCCAGGCGTTCGGCAGCAGCACCGGCTGGCCGGGGCGGTGCAGGGCGTGGAAGGCGGCGCTGCGGTCGCTCATCGGGGCATCCCCTCAGGTCGGTCGGAACGAGCGGCGGCGCGGCGGGCGGGATCGCGGGTGTCCGGTCGCTCACCCGCCACACAATAGGGGCCGATCGATTCGGCGCCGGCCGAACCGTGCCGGCGGCCCGGCTCAGGCGCGTCCGCCGCCACCGTCGTCGCGGCGGGGCGGCGCGAGGTCGGCGGCCCCGATGCCCAGCACCTCGGCGAGCGCCGCCACGCCGGCCGGGGTGACCCGGATGCTGCGCCCGCTGCCACGCGCCGTCCAGCCCAGCTCGGCGAACCGGCGGCACAGCGCGGCGCCGAGCGCGCCGGCCAGGTGGGGGCGGCGCTCCGTCCAGTCCAGGCAGTCCCGCACCAGGGGCCGCCGGCCGCCGCGCAGCGGCTCTACGCCGATGTCGGCCAGCCAGTCCCGCCCGGCCGGAGTCAGCGCCAGGCCGTCCGCGTTGTCGAGCAGGCCGCGGGTCAGCAGCGCGTCGCGCACCCGCACGCCGAGCCGTCCGGCGAGGTGGTCGTAGCAGGTCCGGGCGTGGGCGACCGCGGCATCGGCGGCGGCCGCGCGCAGCGAGCGGGCCGGGCGCGGCACCGGCGGGACGTGCCCGGCCAGGTCCTCGATCAGCTGCGCCACGGCGGGGCCCGCCAGCCGCAGGTAGCGGTGCCGGCCCTGGCGTTCCTCCACCAGCAGCCCGCCGTGGACCAGCCGGGTGAGGTGTTCACTGGCGGTGGAGGCGGCCACCCCGGCGCAGCGCGCCAACTCGCCCGCCGTCCAGGCCCGCCCGTCGAGCAGGGCCAGGCAGATGGCGGCCCGGGTGTCGTCGGCGAGCAGGGCGGCGAGATCGGCGAGACGGCGGCCGTCGGTGGGCGGTGCGGTCATCCACCGATGGTGCCACGGCGACGGTTCGCCGGACGCCGACGCGTGCCGGACGTCTTTACAACGTTGTATCCATCGTTGTAGAACGGACGGAACGACGCACCGCCCACCATCCACCCCACCCGAGGCAGGTCTGATGGGTCACCTCCGTCGCGGCGGCGCGCTCGCCGCCGTACTCGGTCTGCTCCTGGCGGCGACGGCCGCCGCGCCGGCCATTGCCGGTCCCGACGCCCCCGACCGCTACCGCAACCCGGTCTCCGCCGGGATCGCCGACACCTTCGCCGACCCGGTCGTCGTCCGCGGCGACGACGGGTTCTGGTACGCCTACGGCACCACGGACCCGCTGCGCGAGGGCGAGAAGCAGTTCCACCGGGTGCCCACCGCCCGCTCCGCCGACCTGGTCGACTGGACCTACCTCGGCGACGCCTTCGGCCCCGACCAGCGCCCGCCCTACGCCACGGCCGACGCCGCCTTCTGGGCCCCCGACGTGCGCCGGATCGGCGACCAGTGGGTCATGTACGTGGCCGTCACCGACACCACCGTCTCCCCCGACGGGGGCGACTTCGCCGTCGGTGCGGCGACCGCCCCCACCCCGACCGGCCCGTGGACCTTCGCCGACCAGCCCGTCGTGGCGCCCCGCCCCGGTGGCGGCGGTGGCTGGCTCTGGACCATCGACCCGTCCCAGTTCACCGACGTCGACGGGAAGAGGTACCTCTACTACGGCAGCTACTACGGCGGGATCTCGGTCACCGAACTCTCCGCCGACGGGCTGCGCGCGGTCGGCGCGCCCACCCTGGTCGCCATCGACAACAAGTTCGAGGGCAGCTACGTGCTGCGCCACGACGGCTGGTACTACCTCCTCGCCTCCACCGCCAACTGCTGCGCCGGCCCGGCCACCGGCTACTCGGTACAGGTGGGACGGTCGGCGAGCCCGCGCGGGCCGTTCGTGGACCGCGACGGCATCGCGTTGACCGCTTCCCAGGCGGGCGGCACGCCCGTGCTCACCCAGAACGGCAACCGCTGGATCGGGGCCGGGCACAACGGCTTCCTCACCGATCTGTCCGGGCAGGACTGGATCGTCTACCACGCCATCGACCGGGCCGACCCGTACCTGGACGAGCCGTTCGGCATCAACGAGCGGCCGATGCTGCTCGACCGCCTCGACTGGATCGACGGCTGGCCGCACGTCAACGCCGGCGCCGGCCCGTCCGAGGGCGACCGCCGGGCGCCGGCGACCACCGCCCGCCTCGACGCCCGCTTCGACTCCCCCGGCCTGACCGGCTGGACCGGCACCGGCTCGTGGCGGGTCGCCGACGGCCGCCTCACCGGCGGCGGCGCCGTGACCGGCCGCACGGTGACCGGCGGCGACGTACGCGCCGAGACCGACCTGCGGCTCACCGGAGCGGAGGCGGCCGGCCTGACCCTGGACCGGGTCGAGGTACGCCTCGACGCCGCCGCCGGCCGCCTGGTGGCCCGGGAGGCGGGCGGCCGGACGGCGAGCGCGCCCCTGCCCGCCGGTCTCGACCCCGCCGACCGGCACAACCTGGCCGTCGAGGTGCGCGGCCGCGAGCTCGTCGCCGAGCTGAGCCCGGCCCGGCTCGGCGACCAGCTCGCCGTGGTGTCACTGCCGCTGACCCGGCCGACGGTGGGTCGGCTGACCCTCGTCGCGCGCGGCGGCGAGGCGGAGTTCGACAACGTCAGCGTCGCCCGGCTGCACCGGCCGACCCCACGGGCGGTGCCGGAGCCCCGCGTCGGCGGGCTGTTGCCGGCGTACTCCGACGACTTCACCGACGGCCTCGACCCGGCCTGGCGCTGGGTGCGAAAGGACCCGGCGGCCACCGTTTCCGGCGGGGCGCTGCGCTGGCCGGTGCAGGCCGCGGACCTGACCGGCACCGGCAACAGCGCCGGGGTACTGCTGCGTGACGCGCCCGCCGGCGACTACGTGGTCGAGACGAAGGTGACCCTCGACCTGGGCGAGGAGGCGGTCCGCAACTACCAGCAGGCCGGCCTGGTCGCGTACGTCGACGACGACCGGTTCGCCCGGTTGGCCCAGGTGGCGATCTGGAACACCCGCCAGGTCGAGTACGGCTACGAGCTGCCCTTCGCCGGCCGGCCCGTCTACGGCGGGAACATCGTCGGCACCCCGGCCACCACCACCTGGCTGCGGCTGGCCCACCGGGTCGACCCGGCCACCGGCGAGCACGAGTTCCGGGCCGGGTCCAGCCGGGACGGGACGCACTGGACGTGGGGTGGGGTGTGGACCTTCCCCGCCGACACCACCCCGCGGATCGGCCTGGTCGCGCATGGCGGGGCGCAGCCGCCGGTGACCGCCGTGTTCGACTACGTCCGCTTCCACCGGTGACCGCCGAGGGCCGCCCGCCCGGCCTCGGGCGGGCGGCCCCGGTCCCACCTCAGGGCACGACGCACGCCGTTTCGTCGACGGCCAGGCCGACCGGGGTGGGCGCGTCACCCTCCGAGCGGGCTGACCGTACGGGTGTCGCCGTCGTAGCTGCGGGCCGCCACGAACTCGCCCGTCGGCCGGTGGACGCCGGCCAGCGCCCGGGCCAGCCGCCGGTCGTTGTGCCGGAAGCGCAGCGCGAGGCTCAGGTGCGGGATCCACCGGCCGGGGGCGTGCCACGGGTGCTGCCCGTCGACGCCGGCGAGCACGTCCCAGACGGCGGCGTGCAGGGCGGACAGCTCCGGGCTGGGGCGGACCAGCCAGACCAGCGGGGCGCTGCCGTCGAGCACCTCGACCCGGTCGAGGCGTACCGGCAGGGGCAGCGCGGCGTCGAGGAGGTCGGCGAGGCGGTCGGCGGCACCGGGCGGAAACCCGTCGACCGAGGCCATGGTCAGGTGCGGCCGGTTGGTGGGGTGGGTGTTGCGGGCCAGGCTGGGCAGCCCGGCGGCGGCGAGCCGGTCCCAGGCGGCACGCACCGTCTGCTCCAGCGGCAGGGAGCAGAGCAGTTCGACCGTACGCACGCCCGTGAGGTTAACCGGCGTGTGGCGGCCCCTCCGCTGGGGAACCCGACCGGGATGAGCGTGCTGACCGAGACCGACGAACGACACCTGCGCCGCGCGATCGAGCTGGCCGGTACGGCCCGGGCGGCCGGGGACGGCCCGTTCGGGTCGCTGCTGGTCGCCGCCGACGGGCGGGTGCTGGCCGAAGAGGTCAACACCGAGCGGACCGACGACGACATCACCGCGCACCCGGAGCTGAAGCTGGCCCGCTGGGCGGCCCGGCGGCTCGACGCCGACGAGGCGGGCCGCGCGACGATGTACACCAGCTGCCAGCCGTGCGGAATGTGCGCCACCGCCATCGAGCGCTCCGGCCTGGGCCGGGTGGTCTACGCGCTCAGCGCCGAGCAGTTGGCCGGGCTGCGACCGGCGGGGGCGGCGCCGCCGGTGGCGTACGCCGGACCGGCGCTGTTCGACGAGGCGCGGGTGCCGGTCGAAACGGCCTAGAGCCAACCCGCCTCGCGGGCGATCCGCACCGCCTCGGCCCGGTCGGCCGCGCCGAGCTTCTGCACGCCCGCCGCCAGGTGGTTGCGGACCGTCCCGGCGGCCAGGTGGGTGCGCCGGGCGATGACCGCGACCGGGGCGCCGTACTCGGCCAGCCGCAGTGTCTCCAGCTCGCGGGGGGTCAGCGGGCAGGGCGGGAGGGTCAGCGCGTCGGCGGCCAGCGCCGGGTCGACGTACCGGGAGCCGGCGTGGACCCGGCGGATCACGTCGGCGAGCGCGCCACCGGGAGCGCCCTTGGGCAGGAAGCCGCGGGCCCCGGCGGTGAGCGCCTGCCGCAGGTGGCCGGGGCGGCCGTGGCCGGTGAGGATCACCACCGCGCACGAGGGCAGGGCGCGGCCCAGTTCCGCCGCCAGCTCGATCCCGCCCGGCGGCGGCATCTCCAGGTCGACCACGGCGACGTCCGGCCGGTGGGCCCGCGCCGCGTCGAGCGCGGCACGCCCGTCGCCGGCCTGCGCCACCACCTCGAGGTCGCCCTCCAGGCCGAGCAGGGCGGCGAGGGCCTGCCGGATCAGCTCCTCGTCGTCGGCGAGCAGGACCCGGATCACGGGACCACCGGCACGGTCGCCTCGACGGTGAACACGCCGTCCGCCCGGCGGGTACGCAGGCCGCCGCCGGCCGCCGTCAGCCGCTCGGTCAGGCCGCGCAGCCCGTGGCTGTGCCGGTCCGGTTCGGCGTCGGCGCCGACGCCGAGGCCGTCGTTGCGCATCGTCATCGTGGCCACGCCGCCCTCCCGGGTGATCTCGATCCGACACCAGCCGGCTTGGCTGTGCCGCAGCACGTTCGTGCCCGCCTCGCGCAGCACCGCCGCCAGGTCGGCGGCGACGCCCGCCGGCAGGTCGCCCGGCGGGGGTACGACGTCGCACCGCACCCCGCAGGAGCGCAGGACCTCCGTCACCGCGGCGAGCTGTTCGGCGAGGTCGACCGCCCGGTACCCGTGCACCGCCTCGCGGACCCGGTGCAGCGCCGAGCCGGCGAGCCGCTGCACCTCGGCGGCCTCCCGGCCGGCCCGGCCGGCGTCGACCGGGGCGAGCCGGGCCGCCAGTTCGGCCTTGAGCGCGATCACCGTGAGGTCGTGCCCGAGCAGGTCGTGCACGTCCCGGGCGAAGCGCAGCCGCTCCTCGGCGGCGGCGAGCCGGGCCTGGGCCGCCTGCCCCTGCCGGGCCTCGACGAGCAGGTCCCAGAACCAGACCTGCACCCGGTTGACCGCGGCGGTCCCGCCGCCGACGAGGCCGGTGACGGCCAGGGTGGGGCCGACCGCCCCGCCGGTCCAGGCGGCCACCGCCAGCGCGACCGCCAGGGTCGCCGCGGCGGCGGCCAGCGCGGCGGCGGGCCGCAGCAGCAGCGGGGTCATGCCGATCAGCGAGGCGCCGAGCCAGGCCCAGGTCGGCCAGGTGCCGGCCGCCACCGGGCCGACCAGGGGCACGCTGAGCGCCGCGACGACGGCGAACGCGACCTCGAACCGGCGTCGCCGCCGCTGGGCCAGCCACGGCGTGACCGCCGCGTGGAGCACCGCGGTCTGCGCGAGCGCGAACGCGACGACGCCCACCGCGCCGCACGCCAGCCGGACCGGGTCGGGCTCCCGGGTCAGGCCGATCCCGGGCAGCAGCAGGCTGGCCCAGAGGCTGACGGCCAGCGACCCGAGGGTCACCCTGCGGGCCCGGCGCAGCCGCCGGTCCGTCGCCGCCACGCCGACCGTCATGTCCGCCGATCCTAGGGCCCCGCCGGCCCCGGCCACCCCTGCGGAACGTCACGGTCCGGCCGTGCGCCCCGCACGGTCTTTCCGTGACGGTCGCGCCTGTCGCCCGGGCGCCGGTCGGCGGCAGGGTCGAGGCATGTCCGAGACGCTCGCCGTACCCTCGTCCCCGCCGACCCCCGCGAACCGCCCCGGCCGCCGCCTGCTGCGGCACCTGGCCGAGATGACCGTCGCCATGGTGGTCGGGATGCTGCTGCTCGGTCCGCTCTGGCGCACGGCCGGCGCGGCGCTGGGCTTCTCCGGCATGCTGGCCCGGCCGGAGGTCGCCGCCCTGGTGATGGCGACTGACATGTCGATCGGGATGGCCGCCTGGATGTGGCACCGGGGCCACCCGGCCCGCGCCACCGCCGAGATGGTCGCCGCCATGTACCTGCCGTTCCTGCTGCTGCTCGTCCCCTTCGCCGCCGGGCTCGTCAGCGGGGACGCGCTGACGCTCGGCGGACACCTGCTGATGCTCCCGGCGATGGTCCTGGTGGCGCTGCGGCACCGGCACGGGCACCCGGCGCCGGCGAACCGGCACCCGGTGGCCGCCGCGCTGGCGCGCCGCTGGCCGACCTGGCTGGCCCTGCTGATGACGGTCGACAACTGGGTCTCCCCCACCGTCCCGCCACCGGTGATGCTGCTCGTGCTGCCGGCCGGCTACCTGCTGATCGGCACCGCGCGCCGGCAGTGGCGCACCCCGGGCACGCTGCCGGTGCAGCTGGCCGGACTGGCCGGCTGGACCGCGCTGGCCGGGCTCGCGGCGGTCGCCGACGACGGCCCGGCGCGCTGGTTGGTGGCCGCCGGCTGGCTGGGGCACGCCGGCTGGGACCTCGCGCACCACCGCACCGGCCGGGTGGTGCCGCGCGGGTACGCCGAGTGGTGCGCCGTCCTCGACACCGTCGTCGGGGTCACCGTCGTGCTCACCATCGTCGCCTGAGCGTGGCCCACACGACGGTTGTGCCGGTCGCCGGAGCGGACCGGGACCGGTGATGAAAAGCTTTGGCCATGAGTTCCGCACCCGCACCGACCGACCCCACCACCGACGGCAGCACCGACGAGGCGACCGCCTTCGCGGATCTCGGGCTGCGCACCGAACTGCTCGGCGCGCTCTCGGCCCTCGGCTACGAGGAGCCGACCCCGATCCAGCGGGAGGCGATCCCGCCGCTGCTGGCCGGTCAGGACCTGCTCGGTCAGGCGGCCACCGGTACGGGCAAGACGGCCGCGTTCGCGCTCCCGCTGTTGCAGCGGATGCCGGACGGGCGCGGCGGGGGCGATCCGGTGTCGCTGGTGCTGGTGCCCACCCGGGAACTGGCGGTGCAGGTGTCGGAGGCGTTCCACCGTTACGGCAAGGACCTCGGCACTCGGGTGCTGCCGATCTACGGCGGCCAGCCGATCGGCCGGCAGCTGCGGGCGCTCGACATGGGCGTGGACGTGGTGGTGGCCACCCCCGGCCGGGCCCTGGACCACATCGCCCGGGGCACGCTGCGCCTGGGCGAGCTGGCCACGGTGGTGCTGGACGAGGCGGACGAGATGCTCGACATGGGCTTCGCCGAGGACATCGAGGCGATCCTGGAGCACGCCCCGGCGCAGCGGCAGACGGTGCTCTTCTCGGCCACCATGCCGTCCCGGATCGACGGGATGGCCCGCCAGCACCTGACCGACCCGGTACGCATCCAGATCGGCCGGGAGCAGCCGGTCGCCGGCGAGGCGCCCCGGGTGCGGCAGAGCGCGTACATCGTCGCCCGGGGGCACAAGCCGGCCGCGCTGGGCCGGGTGCTCGACGTCGAGTCGCCCACCGCGGCGATCGTCTTCTGCCGCAGCCGGGAGGAGGTGGACCGGCTCACCGAGACGATGAACGGCCGCGGTTACCGGGCCGAGGCACTGCACGGCGGGATGAGCCAGGAGCAGCGCGACCGGGTGATGGGCCGGCTGCGCGCGGGCACGGCGGACCTGCTGGTCGCCACGGACGTAGCCGCCCGGGGTCTGGACGTGGAGCAGCTCACCCACGTGGTCAACTACGACGTGCCGTCGGCGCCGGAGTCGTACGTGCACCGGATCGGCCGGGTGGGCCGGGCCGGGCGGGAGGGCGTGGCGATCACCCTCGCCGAGCCGCGCGAGCACCGGATGCTCAAGACCATCGAGCGGGTGACCGGTCAGCGGATCGGCATCGACAAGATCCCGACGGTGGCCGACCTGCGGACCCGCCGGCTGGAGCTGACCCAGGCCGCGCTGCGCGAGTCGCTGCTGGAGGACGACCTGGACCCGTTCCGGGTGATCGTGGAGACGCTCAGCGACGAGTTCGACCTGATGGAGGTCGCGCTGGCGGCGGTGAAGCTGGCCCACGAGGCGGCCGGGCCGACCACCGAGGACGAGGAGGAGATCCCCCAGGTCGCGGTGCGGGCCCCCCGGGAGGGCCGGCCGGAGGTCGGGGGTCGGGGTGACCAGCGGCGCGGCGGCGCCCGACCGCGCTCGGGCGGCACCACGCAGGTCTTCATCGGGCTGGGCCGGCGCGCCGGCGTCCGTCCGCAGGACCTGGTGGGGGCGATCACCGGGGAGACGGGGCTGAACGGGCGGGACATCGGCTCGATCGAGATCGCGGACCGGTTCTCGCTGGTGGAGGTGCCGGTCGGGGTCGCCGACGACGTGATCGCGGGGCTGCGCGGCAGCACCATCAAGGGCCGCAAGGCCACCGTACGCCGGGACCGGGACGGCGACGGCGACGGCGAGCGCCGCTTCGACGGCGGTGACCGGCGCGAGCGCCGCGACCGGGACTTCGGCGGCCGGGAGCGCCGCGACCGGCACTGAGGTACGCCGGGGCCCCCGGTCGGTCGGACCGGGGGCCTCGTCGTGTCGCGCCGCGTCGGGCGGGTTCGCCGGTCAGGCGGCGGTGAGCCGCTGGCCGTGGCTGTCGGCGGCGCCCGGCCTCAGCGCTGCCGCGGGGGTGCGGCCAGCCGCTCGGCGTGCTCCTGCTGCACTGCGCGGGCGGTGGCCAGGAAGTCGACGATGGTGGCCAGTTGGGTGCCGTCGTAGCGGCCGAGGGCCCGCAGGCCCGCCTCGCCGATTGGCTGGTAGACCTCCCGTTCGGCGGTGCGGGCCGCCTCGGTGGCCGCCACCAGGACCCGACGCCGGTTTTCCGGGTCCCGGGTACGCGCCACCAGTCCCGCTCGTTCCAGCCGGTCGATGACGGTGGTGGTGGCCGCCGGGCTGAGCCGCAACGCCGTCGTCAGTTCCCCGGCGGTCAGCGGTCCACCCCCGAGGACGATGTCCAGGGCCCGCAGGTCCGTGCGGTTGATGCCGAGCCGGGCCGCCGCCGCCTCGTCGAACGCGTCGAAGCTCTGTTGCAGGAGCCGGATCTGCCGGGCCACCTCGCGCGGCAACTCACTTTTCGACATTCGAATCTTTCTGCTAGCGTTCATTTCGACGATCGAACAGTAGCAGGGGGTTCCCGTGACCGACGACTACCGCACCGAGATCCGGCAGCTCTTCGACCGGCTACTGGCCGCCTGGACGGCGAATGACGCCACCGCCTACGGCGCCTGCTTCACGCCGGACTCGGACTACGTCTCCTACGACGGCACCAGAGCGACCGGCCGCGCGCCCATGCAGGCGGCCCACGACCAGCTCTTCCGGGGCGTGCTCGCCGGCTCGGCGCTGGTCGGCGAGGTGGAGTCGATCCGTCTGGTCACCGCCGACGTGGCGATCGTGCACGGGACCGGATCGGTGCTCATGCCGTGGCGGTCCCGGCTGCCCCGGCGCCGACTGTCCCGACAGACCCTCGTCGCGGTCCGGACCGGCGAGGGGTGGCGGTTCACCGCCCTGCACAACGGCCGGGTCCGCCCGGTGCGGATCCCCGCCCCCGACTCCGCGCCCGCGAGGCTCTCCCGGGCGATGGGGCGATGCGCACGTCGGCTGGGGTTCGGCCGACCCGCACGCTGACCGGCCGCCGCCAGCGCGACGGCCCGGGGACGCGGGCGGCCTGCCCGCGCCCCCGGGCGCGCCGGTCACCGGTCAGGCGGCGGTGAGCGCCGACCCGGTGAGGGTGTCGGCGTCAGCCGGGCGCAGCGCCAGGGCGAGCACGTCGGCGACGTCGGCGAGGGTGTGCACGGTCAGCGCCTCGCGGACCTCGGTGGGCAGGTCGTCCAGGTCCGGCTCGTTGCGGGCCGGGACGATCACCTCGGTCAGGCCGGCCCGGTGGGCGGCGAGCAGCTTCTGCTTCACCCCGCCGATGGGCAGCACCCGGCCGGAGAGGGTCACCTCGCCGGTCATCCCGAACTCGGGCCGCACCGGCCGGCCGGTCACCAGGGACGCCAGCGCGGTGACCATGGTGATGCCGGCGCTGGGGCCGTCCTTGGGCACCGCGCCCGCCGGCACGTGCAGGTGGATCCGCCGCCCGGCGAGGGCGTTCGGGTCCAGCCCGTACCGGCGCCCGTTGGAGCGCAGGTACGACCACGCGATGTGCGCGGACTCCTTCATCACGTCGCCGAGCTGGCCGGTGAGGGTCAGCCCCGGCTCGCCCTCCATGCTGGTGGCCTCGATGAAGAGCACGTCGCCGCCGGCGCCGGTGACCGCCAGGCCGGTGGCCACGCCGGGCACCGCGGTGCGCTCGGCCGACTCCGGGGTGAACTTCGGCCGGCCCAGGTAGCGGGCCAGGTTGCCGGTGTCCACCCGGACCGGTGCCGGGTCGGTGGCCAGCTCGACGGCGACCTTGCGCAGGATCTTCGCCAGGGCGCGTTCGAGCTGCCGCACGCCGGCCTCCCGGGTGTGCTCCCCGGCGATCCGGGCCAGGGCCTCGTCGGCCACGGCGACCTCGTCGGCGGTCAGCCCGGCCCGCTCCCGCTGCCGGGGCAGCAGGTGGTCCCGGGCGATGGCGACCTTCTCGTCCTCGGTGTAGCCGTCCAGGGTGACCAGCTCCATCCGGTCCAGCAGCGGGCCGGGGACGGTCTCCACCACGTTGGCGGTAGCCAGGAAGAGCACGTCGGACAGGTCGAGGTCGACCTCCAGGTAGTGGTCGCGGAAGGTGTGGTTCTGCGCCGGGTCGAGCACCTCCAGCAGGGCGGCGGCCGGGTCGCCGGCGTAGCCGGCGGCCAGCTTGTCGACCTCGTCGAGGAGCACGACCGGGTTCATCGAGCCGGCCTCCCGCAGCGCGCGGACGATCCGGCCGGGCAGCGCGCCGACGTAGGTGCGCCGGTGACCGCGGATCTCCGCCTCGTCGCGGACGCCGCCGAGCGACACCCGGACGAAGTTGCGGCCGAGCGCCCGGGCGATCGACTCGCCGAGGCTGGTCTTGCCGACGCCGGGCGGGCCGGCGAGGGCGAGGACGGCGCCGGAGCCGCGACCACCGACCATGCCGAGGTTGCGCTCGGCGCGCCGGTTGCGCACCGCGAGGTACTCCAGGATGCGGTCCTTCACGTCGGCCAGGCCGGCGTGGTCGGCGTCGAGCACCGCCCGGGCCGCGGCCAGGTCGGTGTTGTCCTCGGTACGCGTGGTCCACGGCATCTCCAGCACCGTGTCCAGCCAGGTACGGATCCAGCCCGCCTCCGGGGACGCGTCGCTGGCCCGCTCCAGCTTGCCGACCTCGCGCAGCGCCGCCTCGCGTACCTTCTCGGGCAGTTCGGCGGCCTCGACGCGGGACCGGTAGTCGGCGGAGCCGTCGGGCTCGTCCTCGCCCAGTTCCTTGCGGATGGCGGCGAGCTGCTGGCGGAGCAGGAACTCCCGCTGGGACTTCTCCAGTCCCTCGCGGACGTCGCTGTTGATCCGCTCGGTGACCTCCTGCTCGGCCAGGTGGTCCTTCACCCAGCCGACGAGCAGTTCCAGCCGGGCGACGACGTCCGGGGCGGCGAGCAGCTCGGTCTTCTGGGCCAGGGTGAGCCAGGGCGCGTAGCCGGCCGCGTCGGCCAGCTCGGAGACGTCGGTCATCCGCTCCATGGCGTCGATGACCTGCCAGGCGCCGCGCTGCTGGAGCACCGAGGTCATCAGCGCGCGGTACTCGCGGGCGAGTTCCCGGGCCTTCCCGGCCGGGGCGGGTTCGTCGAGTTCGGTCGCCTCGACCCAGAGGGCGGCGCCGGGTCCGGGGACGCCGGAGCCGATCCGGGCCCGGGCGAGGCCGCGGACCACGGCGGCCGGTTCGCCGCTGGGCAGCCGGCCGACCTTCTCGATGGTGGCGACCGTGCCGACGGAGCCGTACTCGCCGTCGATGCGGGGCACGGCGAGGAGCTGCTTGTCGCCGGTAGCACGGGCCGCGTCGACCGCGGCCTGGGTGCTCGGGTCGAGGGTCACCGGGATGACCATGCCGGGCAGCAGGACGGCGTCGGTCAGGGGAAGTACCGGAAGAGTTGCCATCGAACACCTGCTATCGCGTTGGGTTGAGCGTGTCAGGCTCAAGTCACAAGGCGTTCCCCTTGTTCCGGGGTGTGACCCAGGCCACGTCGCCACGCGGAGTGGAGACCGGCGAGCGGCCCGTACGTGTCGAAGCGGGTGCGCTGAAACGGATGGGCGCCGTGCTGCTGCGCCCATCCTGGGCCGTCCCACCGGCGCGGCGAGCGGGGTCGGCGGGACACGCCGGAGCGCTCGCGGACTGACGCCACCCGCCCATTGGACCGCGCGGATTTTCCACGATTGCCGCGACTCGTCAAATGAAAGAGACGCATATTGTTGCGAAATAGCGGGCCGATACGTCAAACTCTTAGCCACACCCCGCCCGACACCAGGGAGCATTGGCGATGGCAAGGAAAGTAATCACCGTTCTGACCGACGACCTCGACGGTGGAAAGGCCGATCGGACCGTCGAGTTCAGCTTGGACGGGGTGGCGTACACCATCGACCTCTCCGACGAGAACGCGGGGGTCCTGCGCAAGTCGCTGGACCCGTACATCAGCGCTGGCAGGCGAATGGGGCGGGGCAACGTGGACGCCGGCCGCCCGGGCCGCCGCCCGGGCCGCGCCGCCGCGGTGTCCGGAATGGACCGCGAGCAGAACCGGGCCATCCGGGAATGGGCCGCCAAGAACGGCTACGAGATTTCCGAGCGCGGGCGCATCCCGGTCAACGTCGTGGAGGCGTGGAAGAACCGCTGACCCGGCATCGTCCGGGCATCACGATCCGCCGCGCCGGGGTCACGCTGAGAAATCAGCGAAGGCCCCGGCGCTTTTCACCCCGTTAACAATTTCCACCCGACGGTGCGCCCGTGGCGGGAAGCAGCGGGCGGATCACTCCCCCGTCACCCCGTCGAGGAGCTGGCGAGCCACGTCGAGCCGCCCCACGTGCCGGGCGTACTCCTGTAACAGGTGGAACAGCCGCCGATCCCTTTCCGCACCGTCCGCCGCGTCGGGTGGCACGGCTGAAAAGATCTGTCTCCATTCCCGCTCAGGTACGGAGCGCCGCAGGCGATGGTTCAACCCGGATCGAGCAATTCGTAACGGAACGGCGACGACGGCCCGAGCGGGCAGCGCGGGAGACGCGGGGTAACCGTGCGGCGACGCTGCCGTCTGGTGTCAGTCGACGCAGAGGTGGTCGTACGCGAAGCCGCCCACCAGCTCGTCCCGGCGGGCGCGCAGCCCACGGATCTCCTGCCGCAGCTCGCCCCGGTCCACCAGCGCCGGCCCGTCGGTCTCCAGCGCGCGCAGCCGGTCCCCGATTGCGACGGCGGCCAGGTCCTCGGCCAGCCGGGCGGCGTCCACTCCACACCAGAAGCGGTGCTCGCGGACCGTCACCCGCTCGACCAGGCAGCGACCGGGCCGCATCTCGACCCAGCTCCACCCCTCGGCCGCCCCGTCCCGCCACCGGACGTGCAGCCCTCGCACGATGGGGTCGGCCAGCTGCCGGGACACGTACGCGTCGACGGCCGCGGCCCGGGCCAGCGCGCCGAGGTCGTTGACGTGACCGGCACGGCCGTCGGGCAGCCGACCGACGATGTCGCGGAACCCGACCGGTACGTCGTCGTCCGCCCCGGCCGTCGGGTCGGGACCGGCGTAGGCGCGGGCGTCGATGACGTACCCGACGATCCGCTGGCCGTGCGCGGCGGACCGCAACGTCGGCGACTCGATCCGCAGCACGGGCAGGCCGACCGCGGCGCAGACGGCGTCGCGCATCCGTTCGGCGCGCTGCTCCGCCGAGCCGGCCGGCGCCGGCGCGCCGAGCACGACGGCGAAGAGCGGCCGGCCGCTGTCGGCGGCGCAGACCACCTGGTCGAACTCCTCGCGGGTCGCCGAGCTCCACTGGTGCCCGGTGATCCCCTCCGGGCGGCGGGCCACCAGATCACCGAGCCGGCGGCCGGCGTGCACCACCTGACCGGCCCGGGTGAACAGTGCGGCGCCGTCGACCGGCAGCGGCCGCAGCCGGGAACCGTCGTCGGTGGCGGTACGCGTCGTCATGGTGGTGCCGGATCCTCACGTGGTCGGTCGACCGTCGAGTCTAGGGCGTCGATCCTCGCCGTCGCCTCGCCGGTGCGGTCGGATCCGGGCACCCGGCGCCGCCGGGTGCGCGGACCGGCCGTTTCTCCAGGCTCAGCGCGTGCGGCACAGCGGACAGGTCCCGGAACGGTTGACCAAGCGGAGCCTCGTCACGGTCTCCCAGGCCATCGAGCGGGCGGCGCTGGCCACCGCCGAGGACGGGCCGCTGATGGTGATCCGCCGGTAGCAGCGGGGCAGGGCGGCCGGTGACAGGGCGGGCGACCCAAGGGACGATGGGTCGGACCGGCGGTGGTGGGCCGCCGTCGCGCCGGCGCGGTCCGCGCCGCAGGAGGGGGTACGTCGTGCGGGTGGTCTCGCTGGTGCCGTCGCTGACCGAGGCGGTGGCGGTGACCGTGCCGGAGGTGCTGGTCGGCGCGACCGACTGGTGCACGCACCCGGAGGGGCTGGACGTGGCCCGGGTGGGCGGCAGCAAGTACCCGGACCTGGATCGGGTGCTCGCCCTGCGCCCGGACCTGGTGCTGCTCAACGTGGAGGAGAACCGGCGCGCCGACGCCGACGCGCTGGTCGCGGCCGGGGTGCCGGTCCGGGTCACCTACCCGCGTACCGTGCCGCAGGCGCTGACCGAGCTGGCCGACCTGCTCGCCGCGCTCGGCGTCACCACCGAACCGGACTGGCTCGCCGCCGCCCACCGCGCCTGGGCCGCTCCGGCCACGCCGCCGGTGCTGCGCCGGGCCGTCGTGCCGGTGTGGCGCCGGCCCTGGGTGGTGCTCGGCGGCGACACCTTCGCCGGTGACGTGCTGCGCCGGCTCGGCGTGGCGAACCTGTACGCCGACGACGCGCAGCGGTACCCGCGCCCGGATTTCGACGCGCTGCGGGCCCGCGAACCGGACCTGGTCGTGCTGCCCGACGAGCCGTACGCGTTCACCGCCGCGGACGGCCCGGAGGCGTTCCCCGACACGGCCTGCGCGCTGGTCTCCGGCCGGCACCTCACCTGGTACGGCCCGTCGCTGGCGCAGGCGCCCGCGCTGCTGGCCGCGCAGCTCGCCGACCCGGTGACCCACCGGGCCTGACCGGGGCGGGAACCCGCCCCGGAGGCGCCGGCAGGACAGGCCCCAGAGGGGTGCGGGTTCAGGCGACCGGGGTGACCTGGCCCGGGGGCAGCTCGACGAGGATCGTGTCGTCCACGTCGTACCCGATGGTGTCGACCACCCGGACCACGCCGCTGACCTGCCCGGCGAGCCGGACCGCCAGGTCGGCGGCGCTGCGCCGGTCGAGCCGGCCGTCCAGGGTCACCTGACCGTCGCGGACCTGCACGGTGACCAGTCCGTCCCGCACGGCGAGCACCCGCCGCAGCACCTCCTGCACCACGTCCTCGCGGATCTCCGCGTCGCTGCGCAGGTGGACCCGGAGCAGGTCGCTGCGGGTCACGATGCCGACCAGCCGGCCGAGGTCGTCGAGCACGGGCAGCCGCTTGACCGCCTCCCGGTCCATCAGCCGGGCTGCGGCCGGCAGCGGCGACTCCGGGTACGTGGTGACCGCCGGAGCGGTCATCAGCTCCTTTGCCACCAGCGCGTCGGCCTTCTCCCGCGCGAGCCGCCGGCGCCGGCCCTCGAAGACCCGCCGCTCGTCGGGGTTGCCGGCCCGCTCCACCTTGTGCAGCAGATCGGCCTCGGACACCACGCCCAGCACCCGCCGGAACCCGTCCACCACCGGCACCGCGCTGATCCCCCGCCGGATCAGCACGTCGACGATGTCGCGGTACGGGGTCTCCTCCCCGACCGTCGCGACGTCCCGGGTCATCACGTCGCCCACCTGCCACGTCCTCATCACGACCTCCTCGGTTGATCTCCACCCGCACGGTATGGCGGCGCCGACCAGGGGGGTCAGAGGCGGTGGACCGGTCGGCTGGGGGCCGAAGGTCCCCCGTGGAGGGCCGCGTTCGGGGTCCAAGGTCCCGGTCCGGGACGGCCCGACCGGCCCTGCCCACAACCGCCGCCCAGCGGTGGAATGAATGTGCCACCGGAAAGCGCGGTGCCAGGCAGAGAAGGGACGTGGACACCATGACCGCGACGATCGAGCGGAACGCCACCGCCGCCACCATCGCTCCGGTGGCCGAGACCCCCCGTGAGCGCGCCGCCCGGTACGTCTGGGCCGGCACCCGGATCGCCCTCGGCTGGATCTTCCTCTGGGCGTTTCTCGACAAGGCCTTCGGCCTCGGCCACGAGACCGGGACGAAGAACGCCTGGATCAACGGCGGCAGCCCGACCAAGGGGTTCCTCACCTTCGGCGCGGCCGGCCCGTTCAAGGGCATCTACCAGGACATCGCCGGCGCGACCTGGGCCGACTGGCTGTTCATGGCCGGTCTGGCGGGGATCGGCGTGGCGCTGATGCTCGGCGTCGGGATGCGGCTGGCCGCCACCGCCGGCACGCTGCTGATGGTGCTCATGTGGACGGCCGTCCTCCCTCCCGCGAACAACCCCTTCATGGACGATCACCTGATCTACGCCGCGGTGCTCGCCGGTCTGGCCCTGGTGGGCGCGGGCAACACCCTCGGCCTCGGTCGGGCCTGGGCGAACCTCCCCGTCGTCCGGAAGTACGGCTGGCTGAAGTGACCGCACCGACCCGGAGGGGCGCCACCCACGGTGGCGCCCCTCCGGCGGTCCGGGTCCGCCGCGACGGCGGCGCCCGACCGTCGTCGGGACTGCCGGGGATCGGTGGGTCGCGATCCGGCAGGATCGGAACCGACCGGACAATCGAGCCAGCACGGCAGGAGATCAGCAGATGAACATGCCCCAGGCAGCCAAGCCCGAGGTCGGCCCGATCGAGGGCGCGCCCCCGGCCGACCTCGTCATCGAGGACATCACCATGGGCGACGGCCCGGAGGCCCAGCCCGGCCAGCTGGCCAGCGTCCACTACGTCGGGGTGTCCCACTCCACCGGGCGTGAGTTCGACGCCTCGTGGAACCGGGGCGAGGCGTTCGAGTTCCCGCTCGGCGGCGGCCGGGTCATCGCCGGCTGGGACCAGGGCGTGGTGGGCATGAAGGTCGGCGGTCGTCGCCGGCTGACCATCCCGCCGCACCTGGGCTACGGCAGCCGGGGCGCCGGCGGCGCCATCAAGCCGAACGAGACGCTGGTCTTCGTCGTCGACCTGCTCGGCGTCCGCTGACCGGCGCGGGGCCGGCGGCGGCGTGCCGGCGGCCCCGCGCCTCAGGCACCGGGGCAGCCGGCGCACCTCAGGCGCAGGCGGCCAGCTCACCGCGGGAGCAGGGCGTGGTGGGCAGGCTCTCCACCACCGGGATGACCCGGTGCAGGCCGGTGGCCCGCAGCACCCTGGCGACCACCGGATCCGGGTCGGCCAGCACCAGCTCGCCACCGCGGGCCCGGACCCGCAGGTGCGCGGCGACCAGCGCGCGGACCCCGGCGGCGGAGAGCAGCCGGACGCCGGAAAGGTCGACCCGCAGCACCGGGCGGGCCGGGGCAGCCCAGAGCGCGGCGCGCAACACGCCGACCGAGGCGACGTCGATCTCGCCGACCACCCGCACCCCGACCACGTCGTCACCCACGCTGAGCTGCACGTGGAGCCGGTCACCCCGCTGTCCCATACGGACGAATCTAGCCCCGCCCACCGACATTTCCGCCCTCCCACGGACCGAATCCGGGTACACCCAGGGTCGCCCCCGGGAGAGTCCCCCATCCTGCTCAGGGACGATGCGCCGCCACGCTGCGACACGCCTCGGCGGCAGGACGGGCCGGGATCGGCGAGTGACAATGGTCCGATGGTCGTACCGCGCCAGCGCCAGCGCCCGCCCCGCCTGATCCGGCCCGTCCGCGAGCCGGCCACCGTCCCGCCCCCGCTGGACGGGGCCTGGGCGGCCGTCGACCGGCGGCTCGACCGGATCGAGCTGCTGCCCCTGCCGCCCGGCGCGCACGGGCCCGAGGACGTGCTGATCGACCCGGACGGCCGGGTGGTCAGCGGCGACGAGGACGGCCGGCTCTGGTGGTGGCCCGCCGACGCGCCCGCCGGCACAGCCCCCCGGCTGCTCGCCGAGACCGGCGGACGGCCGCTCGGCATCGAGCTGGACCCGCGGGACGGCAGCCTGGTGGTCTGCGACGCGTACCGGGGGTTGCTACGGATCAACCCCGACGGCGCGGTGCGCGAGCTGACCGGCACCGCGCCGCCGGTGCACCTGGCCGACAACGCCACGGTGGGCCGCGACGGCACCGTCTACTTCACCGACTCGTCGGACCGCTACCCGCTCTCGCACTGGAAGCACGACCTGCTCGAACACCGCCCCAACGGGCGGGTGCTGGCGTACGACCCGCGCTCCGGGCGGACCGAGGTGGTGACCGACGGGCTCTACTTCCCCAACGGGATCGCGCTGACCCCGGACGAGTCGGCGCTGATGCTGGTGGAGACCAGCACCCACCGGCTGGTGCGGGTGGCCCTACCCGAGGGGGCGGTCACCGTGCTCACCGACCTGCCCGCGTACCCGGACAACCTCGCCGCGGTCGGCGACGGGACGTACTGGATCGCGCTGCCCAGCCCCCGACTGCCGGTCGTCGAGCGGCTGCTGCCCCACCCCCGGCTGCGCCAACTGGTGGCGCTGCTGCCCGACGCGGTACGACCACAGCCGCGGAAGTACGGGCTGGTCGCCCTCGTCGACGGCGAGGGGACGGTGCTGCGGACGCTGCACGGCCCCGACGGCGCCTACTGGATGATCACCGGGGTCCGGCAGCACGGCGACCGGCTCTGGCTGGGCAGCCTGGTCGGCACCGGGGTGGCCCGCGTCGACCTGACCTGACGTCCGGTGTCCGGTCGGGCCGGCCGGCCGGCCGTGGAGGGTGCGGCGGACCGGGCGCAGCGTCTCGGGGAGCCACCCGGCAGGGGCGCCGGAGCGGTCCACGCGTACCCGCCGAACAAGCACGACCGGCCCGCCGGATGGCGGACCGGTCGTACCCCCGGTCGTTCCTCCCCTGGTCTCAGCCGCCGCTGGAGGACGGCGCGGGCGCTGGCGACGAGCCCCCGGCCACCGCGCCCGGGTGCGGCGGGTTCATGACCGGCGCCGGCTTCAGCCCGGGCGGCACCGGCAGCGCGCTGCCCTTGACGAACTCGTCCCAGCCGGTGTTCCAGGCCGTCCAGCCGTTGCCCGCCTGCAGCTGCGTCTCGGTGCCCTTCACCGTGACCAGGTCACCGACCTGGGTGATGCCCATCAGCCAGTCGGCCGCGGTGTTGGAGACGTTGGCGCAGCCGTGCGAGACGTTGGTGTTGCCCTGGTCCCCCTCCGACCACGGTGCGGCGTGGATGAACTCGCCGCCCCAGGTGAGCCGCTGCGCGTCCTCGACGTCGACCACGTAGCCGCCGTCCGGCGCACCCCGGGTGTCGAAGGTCGTCTGCTGGAACTTCTCCATGATCACCATCTTGCCGCTGGAACTCGGCGTGCTCTCCTTGCCGAGGCTCACCGGGATCTTGCGGAGCAGCTTGCCGTCCTGGAACACCGAGATCTGCTTGGTGGCGTTGTCGATGTCCAGGGCGACCTGCCGGCCGATCTTCGACGCCGCCCTGCGGTCGTCGTCCCCGACGTACTGCTTGCCGATCGGCAGCCCCTCCAGCCCGGCCCGGACGCTGATCTTCGTGCCCGGCTTCCAGAAGTCCGGCGCCCGGTAGTAGACCTGGGTGCCGTCCTCCAGCCACGACCAGGCGCCCGGCTGCGGCGGGTCGGTCTTCACGAACAATCGCCGTTGCACGTCCGCCCTGGCCTCTTTCGGAATTCCCGGCTCGAATGCGACGGTCACCGGCATGGCCGTGCCGTACGTCTGATCACCGGTGAAATAGAGAGTGCTGGTGATCGCCTGTTTGGTCGATTTCGCCGCCGTGACGAACGTCGTCCGTCGGACCGTCGTCCGTCCCTTGTCGCCGGACGCGGTCACCTCCGCGGTGTAGGTCCGGCCCTTCTCCAGCGGAGTGCTCGGCACCCAGCTCGATCCGTCCTCCCGAGGCTCCCCCGCGACCTGCTTCCCCTTGTCGTCGGTGAGCTTGACCCCGGTGACCTTCCCACCGGACACGCTGGTGCCGACCTCCGCGCTGACCGGAACCTCCTTCGTCCCCTCCGCGGGAGTCACCGTGACGGCTGGCCCCGCGGCTCCTCCCGCCGCCCCGGGCTTCCGGTCCGCCGTGCACCCCCCGAGGATCAGCGGTGTGGCTGCGATGGTCACCGCCAACAGCGTCAATCGCCGCCTCACATCCATATTCACCCCCCCGTTTCCATTCCCCTTGGCCACATTCTGTACGGCGGCTCTCGGGCTGCGGCGCACTTTCGCGGGAAATGCTCGGAAACGGCCGGGCTTTTGGTCGCCGACGTGCTCGACCGCGATTCACCGGCCCGGCCGTCCCGGATCAGGTAGCCCTGGGTGGTCCCCGCCCCCGGCGTGCCGACTCCGACCTTTCAGTCCCAGTCCTGGTCGCCGTGGTTACGGTCCCACCGGCCGCCGACCGGCGGGGTGTCCAACCGGGTAGGGCCGTCGCCGTTGCCGGCGAGGTCGTTGTCCTCGACCCGGCAGGCCACACAGCTGCCCCGCTCGGTGATCCACAGCCCGTGGGTCTGGGTGCGCTGTCGGTGGTTGTCCCAGACCCGGTTGCCCCGGATCGTCGCCGAGTCGAAGGGCGCGTTGATGGTGATCCCGGCCCGGGTGTGCGGCGCGGCGGGCAGCTCGTACGCGGTCCCGGGCAGCGGGGTGTCGCCGCTCCAGGCGCTGTATGAGTCGGGGCGTACCGGCGCGAGGATCAGTTCGGTGGCGGTGTTCGCGGCGACCGCGGCCACCCGTTGGCCGACCCGCAGCACCTTGCCCCGGTGCCCGTCCGGCGGCCAGTTCGCCGACCGGTCCACCAGCGTCTTGTCGCTGTACCGGACCGTCTCGCCGCCACCGGCCGACGCCTCGCCGCACTGCCGCCCGTTGTTGCGGACCCGGTTGTTGAGCACCATCGCGTCGGTCATCGGGCGGTCGACGCGGATCGCGTCCAGGCCGTTGCCCCAGAACTCGTTGCTCTCGATCACCACGTCCATCGCCGGGTCCTGATAGCCCCGGCCGAGGTTGTGCTCGTGGTAGCCGTACGCGCCGTTGCCGCTGATCCGGTTGCCCCGCACCGTGTACGGGCCGGGGGTGTTGCCCATGCTGATCCCGTCGAGGACGTTGCCGTCGATCACGCAGTCGGTCAGCAGCCCGCCCCGACCGGCCATCCCCGAGGTGCCGTTCGCCGAGACGTCGAAGCCGGCCTCCAGGTTGCCGGTCATCGTGCAGCCGGTGACGATCAGCCCGTCGGCGCCCCAGTCGGAGATGCCAAACCGGTTGCCCTGGCTGTGGCAGCCGATGATCCGGTAGCCGCGCGGCAGCGCCCAGTGGTCCTTCTGCAACTCCAGGAAGATGCCGTTGGTGCCGTTGCCGAGGGCGGTGCAGTTGGCGATGGTGAGCCGCTCCACGGTGCCCCAGCCGCCGATGCCGACGCCGATGCCGGCCCCGCCCATCTCCTCGCCGTTGTCCAGCCGGCCGCAGCCGACCACCACCACGCCGTCGATGACGCTGTCCTGGAGAAAGTCGCACCCGAGCCCGCTCGCCGCCGTGTGGTGGATGTAGAGGTTGCGGAACACCCCGCGCACCACGTACTGGAGGCCGAGCCCCTTGGCCAGGTAGCTGTACTCGGCCATGGCCACGCTGGAACCGTCGATCTCGAAGTCGGCGAAGGTGCAGTCGGCGATGTGCCGGTCCCGGTCGGCGCCGTGCTGCAGGGTGGTCCAGAAGGCCAGCGGCGTCGGGTCGGCCCGGTTGCCCTCGTTGCTCAGCAGGAACCGGGTCGCGGCGGGGCCGGCCCCGATCAGCGACACCCCGCTGCGCCAGACCGTGCCGGCGTCGCGGATGGAGTAGATCCCGGGCGGGCAGTAGATCACCCGGGCCCGCCCGTCGGCGGCGTACCCGTCGCCGAGGCGGTCCACCAGGGCGGCCAGCGCCGGCTGGTCGTTGGTCACCCCGTCGCCGGTCAGCCCGTACTGGTGGGCGTCGCACCACAGCGGCGCACCGGCGACGGACGGGCGGCGGGCCCGCACGGCGGCGGGCAGAACCTCGTACGACACCGGTGCTCCTCTCGGCGGTCCGGTCGTTCCCCGCCGCCGGTTTCCCGGCCCGCCGACCGGAAAACGCCACCCCGCACTCCGGCGAATGCCGGTGGAGGGACGAACCGGACACGATGCCGTCGAGCGGCGGAGCCGGCCGTTCCCGGCCGGCTCCGCCGTATCGCTCAGACGTTGGCGACCAGCAGGGCCGGCTGCTCGACGCAGTCGGCCACGTGCCGCAGGAAGCCGCCCGCCACGCCACCGTCGCAGACCCGGTGGTCGAAGGTGAGGCTGAGCTGGGTCACCTTGCGCACCGCGAGCTGCCCGTCGACCACCCAGGGCTTGTCCACGATCCGGCCCACCCCGAGCAGGGCCGCCTCCGGGTGGTTGATGATCGGTGTCGAACCGTCCACCCCGAACACCCCGTAGTTGTTGAGGGTGAACGTCCCGCCGGTCAGCCGGGCCGGCGGAAGCGTGCCGGCCCGGGCCGCGGTGGTGGTCTCCGCCAGCGCGGCGGCCAACTCCCGGGTGGTGAGCCGCTGGGCGTCGCGCAGCACCGGGACGATCAGGCCCCGGTCGGTCTGCGTGGCGATGCCCAGGTGCACCCCGGCCGACTGGACGATTCGCTGGCCCTCGGTGTCGACGCGCGCGTTGAGCTGCGGGAACTTCCGCAGCCCGCTGAGGCAGATCCGGGCCAGCAGAGCCAGGATGCTCACCGGCGCGTCGGGGGTGGCGGCGTTGATGGCCGCCCGGGTCGCCAGCAGCCCGGTGGCGTCCACGTCCACCCAGATGGTCACCTCCGGGATCTCCCGGCGGCTCCGGGAGAGCTTGTCGGCGATCACCTTGCGGATGCCGGTGAGCGGGATGACCACGTCCTGCCCGCCGGCCGGGGCGAGCCCGACGTGCGCCTCGGGCGCGTCCGGCACGGCGGCGAGCCGCGTTGCCGGGGCGGGCTGCGCCGCCTCCACGTCCGCGCGGCGGATCACCCCGCCGGGCCCGGTGCCGCGCAGCGACGCCAGGTCCACGCCACGGTCCTTTGCCAGCCGTCGCACGATCGGCGAGATGACCAGGGCGGACCGGCCGGTGGACGGCCCCGCGCTCCCGCCGGTCGCGGCACCGCCCGCCGGGGCGCTCCCGGCGGCCGGGGCCGGTGCGGCGACCCCGCCCGCGGCAGGACCCGCGACCGGGGCCGGCAGGGCGGCGGTGGGCTCGGGGGCCTGCGCCGGCCGTGGGCGACGCCGGCGCCGACCGGCGCCGGCGTGCCCGGTGCCGTACCCGATCAGCACGTTGCCGGAGCCGGCCCGCTCCTCCTCGCGGTAGGTGGCGTGCCCGGCCGGCTCCCCGCCGCCGTCGAGCGGCGCGATGGTGATCAGGGGTTGGCCGACCGGGCGGACCTCACCCGCCGCGCCGTGCAGGGCCACCACCCGGCCGGCGTACGGGCAGGGCACGTCGACGACCGCCTTGGCGGTCTCCACCTCGACCACGCTCTGGTCCACCGTGACCACGTCGCCCACGGCGACCCGCCACTCGACGATCTCGGCCTCGCTCAGCCCCTCGCCCAGGTCGGGCAGGAGGAAGACCTGTGTCCGCTCGATGGTGGTCACGCGGCGCTCCCCTGGGACAGCCAACGCGCGTCGGGCTGGTCGTCCCACTGCAGGCGGGCCACCGTGTCCAGCACCCGGTCCACCGAGGGCAGGTGGGTGTGCTCCAGCATCGGCGCCGGGTACGGGATGTCCAGCCCGGACACCCGCAGCACCGGGGCGTGCAGGGCGTGGAAGCAGCGCTCCTGCACCCGGGCGGCGATCTCCGCGCCGACGCCGGCGAAGCCCTGCGCCTCCTGGATCACCACACACCGGCCGGTCTTCCGGACCGAGGCGGTGACCGTCTCGTCGTCGAACGGCACGATGGTGCGCACGTCCACGACCTCGAGGTCCCAGCCCTCCTCGCGGGCGGCCTCGGCGGCCTCCAGCGCGACCGGCACCGCCGGGCCGTACGCGACCAGGGTGACGTCGGTGCCGGGCCGGCGCACGACCGCGCGACCGAACGGCGCGGTGGTCGCCGGCAGCTCCGCCTCGGCGCTCGAGAAGTAGAGCTTCTTCGGCTCCATGAACACGACCGGGTCCGGGTCGTCGATCGCCTGGCGCAGCAGCGAGTACGCGTCCTCGACGGTGGCCGGGGTGACCACCTTCAGGCCCGGGGTGTGCGCGTAGTACGCCTCGGACGAGTCGCAGTGGTGCTCGACCCCGCCGATGCCGCCGGCGTAGGGCACCCGGATCACGATCGGCACGCTCAGCGCGCCGCGGGTGCGGTTGCGCAGCTTCGCCACGTGCGAGGCGATCTGCTCGAACGCCGGGTACGCGAACGCGTCGAACTGCATCTCCACCACCGGGCGCAGCCCGGACATGGCCAGCCCGACGGCGAAGCCGACGATGCCGGCCTCGGCCAGCGGGGTGTCGAAGCAGCGCTTGTCGCCGAAGCGGGCCTGGAGCCCGTCGGTGATCCGGAAGACGCCGCCGAGCTGCCCGACGTCCTCGCCGAAGACGACCACCCGGTCGTCGGCGAGCAGCGCGTCGGCGAGCGCGGCGTTGAGCGCCTTCGCCATGGTCATGGTGGCCATCAGGCGTCCTCCTCCTCGTCGCGGGCGGCGGCCAGCTCGGCGCGGACCTGCTCGCGCTGCTCGACCAGTTGCGGGGTCGGCTCGGCGTAGACGTGGTCGAAGAGGCTGAGCGGGTCGACCGTGGGCTGGGCGTTCATCCGGTCGCGCAGGTCCGCGGCGTACGCCTCGGCCTCCTCGGCGATCGCCGCGACCGCCGCGTCGTCGAGCACCTCGCGGGCCCGCAGGCACGCGTCCAGCCGGGCGACCGGGTCGCGGTCGCGCCAGGCCTCGACCTCGTCGGCGTCGCGGTACCGGGTGGCGTCGTCGGCGTTGGTGTGCGGCTCCATCCGGTAGGTGTGCGCCTCGACCAGGAACGGGCCGTGACCGGCGCGGGCGTGCGCCACGGCGCGGGTGAGCACCGCCAGCACCGCCACCGGGTCGTTGCCGTCGACCTGCTCGCTGGGCACGCCGTAGCCGACCCCCTTGTACGCCAGGCTCGGCGCGGCGGTCTGCCGGGACAGCGGCACGCTGATGGCGTACTTGTTGTTCTGCACGAAGTAGACGACCGGGGCCTTGAACACGGCGGCGAAGTTGACCCCCTCGTGGAAGTCGCCCTCGCTGGTGGCGCCGTCACCGATGAACGCCAGCGCCACGGTGTCCCGGCCCTGGTACGACTCGCCGTAGGCCAGCCCGGCGGCGTGCACGCACTGGGTTGCGAGGGGGGTGCACTGCGGCGCGGTGTGCCGCTGCGCCGGGTCGTACCCGCAGTGCCAGTCGCCGCGCAGCAGGGTGAGCACCTCGACCGGGTCGATGCCCCGGGCGGTCAGTGCCATCGACTCGCGGTAGGTGGGGAACACCCAGTCGGTGTCGCGCAGCGCGAGGATCCCGCCGACCTGGCAGGCCTCCTGGCCGCGGGCGGACGGGTAGACGGCGAGCCGGCCCTGCTTGGTCAGCGCGGTGGCCTGGGTGTCGAAGCGCCGACCGATGACCATCCGGCGGTACATCTCGCGCAGCGCCTCGACGGGCGGCTCGGGGTAGTCGGCCCGGGCCGGCAGCGGGGTGCCGTCCGGGTCGAGCAGTCGGACCGGCTCGGGCTGCGGGAGCAGGCCGGCGGACGGGTCGGGCGCGGCCGGGGTGGCCGGCCGGCGGGTGCGCGGGGATGCCCTGCGGACCGCCTGGGGTGTAGTCGTCACGGCGGGGACCTCCTGGACGTGTGGTTGCCTTATGCTCCTGCCGTCGGATGATTGACTCAAGATGCGCGATGAACGTGGGATGAATGGCATCCCGAGGGGGCTGATGTGAGCCAGGAGACCAGCCCGGAGCCGGGCGGCCCGGGCGGGACGGGACGTTCGGTCGGTCCGCTGGACGAGGTGGACCGGCGGATCCTCGACGAACTGGTCCGCGACGGCCGGCTCTCCATCCGTACGCTGGCAGAACGCGTGCACGTCTCGCGCACCAACGCGTACGCCCGGGTCGAGCGGCTGCTGCGCGACGGGGTGATCACCGGGTTCCGGGCGCAGGTGGCGCCGGAGCCGGCCGGGCTGGGCACCTCGGCGTACCTCGCGCTGACCATCGAGCAGAACACCTGGCGGGAGGTGTCGGCGGAGCTGGCCCGGGTGCGCTACGTCGAACATGTCGCGCTGCTCAGCGGCGAGCACGACGTCCTCGCCCTGGTCCGCGCGCCCGACAACGCCACCCTGCGGGACGTGGTGCTGGACCGGGTGCAGGGCATCGCCGGTGTGCTCTCCACCCGCAGCTGGCTGGTCTTCGAGGAGTTCGCCGGCGCGCAGACCCCCTGGCGGTGACCCCTCAGCGCTCCGGCGGGGCCGCCAGCCCCTCCCGATCGGCCAGCTCCAGCAGCGGTTCCAGCGAGAAGCGCCGCTCGTCCAGGCCGGCGTGCGGGTCGCCCCGCCCGGCGAACCGGGCCGGCATGCTCACCACGTCGAAGTCCTCGGGCCGGGCGTCGTCCAGCTCCGACCAGTCCAACGGCGCGGAGACCAGCGCCGCCGGGGTGGGCCGGATGGAGTACGCCGAGGTCATGGTGTGGTCGCGGGCCATCTGGTTGTAGTCGACGAAGACCGGTCGGTCCCGCTGCTCCCGCCACCAGGTGGTGGTGACCAGGTCGGGCCGGCGGCGCTGCATCTCCCGGCCCAGCGCCAGCACCGCGCGCCGGCACTCGCCGAAACTCCACCTCGGCTCGATCGACAGGTAGACGTGCAGGCCCCGCCCGCCGGTGGTCTTCGGGCAGCCGACCAGCCCCAGCTCGTCGAGGAAGGCGTGGACCTCGCGCGCCACCGGCACCACCTGGTCGAAGCCGACGCCCGGCATCGGGTCGAGGTCGATGCGGAGCTGGTCGGGGCGTTCCACGTCCGCCGCGGAGACCGGCCAGGGGTGGAACCGCAACGTGCCCAGGTTGGCCGCCCAGATGACCACGGCCAGCTCGCTCGGCGCGACCTCGTCGGCCGTCCGCCCGCTCGGGAAGGTGATGTGCGCGGTGCGGACCCAGTCGGGGGCGCCGGCCGGCAGCCGCTTCTGGTAGAAGGCGTCACCGCGGTTGTCCTGCCGGGTGCCGATCTTCGCGCCCTCGAAGACCCCGCGCGGCCAGCGTTCCAGCATGGTCGGCCGGTCCCGCAGCGCGCGCAGGATGCCGTCGCCGACGGCGAGGAAGTAGCGCACCACGTCCAGCTTGGTCAAACCGCGCTCGGGGAAGTAGGGCTTGCCCGGGCTGGAGACCCGGACCAGCCGCTCCCCGACCTGGATCTCCTCCGCCGCCGTCGCCACGACTCACACCGTAACGGCACCGACCGACTCCCGCGCCCGGCTCACCGGGAGTCCACGCGGTGACCGGCACGGGCGGTCGACCGTCGGGTGCAAACCCGGCCCCGGCGTGTGGTGGCCGCCGATTCCGCGGACCGGGGCTTCCGCTCGTAGGCTGCCGGCATGGCGACGTACCTCGACGTGCATCCGGAGAACCCGCAACCACGGACGATCAGCCGGGTGGCCGACCTCGTCCGCCGGGACGGGCTGATCGCCTACCCGACGGACTCGTGCTTCGCGCTCGGCTGCCGGATGGGCAACCGGGACGGCATCGAGCGGATCAGGGAGATCCGCCAGCTCGACAGCCGGCACCATTTCACCCTGGTGTGCCGGGACTTCGCGCAGCTCGGCCAGTTCGTCCAGATCAACAACGCCCTGTTCCGGTCGCTGAAGGCGGCGACCCCCGGCAGCTACACCTTCATCCTGCCGGCGACGAAGGAGGTGCCGCGCCGGCTGCTGCACCCGAAGAAGAAGACCGTGGGGGTCCGCATTCCCGATCACGTGGTGGCGCAGGCGTTGCTGACCGAGCTGGGCGAGCCGCTGGTGTCGAGCACCCTGCTGCTACCCGACGAGGCCGAACCGATGACGCAGGGCTGGGAGATCAAGGAACGGCTCGACCACGCGGTCGACGCGGTGCTCGACTCCGGCGGATGCGGCACCCTGCCCACCACGGTGATCGACTTCTCGCAGGACGAACCGGAGATCGTCCGGCGGGGCGCCGGAGACCCGGCCCGTTTCGAGTAGGGCGACCGCCCCGGCCGCGGCGTGTCCTGGAGCGCGGCGACCGGTGACTCAGGCCGTCTCGGCGTCCAACGACGGTAGGGGCAACCGCACTGCGGTGCTGTCGGCACCGTGGACCGAGTGCTGCGGGGGCGGCCGGTAGCTGTCCGGGGCGCGGGTGTGGAGACGGCCGGCCGGTCCGTTGCGGCGGGTCACCTGGCACGTCACCAGGTGAATGGGCGGCGGCGGTGCGCCGAACCGCCCCGGGCCCCAGCGCACCCATACCGCCACGCGGCCGGCCTCGGCCTCCGCCGTCAACTTGTCCCAGGTACGACGCCGATCGGTGTGGTCGACCTCGACGACGACGGGCGGCCCGTCCGGCCTGGCACACGCCACATCCAGGACGGATCGCTGGTGCGACAGCGGCGGCGGTAACGGCACCACGCTCGGTGCGCGGCGGTAGACCCGCCAGCCCTGGTCACTCGCCCAGGCGGCCACGGCTTCGATGATCCGCGCCGTCACCGCATCGGTGGTCAGGTCGACGAAGGCGAGTCGGGCGAGCGCGCGCCCGAGCGACGCCACCAGCTCTCCGCCGTCCTGCGCGCCGTCCATCGCCGCAGGGTATCGGCCGCCCGTCCGCCTCGGCACACCGCGTTCGCCGCCCGGGTCCAGGCTCACCGGCACTCGGCGGTGGCCAGCAGCCGGATCTGGGCGTCCACCCAGGCCCGGACCGCCTCCTGCCCGGGTGCCGGGCCGAGGGTGGCGGCGAACGACCCGAGCGCCGCCCCGCACCGGTCCAGACCGACGCCGCCGAGGGTCGCCCCGGCCGCCCGGAGCCGGTCGGCGAACCCGGCCGGCAGGTGCCGCAGCCCGCCGTGGGCGGCCTGGGCGAGCAGGCCCAGCCCCGCGCGCAGCGCGGCGTCGACCGCGTCCGGCCGGTCCGCCACCGCGCCGGCGAGCGCGCCGGCGCCGCTCCCACCCGCCAGATCGGGTACGACCACCGTCCGGTCGGCCACCACCGCGAGGGGCTCGATCACCAGCCCACCGGCGCCGCGCCGGACGGTGCCGCTGACGTACCAGGGCGAGCCGTGGGTTCCGGCGAGGACGGCGGCGAGACTGTCCAGGGCACCCGGGCAGACCGACCGGTGCACCGCCGAGACGGTGGCGACGCCACCGGACGGGTCGGCCACCACGGCGTCGAGGCGCTGCTCACCGGCGGCGTACCCGACGGAGCGCACCTCGGCGATCTCCAGCACCCGCACCGACTCGGCGTCGGTACGCGGTCGCAGCAGCCGGGGTGGCAGCTCCACCAGGGCGGCGGCCAGCGCGTCCAGGTCACGGACCAGCAGCCCCGGCGGCAGGTCGGCCCACGAGCCGCCGCCGGGCGAGACAGTCGTACGGGCGATCCGCCCGGCGGCGAACCGGATCCGGCGGGAGGCGCTGCGCACGGCGGACTCGGTGACCACGTTGCCGGCGGCGAGCGCCCCGATCGTGCTGCCGCCGGCCCGCCGGCCGGCGATCGTGTGCCCGGTGAGGCTCTCCCCCTCGACCAGCGGCCAGTCCTGCCGCAGCACCAGCACGCCCGCGCCCGCTGGATGGGCGAGGAAGACCTGCGCGGTCACCTCGCCGGCCAGCTCCCGGACCCGGGCGCCGATGCCGGTCAGCCGCAGCCGCCGCAGCGGCGTCTCGGCGGGTTCGTCGGTGCCGAGCACCCGCTGCATCGGGCTGGCGCCCCGGTTCACCACCGCCCGTCGGCGGGCGGGCAGCTCCGCGAGGACCTCGGCGAGCGCCTCCGGCCGGTAGCGGGCGCTACGGCCGGCGTACGCGTCGAGCTGCGCGGCCAGCTCGTCCAGGGCGAGCAGCGGCCAACGCAGTCCGGCGGCCTCCAGGTCGCGGCGGGCGGCGGCGACGCCGGGGGCCGCCCCGGCGCCGGTGTGCACCGCGCCGGCCAGGAGCACCTCGCCGGCCAGCGCGACCGCCCGGTCCAGTGCCGCGTGGTCGACCTCGGACGTGCCGCCGCCGACCCTCACCTGGCCCTCCCGCCGGCCCGGCTGCTCCCGGTCGGCCACCCGGTACGCCCACACGGCCAGCGCGACCGCCGCCGCGCCGCCGTCGGCCGCGTCGGCGTGCGCGAAGGCGATCTGATGCGGCACCAGGAACCGGACCGTGCCCGAGGGCAGCTCCACCTGCGGCACCGGGTCGGCGGTGGTGGGCCGGCGGACCAGGGCGGTGTAGCCGCGCCGGTGCAGCCGGCCGGCGGCGGCCAGCGCGGCGGCGCCGACGGCCTCGGCGAGCGCCTCGTCGGTGACGTCACCGGGCGACCACATCTCCACCCCGGCCGGTCCCCCCGACGCGACCGCCGGGGTGGGACCGGCCGGCTGGCCGGCTTCACGCGGGGCGGGAGCCGCAACCGCTCCGCCGTCCGGCCCGACTTTCGGCGGCGAGCCCACGTCGGCCGCACCGGCTGCTCCCACCGGCGCGTCGGGGGCCGAGGCGGTCGCGCCGGGCGGTGTGCCGGTGACGCCCGCCGGCACGGTGGTCGCACCGTGCTGTCGTTGGTAGGCCAGGACGAGGACCAGCAGGTGCCGGCAGATGCCCGCCGCGCCGCACGAGCAGCTGCCCGCGCCCAGTCCCCCGGCCGCCGGCAGGCTGCTGCGCACGCCGTCGGGGTGGGTGGCGTGCACCGTGCCGTCGTCGGCGGTGCCGAGAATGGGCCGCTCGCCGCCGTCCACCGCCTTGCCGGCCCGTTTGACCAGGCCCCGGTTGGTGAGGGCGGCGAGCGCCTCCGGGGTGAGCGCCAGCAGGTCGGTACGGTTCACGGCAGCTCCTGACTCGCTCATCGGCCCACGTGGTCGGCGACGAAGGCGGCCAGCTCGCCGGGGGTCATCGCGCCCACCCCGGCACCGACGTCGGCGAGTCGCTGCGCCATGGCCCGGTCGTACGCCGGGTTGGCCTCCTCGTCCAGCGCGGCCAGGCCGAGCACGTGGGTGCCCTGCTCGACCAGTTGCCGGACGCCCCGGACCAGTTGCGCCTCGCTGCCGCCCTCGTAGAAGTCGGTGATCAGCACGAGGATGGTCCGGCGCGGGTTCTCGATCAGTTGCGCCCCGTACGCCACCGCCCGGGCGATGTCGGTGCCGCCGCCGAGCTGCACCTTCATCAGCAGCTCGACCGGGTCGTCCACGTCGGCGGTGAGGTCGACGACCTCGGTGTCGAAGGCGACCAGGTGGGTCCGGACCCCGGGCAGGCCCCAGAGGCAGGCGGCGGTTACCGCGGCGTGGATCACCGAGCCGGTCATCGAGCCGGACTGGTCGACCAGCAGGATCACCTGCCACCGGTCCAGGTGCCGGCGGGTACGCGAGAAGAAGTGCGGGGTGCGCACGTGCAGTCGCCGCTCCTCCGGCCGCCAGTGCGCCAGGTTGGCGTGGATGGTGCGCCGCACGTCGAAGTTGCGGGCCTGCCGGAACCGGCTGGGCCGGCGGACCCGCGCGCCGGAGAAGGACTGCCGCACCTCGGCCGCCATCCGCTCCATCAACTGCCGGACCACCGCCTCGACGATCCGCCGGGCCAGCCGCAGCACCTCCGGGTTCATCAGGTGCTTGGTGCGCAGGACCGCCCGCAGCAGGGTCGGGCTGGGTTCCACCCGGGCCAGCACCTGCGGGTCGGTGACCACGTCGTGGATCTCGTAGCGCTCGACGGCGTCGCGTTCCAACCGCTCCACGGTCTCCCGTGGGAAGAGCCGGGTGATCTCGTCCAGCCAGTCCACGGTGGTCAACGCCGACGGGCCGCTGCCGCCGCGGCGGACGTCGCGGCGGCCCAGCTCCTCGTCGCGCCCGTAGAGCCAGTCCAGCGCGGCATCCCGGGCGGCGGCCTCCGCGCCGAGGGCGCCCAGGCAGTCCTGGGCGGGCTCGCCGAGCACCAGCCGCCACCGTTCCAGGGTCGGATCGGTCATCGGAGGGCTCCTTCCTGGTCGGGCCCGTCGGAGCGCAGTCCCTCGCGGGTGAGCAGCGCGTCGACCTCGGCGTCGAGCGCGCGGGCGCGGGCGACGAGCACCGGGTCGGCGTCGAGACGCAGCAGCGTACGGGCCGACCGAGACGCCCCGTGCAGCTCCAGCACGTGCCGGGCGACGGCCTCCCGCTCCCGGGGCGGGAACCAGCCGAACGCCTGCCGCAGCGCCGGCAGGGCGACCAGGAAGTCGGCCGCGGTCATCGCGCCGAGCAGGCCGTCCAGCACTCCGATCAGCGTCCGGTCGCCGTCGACCACCTCCTCCCGGGCCAGCGCGAAGAGGCCCGCCAGCCAGTCACCGAGCACGGTCGGGGCGGCCACCGCCCGTACCGCGCGGACCGGATCCTCCTCCCCGCCGAGCGACCAGCCGAAGCCGAGGGCGGCGCCGCGCAGGTCGGGCGGGGCGGTCGGGTCGCCGGTGATCCGGCCCATCACCGCCAGCGCCGGCCCGGCGTCGATACCCAGCTCCGGCCCCGCGTACCGCAGCGCGTCGCGCACCGCGACCAGGGCCGCCAGCCGGCCGCGGTCGGCCGGGGCGGTGGCGGCGTGGACGCCCTCGGCGAGCCAGAGCGCGCGGTCGACCGCCGCGACGATCACTGCGGCGAGCGACGCGGCGCCCGCGCTGCCGAGCAGCCGGTCGTGCCGCCACAGCCCCAGGGCCACGGCCAGCGCCCGGCCGAGCGCCGGCAGCTCGGTCACCGCGCCGACCGCGCCGGCGAGGGTCGCGAGGGCCCGCGCGGAGTGCTCCCGCAGACCGGCCAGGGCGGTGTCGAAGAGCAGCGTGGCCAGCTCCGCCACGTCGCCGCCGGTCAGGGTGATCCGCTCCTCGACCAGGGCGGTGGCCGCGTCGAGGACGGTCGGGCCGTACCCGCCGGCCTCGATCACCTCGGCCAGCCGGTCGGGCGCCGGCCGGGCCGACCAGCGCTCGGTGAGCACCGCCTGGGCGCCCACGGTGGGGCCGCCGTCGCGGACGTGGCCGGGGACGCCCAGCAGCCGCAGCCGGTGCAGCAGCCGGCTGCGGTCGAGGTCGGCGGCGTCGGTCAAATCCAGCTGGAGGTCGGCGTCGAGGCTGATGCCGTGCCGGTCCAGCTCGGCGTCGACGTCGCGCACCAGGGGCGGCAGCGGCGTCTGCGGGTGCAGCCGGCCGGTCCGGTCGCCGCCGAGCGCGGCCACCATCTCCACCACCGCCGGGTGGGTGCCGGCGGCGAGCCGCCCCCGGGAGGCCCACGGCAGCGGCTGGTCGAGCGCGTCGGAGACCAGGGCGGAGACCAGCCCGTCCAGCACGTCGGTGCGGGCCGGGTGGGCGTGCCCGCGCAACCGGGCCAGGCCGCCGGCCATGGTCCGGGCGGCGATCAGGTCGGCGGTGGAGACCGGCTGCCGGCGCTGCCGCAGCCGGGTGGCGATCGTCTCCACCAGACCGTCCGCCGCCCGCTGCGGGCCGTCCTCCCAGAGCCGCTGGTAGTAGCCGGGCGAGGGCATGCCCGACTGGTAGCCGTCGAAGGCGTCCAGTCGCTTGAACGAGTACGGCACCAGGTAGCTGCCCGCCACCGCGTCCCGGTCCGGGGCGGGCACCTCCGGCCAGCCGGCCTCGCCGGGACCGTCGGCGACCAGCCGGACCAGCGCCGGCCGGTGGAACCCACCGGTGACCACCAGCACCGGACGACCGCCGGCCCGGGCGCGGGCGGCGCGCACCCAGCGGGACATGTACGCCTCCCGCGCCGCGTCGTCCTCCCCCGCCTCGGACTCCCCGCGCAGCAGGTCGAAGTACGCCGCCAGCCGGTGCGAGATCCCCTCGTCCGGGCCGATCTCGAACAGGTGGTCCCACAGGGCGTCCACGTTGTCCACCGCCAGCGTGGCGCAGAGCCGGGCCACCGCCTCGGCGTACCGCTGGTCGGCGTCGGCGTACCGGTTGCTGCGCCGGGCGAAGGCCGGGTGCCAGGCCGGCAGGTCGATGAAGCGGACGTCCGCCCCGGCGGCCCGTCCGGCGGTCAGCGCCACCCACTCCGGCGAGTACGCACAGAACGGGCTCCACGAGGCGTGCCGTCGGCCCGCGTCCCGGTAGGCGGTGAACACGGCGATCGGCAGCTCGTGGTCGAGCAGCAGCTCGTCCAGCCGGTCGTTGAGGTCGGCCGGCCCCTCCACCAGCACGTACGCCGGGCGAAGCGCCTCGACGGTGGCCGCCACCAGCCGGGCGCAGGCCGGGCTGTGGTGGCGGACCCCGAGGAAGGTGACGCCGGCCGGGTCGGTGGTCGCCATCAGCCGGGCAGCAGGTGCCGGGCGTCGTGCAATGCCCGCCACTGCGCGCCCTTGCGGCGGGACACCTGCTGCTCCAGGTAGCGGCGCAGCCGGACCAGGTCCTCCGCGTCGTCCTTGGCGGCCGTGCCCGCCAGGCAGGCGACCAGGTCGGCGGCGTCGCCCGCCTCGCCGCGCAGGAACCAGCCGCGCAGCCCGACGGCGTGCGCCACCGAGACGGCCTCGGCGGTGCTCATCACCGCCGACAGCCGCTCCATCGCGTCGCCCCGCTCGGTGATCCCGCTACGCAGCTCCCGGAAGGTGGTCACCAGCACCTCCAACACGTCCCGGCGAGGTGGCACGGCGACGCCGGAGCGGCGCAGCAGCTCGCCCGCCTCCGCCTCGACCAACTCCAGCTCGGTGCCGAGATCGGGGATCGGGAAGACCGTCTCGAAGTTGAACCGGCGCTTCAGCGCCGCGCTCATCTCGTTGACGCCCCGGTCCCGGGTGTTCGCCGTGGCGATCACGTTGAAGCCCTCTTGGGCGAAGACCATCGCGTCGGCGCCGGGCAGCTCGGGCACCGCGAGCACCCGGTCCGACAGCGGGGAGAGCAGGCAGTCCTGCACCTCCAGCGGACAGCGGGTGATCTCCTCGAAGCGGACCACCCTGCCCTGCGCCATGCCGCGCAGCAGCGGCGCCGGCACCAGCGCCCGCGGTGACGGGCCGTCGGCGACCAGTAGGGCGTAGTTCCACGAATAGCGGATCTGGTCCTCCGTGGTGGCAGCGCCGCCCTGGATGGTGAGCGTCGAGTCGCCGCTGACGGCGGCGGCCAGCAGTTCGGACAGCAGCGACTTGGCGGTGCCCGGCTCACCGACCAGCATCAGCCCCCGGCTGGTGGCGAGCGCGACCAGGGCGCGGTCGATCAGCGACGGGTCGCCGACGAACTTACGGCGGATGCCGGCCGTCGGGTCGCCGAGGATGAACCGGCGGGCGGCCCGCAGGCTCAGCGCCCAGCCCGGTGGGCGGGGGTCGGCGTCGTCGGCGGCGAGTTTCGCCAGCTCGTCGGCGTGGCGCACCTCGGCCGGGGGCCGCTGGGCCCGCTCGGCGGTGCTGTCGGGCGCGGTCACCGGACCACCTCCGCCAGGTCGCGCAGGATCTCGGAGGCGGTGACCTCGTCGAGGTCGCCGAAGCGGACCTTGCCGCCACGCGCGTACCACTCCCCCTCGGGGCGGTCGTTCACCCAGACGTCCTCGATCTTCTGGTCGGGGAACATGTCGACCATGCCCACCGTGATGCCCGGGTCGATGTTGACCACGATCGCCCGGTTGCCGGGCAGCTCACGCTCCAGCCACGGTTGGACGCCGTTGTCCTGCGCGCCGCTGCGGCGCCAGCCGCGCCGCTCCAGCCCGAGCAGCCGGCCGGTCGGGACGGCGACGCCTGCGTACCGGCTGAGCAGCCGCTCGTCCCGCTCCGCCGGGTCGAGCCGGTGCACTTCGCGGCCGAGCTGGGCGAAGGGCTGGAGGATCTCGTAGTCGGCGAAGAGCTCCGCCCAGGCGGGCAGGTCGTCGCCGAGGTGCAGCGGGTGCGCGATGCCGACGCGCGCGTCGTCCGGCAGCGCGTACGCCTCGTCGTCGACGTCGGCGAGGCTGCGGTCCTCGGCGACCCGGAAGGCGGTGACCGGCGCGCCGGCGTCGTCGAAGGCCGCCCAGACCAGCCGCCGGACGATGTGCCAGAGCAGCGGGTGCGCCAGGAAGTAGCGGCGGAAGTCGGCGGCGGCCCAGCGTCGCTGGCTGACCATGGCCGCCTCGAACCGGCGGATCTGGTCGGCGGCGAGGGTACGCACGTCCTTCTTCAACCCGACGAACCGCCGGTACGCCTCCGGCGCGAGCGCCTGGTCGTCCCGGGCGCCCGGCTTGGGCAGATCCTTGCGACGCGTCCCCGCCCCGTCCACCACGTACGGCTTGAGCTGCTCGTCGAAGCCGACGGTGAACCGGCGCGGGCCGTAGTCGAGGACGAGGCTGCCGTCGGCGTCCAGCCCCAGGTCGGGGACGAGCCGGTCGCCGAGCTGGTCGGCGTCCAGCCCGAGCTCGGCGGCGACGTCGGTGACCTTCTGCGCGGCCCGCTCCCGCAGCCCACGGAACTTCACCTTCTGCGAGATGCCGTGGAGGTGCATCAGCGCCACGTCGGTGCCGATGGCGGCGAGCACGTCGAGGCCGGTGACCGCGCGGGCGTGCCCGCCCTCACCGGGCCAGGCCCGGATCACCGGGGCGAGCCGCCGGGCGGTGGAGTCGTCGCCGATCCAGCCGAGCGCCGCCAGCACCCAGCCCTCCTTCGACGGCGCGCCGGCGGCCTGCCAGCGCTCGAAGAGCGCCCAGCCGAACTCGGCCAGCGAGGCCGGGTCGCAGGCCTCGCGCACCCGGCCGACGCCCGGGTAGAGCTCGCCCGGCTTGGAGATCGCGAGCATCGTGCACAGGTGACGCAGCGCATCGGCGGGCAGCGCCGCCGAGCGGTCGCGCAGCAGCACCGGCGGCAGCAGCACCGGGTCCAGCCACTGCGGCAGGGCCGGGATGCGCGCCGGCAGCTGGTCCAGCGGGTCGGCGTCGAGCACGGCGACCGTGGCGGTGGCGACCGACTCGCTGTACGACCGCGCGACGGCGAGCACCAGCTCCCGATCGTCGGTGGCGACCAGGCGCAGCGCCCGCTCGGCGGCGCGCCGGGCCGGGCCGGGCTCGCCGAGCGCCGCCGGAAGCAGCGCCCGGACGGCGGTGGCCGGGTGCCGCCGGAACCAGGCCAGCGCCGCCGGGCGGGCCGACTTGAGCCGGTCCAGCCAGTCGGCCATCAGGTCGGCGACCTCGCTGGCGGCGTACGGCAGCAGCACATCGCCGGCGCTCTGCGGGGCGCTCCGGGCGACGTGCAGGGCGGTGGGAAGCGCGGCCAGCTCGTGACGCCCGGCCAGGCGGCGGGCCCAGTACTGGGCGCTCCAGGTGTCCTCCGGACGCCAGCTCGGCAGCAACGGTCGGACCAGCTCCTCGGGGGCCCGGGTGAAGAAGGCGATCGCCTCGTGGTCCCGCAGCGTCCCGGCGGCGACCTGCGGGGCGAGGTCGGCGAGGTCCTCGCCGCGTCGCCAGTACGCCAGATACGGGTTCTCGGTGGCCGCCCACCGCTCCCGCTCGCCGGGCAGCCACTGGATCGCCGCCTCGTCCGGCCGGGCCAGCCCCGGCACCACCGGCGGCGCGGTCCGCTGCCGCTTGCCCAGCCAGGGCGGGCTGACCAGCACCGGGGGCAGCCGGTCGGAGTCGGCGGACGCGACGGCCGATCCCTGCTCCGCGCGGACCTGCCCCACCCGCTGCCGCTGCGCCTCGTCGAGCAGCGGCAGCGCGGCCTCGACGGCCGCCGGGTTGGTCATCACGTGCCCGCGCAGCAGGGTGGCCGCCTCCCGGGCTGCCCCGGTGCCGCCCTGCGCCGCGTCGGCGAGCAGCCGCACCCCACGCACCGGGAAGCGCTGGAGCATGTCCAGCACGCCGACTTGGACGTACTTGCGGTCGAGGCGGTCGAGCAGCAGCCGCATCGCCTCGTCGGTGGGGAAGGCGGCGAGCAGCGCGACCAGCCGCTGCCGGCCCGCCGCGTCGAGGTACTCCTCGTCGAACCACTCGGCCAGCAGCGGGGCGAGCGCCGGGCCGACGGTGGCCGCGCCGGCGGTCACCATGGTCGGGTCGTACATGATGGACCAGACGTTGAGGTGGCCGGCCATCCGGGCGAACCGCCCGGCGGTGTCGGCGGAGAGCATCATCAGCTCGGCGAGCAGCGGTTCGCCGACCCGGTCGACGTCCGTCACGTCCTGGGCCAGCCAGGCCGTCTCGGTGGGTAGCAGGAAGGAGGTGACGACCCGGACCGGCAGCGCGGCGTCCCGGTAGTCGGCCAGGGCGGCGCGAGCGGCGGCGTACTCCTCGTCGGTGGCGACGGCGAGGTGCGCCCGGACCCGGCGCAGGACGGCGAGTCTGCCCTCGCGGTAGTCCCAGTCGGCGCGCTCACCGGCGGTGCGGGTGAGCACGCAGGTGCGACCGGCACGGCTGTCCCGGGCGCTGAGCCGCGCCGACTCGACCAGGCCGCAGGCCGCGCCGACCACCCCGTCCGTCGCCACCAGCAGGTCGCCCAGGGTCCGGGCCCGATCGGTGTCCCGCCAGCCGATCTCGTGCGTCACCGCGACCACCAGCGCGCCGGCGCCCAGCGGCGTCCGGTCGCCGGCCCGCCAGGCCCGCAGCGCGTCGACCACCTCGGGGTCGCCGCCGTTGCCGATCAGCCGGTCGATGCCATCGCGCAGCGACTCCAGCAGTTCCTCGCCGGCCCGGCGGGCCTTCGCTCCGGTCGGCAGGGCCGGACCAGGCGCGCCACCGCGCCGGGGCACGAGCGAACGCCGCCACCCCGCGGGCACCACGAAGGTCTCCTCGTCCGGCAGCGGGTCACCGGTGGCGGCGACCGGGTTCGCGCCGGATGCCTCCGCCGGCTCCCCGACGGTGGCGGACGCGGCCGGCGCGGCGATCGAGGCGGACGCGGCCGGCGCGGCCGGCGTTCCGAGGGCGCTGGCGGATTCGACGTACCCCTTACGGAGCTTCTCCGCGATCAGCCGGTCGACGTGCGCAGTGGCCTCGGCGTCGGAGCCGAACTCCCTGACCTGGCTCCGCCCCTGCGTCCCGATCCGTCCATACTCGACGGTCACCGTCGTACCGGCCCGGTCCACCTGCCAGAACTTCGCCGCGCTGCCGCTGGTGTAGTCGAATCTGCGCACGCCGTCTCCTTGATCACCCGCAGTGTGCGGGGACCATAACCGCACCCACCGACAGCGCGGCGGGGGCGGTCAGGTGGCCAGCCAGATGCCGATCACCATCAGCGGCGCCGAGACGAACAGGAAGATGCCCACGCCGGTGAGGACCCGCCCGCCGCCGGCGTCCTCCCGCTCCGGCGCCATGCCGAACACCGCCCGCGACTGCATCGTGCCGAACCGGCTCAGGGTGAGGTCCCCGGTCACCGACAGCAGCACGCCGAAGATCATGAGCAGCAGGCCGAAGCGCTGGGTGAACTCGCCACCCTTGGCGGCCAGCCAGACCGCGGCGGCGAACGCGGCCAGCCCCACCGCGATTACGATCAGCAGCAACGCCTCACGCAGCCCCCTGACCACGGTCATCCGAATCCGCCTCCCCGTCGCGCCTCACCAGCGCGGAACCGGAGACACATTCTTCCGGGTCGATCGGGCCGGCGCTGTCCCGTTTCCGCCACCGGGCGGACGGGCGCGGTGGACGCCCGTCGGGGACCGGGAACACGACGACCGGGCGGAACCCCTGGGGTCCGCCCGGTCGGGTGTCGACCGCGTTATCCGTTCTCTCGCTGCATCCGGGCCATGAGCATCTGCTTGCCCTGATCACCGGCCTTGCGGTTGTTGTCCTGCATCGCGCGGAACCAGTTGGCGAGCTCGGTGTCGCCCTGCGCGTCCGCGTCGGCGATGTACGTCTCGAGCTGCCAGACGTGCTGCAGCGACATCTGCAACGCGTGGATCAGGTCGTAGTTCTTGTCCTTCACCGGGCTGGTCGTTCCCCTGACCATGGTCGCCACGGCGCACCTCCCTGTCTCGGCTTCTCGCGGTCCCAGCGGTTACCCGTCCTCACCGGGTTCACGCACGCGCCGCCCGGATCTGCCGGAGCAGCCGTGGGACAGCCCGCACGGTTACCCGCCGCGCTCCCGGGTAGGCATGGGCTCATGGCGGAACTGGCAGCCCTGCGGATCGTCCGGCACGGCGAGAGCACGGCGAACGTCGCGGCCTCGGCTGCGGAGGCGTCCGGCGCCGACCTGATCGACGTGACCCACCGGGACGCGGACGTACCGCTGTCGTCCACCGGCGAGGAGCAGGCCCGGGCGACCGCGCGCTGGCTCGCCGGCCTGCCGGCCGAATGCCGGCCCGACGTGGCGGTGGTCTCGCCCTACCTGCGGGCGGTACGGACGGCGGAGCTGGCGCTGGCCGGCACCGGCATCCCGGCCAGCCGGGACGAGCGGCTGCGCGACCGGGAGCTGGGCATTCTCGACGGCCTGACCGGGCACGGCGTGCAGCGCCGCTTCCCGGAGGAGGCGGACCGCCGCCGCCGGCTGGGCAGGTTCTACTACCGCCCGCCCGGCGGCGAGTCCTGGACGGACGTGGCGCTGCGGCTGCGGGCGCTCCTGGGCGACCTGCGCCGCGACCACGAGGGCCGGCGGGTGCTGCTCTTCGGCCACGACGCCCTGGTCTTCATGCTCCGCTACCTGGTGGACGGCCTGACCGAGGAGGAGCTGATGGCGCTCACCCGGGAGCACGTGATCGCCAACTGCTCGGTGACCGGCTGGTCGGCCGACCCCGACGGGCACCTCGTCCTGGACATCTTCAACGACGTGACCCATCTGCACCGGCAGGGCGCCCGACCGACCAGGGAGGACGAGGTCCATGCCGAACCGGTCTGAGACGCCTGTCATCACGCCGGCGCTGCTGCGCGGCTGGGCGCTGCCGGTGCCCGTTTCCTCGCCCGGGAGTTGCTGGACGAGATCCCGCACACCGTCGCCGTATGACGGATACTGATCAACCGAACGGATGTGTGTAACGCCACACAATCCCCCTACGCTGTTGGTTCGGAAGCGGGCACCCCGCCCTCTTCCCGCCGGCCGCTCCCCGCCAGGGGGCGACCCGGCTGGACAACCCCTGGGAGTCTGTGTGAAGAACCTCCGTCGCAAGACACTGGCTGCCGCGTCCGCCGTGACCCTCGGTGTCGGCCTCGCCGTCGCCGGCGGGCTGGCCCCGGCGGCGGCGGCCGCCGGGCCGGACACCACGTTCCTGGTCCTGGCCCCGCAGGGTGCCACGACCGGCAAGGCAGCGGCCCGCGTGGCCGCGGCCAAGGGCACCGTGGTGGCCACGTACAACCAGATCGGCGTGCTCGTCGTCCGCTCGACCAACCCCAACTTCGTCACCGACGTGGCGGGCGCGGGCGTCGAGTCGGTCGCCGCCACCACCGGTCTGGGCTCCGCCCTCGGGGATGACGAGACCGTCGAGGTCTCCACGGCCGACGTCGCCAACGCCACCGGCGACCCGACCAAGGAACCCATGTACGGCCAGCAGTGGGACATGGACATGATCCACCTCCCGCAGGCCCACGCGGTCACCGCCGGCAGCTCGAACGTGGTCGTCGGCGTGCTGGACAGCGGCATCTCCAGCAGCCACCCCGACCTGGCCACCCAGATCGCCAAGGACAAGAGCGTGTCCTGCATCGGCGGTGTCCCGGACACTACCGAGGCGGCCTGGAACCCGACCACCTCCGACCACGGCACCCACGTGGCCGGCACCATCGCCGCCGCCATCAACGGCATCGGCGTGACCGGCATCGCGCCGGGTGTCAAGGTGGCGGCGGTCAAGGTCGTGAACGACGCGCAGTACATCTACCCGGAGGCTGCGGTCTGCGGGTTCATGTGGGCCGCCGAGCACGGCATGCAGGTCACGAACAACAGCTACTACATCGACCCGTGGGAGCTGAACTGCCGCAACGACGCACGCCAGCGTCCGGTGTGGCAGGCGGTCCAGCGGGCCATCCGTTACTCGCAGTCCAAGGGCGTGCTCAACGTGGCGTCCGCGGGTAACTCGAACTACGACCTCGCGCACAAGAACACCGACACCGGCAGCCCGAACAACCTGCCCGAGGGGCAGGAGCCGGAGATCCGCGAGAACCTCACCAACGCCTGCCTCGACCTGCCGGCCGAGGTGCCGGGCGTGGTGACGGTCGGGGCGGTCGGCCCGACCGGGGAGAAGAGCTACTACTCCTCGTACGGCCAGGGTGTCATCGACGTGACGGCGCCGGGTGGCGACACCCGCTTCCGCACGCAGGGCGTCCGCTCCACCTCCACCGACGGGATTCTGTCGACCACCTTCAACACGGCGACGAAGACCAACGGGTACGGCTACAAGCAGGGCACCTCGATGTCCGGCCCGCACGCCACCGGCGTCCTGGCGCTGGCCGCCTCGGCGCATCCGGGCATGAGCGCGGGCCAGCTGGCGGCGTTCCTGGAGCGTACGTCGGTGGCGCAGTCCTGCCCGGAGGGCGTCTACAACCCGGTACCGCTGATCAGCGCAACCAACCCGCACCTGTACGACGCGACCTGCTCCGGCGGCGAGCGTAACGGCTTCTACGGCGCGGGCATGGTCAACGCGTACAACGTGGTGAAGTAGCAGCACGGCACGACCAGTGGTGGGGCCCGGCGGAACATCGCCGGGCCTCACCCGTTTTCGCAGCTCGTGACCGACTGAGCGGTCACCGCGCGACCCGGGGCCCGGCCGTCGGCGGGGCCACGCCGCGGGTCACCAGGCGGTCGCGGGCACGCCGTCCGGCGCCGGCAGGATCCGGCGCACCCGCCCCGGGGGTACGCCCCGCCGCCGCCACTCCCGCGGGTAGCCCACCGAGACCTCCTCGAAGCGGACCCCGTCGTGCCAGGTGGTGCGGGGGATGTGCAGGTGCCCGTAGACCACGGCGGCGGCGTCGAAGCGGCGGTGCCAGTCGGCGGTGGCTTCGGTGCCGCACCACTGGGCGAAGATCGGGTAGCGCAGCACCCGGGTCGGCTCCCGCACCAGCGGCCAGTGGTTGACCAGCACGGTCGGCAGGGCCGGATCCCGCTCGGCGAGACGCCGGGCGGTCTCGGCGACCCGCGCCGCGCACCAGTCCTGCCGGGTCGGGTACGGGTCGGGGTGCAGCAGGAACTCGTCGGTGCAGACGATCCCCGTCCGGTACGCCTCGGCCAGGGCCGCCTCGCGGGTGTCGAAGCCCTCCGGTCGCCAGCTGTGGTCGTAGAGCAGGAACAGCGGCGCCACCAGCACCGGGCCGCCCGGGCCGCGCCATACCGGGTACGGGTCCTCCGGGGTGAGCACGCCCAGCGCCCGGCACCGTCGCACCAGGTGCTGGTAGCGGGCCACGCCCCGCAGGGTGACCGGGTCGCCCTGCGGGGTCCACAGCTCGTGGTTGCCGGGCGCCCACACCACCGTGTCGAACCGCTCGGCCAGCAGGCCCAGCGCCCACTCGACGTCGGCGGCCGTGTCGCCCACGTCCCCGGCGACGATCAGCCAGTCCCGGGGCGAGGACGGGCGCAGCGCCTCGACCAGCGCGCGGTTCTCCGCGTACCCGACGTGCAGGTCGCTGATGGCGACCAGGCTGCCGTCGGCGTCCTCCCCCAGCATCCGCCGATCGTACGCAGACCGCGCCGCGCCGTGGTGTCCGGCGAGGTCGGGCGGGTCCCGGGACGACGACCCGGTAGGATCTCCCCGGGCCGTGACTGGCGCGTGGGGATGGAGCACCATCGGGAAGCGGTCCCGTCATGAGGACGCACGCCGAGCGCCTGGGCCTTCCGCACGTATCTGGAGGTCGCATGTCGCTGAACGCCGAATCCACCGCATTCCGTAGCGCGCTCGAGGTGATCCGCGCCGTCGAGCCCCGGGTGGCCGACGCCATCGGCGCCGAGCTGGCCGATCAGCGCGAGTCGCTCAAGCTCATCGCCAGCGAGAACTACGCCTCCCCGGCCACCCTGCTGGCCATGGGCAACTGGTTCAGCGACAAGTACGCCGAGGGCACCATCGGCCGCCGCTTCTACGCCGGCTGCCAGAATGTGGACACCGTCGAGGCGCTCGCCGCCGAGCACGCCCGGGAGCTGTTCGGCGCGACGCACGCGTACGTGCAGCCGCACTCCGGCATCGACGCCAACCTGGTCGCCTTCTGGGCGATCCTGGCCGACCGGGTGGAGTCGCCGGCCCTGAAGAAGGCCCAGGTACGCCAGGTCAACGACCTCACCGAGGCGGACTGGTTCGCGCTGCGCCGGGAGCTGGGCAACCAGCGGATGCTCGGCATGTCGCTGGACGCCGGCGGCCATCTCACCCACGGCTTCCGGCCGAACATCTCCGGCAAGATGTTCGACCAGCGCAGCTACGGCACCGACCCGGCCACTGGCCTGATCGACTACGACCAGGTCGCCGAGGCGGCCCGGGAGTTCAAGCCGCTGATCCTGGTCGCCGGCTACTCGGCGTACCCGCGGAAGGTCAACTTCCGGATCATGCGGGAGATCGCCGACTCGGTCGGCGCCACCTTCATGGTCGACATGGCGCACTTCGCCGGCCTGGTCGCGGGCAAGGTCTTCACCGGCGACTTCGACCCGGTGCCGCACGCGCACATCGTCACCACCACCACCCACAAGTCGCTGCGCGGGCCGCGCGGCGGCATGGTGCTCTGCGGCCCGGAGCTGGCCGACCAGGTGGACCGGGGCTGCCCGATGGTGCTCGGCGGTCCGCTGCCGCACGTGATGGCCGCCAAGGCCGTCGCCCTGGCCGAGGCCCGCCGCCCCGACTTCGCCGACTACGCCCAGCGGATCGTCGACAACGCCCAGGCGCTCGCCGAGGGCCTGCTGCGCCGGGGTACGAAGCTGGTCACCGGCGGCACCGACAACCACCTGGTGCTGCTCGACGTCTCCGGCTACGGGCTGACCGGCCGGCAGGCCGAGCAGGCGCTGCTCGACTCGGGCATCGTCACCAACCGCAACTCGGTCCCGCAGGACCCGAACGGCGCCTGGTACACCTCGGGCATCCGGATCGGCACCCCCGCGCTGACCACCCGGGGCCTCGGCACGGCGGAGATGGACCAGACCGCCGAGCTGATCCACACCGTGCTCGCCCAGACGAAGCCGGGCGCCAACGCCGACGGCACCCCGTCGAAGGCCAAGTACGTCCTCGACCCGGCGCTGGCCGACAAGATCGGCAAGCAGGCCAGCGAGCTGCTGACCGGCTTCCCCCTCTACCCCGCCGTCGACCTGGGCTGACCTGGCGTACGTGGGCCGGCGCGGCGCGCGCCGGCCCACCGCCGCTCCGCCCGGCACCCCCGCGTCCGCCGGTGATCGGGACCCTCTCGTCCGGAACTCTCGGCGAGCCGGTCGGATCGGGTGTCGTCCGAGGTCATCCGGCCTGCTGAGGCTCGTCTCGGCCCGGTATGGCTGGCACGGTTGCTGTACTTCGCCGCTGGACTGCTGGCATCGACCGGTCGGTCACCCTGGTCCAGCCGAGGAATCGGCGGTGCAGCACGCCGGCCGGCGTCCAGGGCATGTCTTCGGCGGCCTGGACGAGGTAGGAGCCGAGGTAGAGGGCCAGCGACACTGGTGCGTCGGCATACTCGGCCCGCAGCTCCCGCTTCCGCGTCGGGCAGGGCCAGGGCAGGTCGCAGCCTCCGCAGCTCCAGATCGGCATGACCGGGCCGTGGGTGGTCACCGCACACCGCCAAGGAACCGGGCGGTGATCGTCCGGGCCTGCCGGCTGGTCGCCCAATCCACCTGCCAGCACGGGTACGGAGTCAGCCGCGACCACCATGCGCGGCAGCCGGCGCACATGCCATCGAGCCCCCGGACATGAACCGCGATGATGGTGCGCTCCCGTCCGTCATTCACTGCTCTCCCTCGCTCGGCCAGTGGCCACGATTGATCGGAATCCGGTGCCGGGCACGGCAGGGCAGATCGCTTCCACAGCGGCAGATACGCCGCCAGTGCCGCCAAGACCAAACCGGCCGGTGCCGCCGGGCGAGGGTCAGTGCGGTAGCGGAGAGGTATTCGTCGTACGAAACGCGCCGCATGTGCCCTCCCTCGTCCATCACGAGGGCGGCCTCTGCGCCCCCGAAGCTGAGAGGGACGCGGCGACCAGGCGATACCCGCACCGCCCGCCGCATCCCCTGAGGGTGACGCTACGTACGGCCAGGGTGCGCAACGGGTAAGGTCCGTACCCCTAGATCACGAGACGAGGCCGACTTTCACCGCGAGGTCGCGGGCGTCGTCGCGGGTGGAACGCGGACCGTCGAGCAGGTCCAAAGTGATCTGGCGGGCGTAGCCGTTGAAGCGGATCGTCTCCGGAGCCGACTCGTACGCCCGCCGAAGGGTCACCATGGTCGCCTCCTTGTCGTCCTTGCCGTAGTGCGCCCGAGCGACCTCGATAAGGTGACGTGCCCGGCGCGGCCTCGATGGGATCGCGGCCGCGTCATGACGGCGTGCCTGTCGCACCGCCTCGCCGGACTTCTGCAACTCCACGGCCACGGTCACCGCGTGTGCGCCCATGATGACCTGGGAAAACGACGTCTGCGGCTGGTAGAAGCCGTGCGGTAGGCGCTGCGCCACCCGGTCCGCACGGTCCCAGTACCGCCAGGCACGTCCCTCCTCGCCCGCACGAGCGGCGGTGTAGGCGGCCTCGAAGTTCAGCGCACCCCACAGCGCGAGCAGGTTCGTGCTCCCGTCGGCCGTATGCGATTCCAGAGCCGACAGAACGTCGAGCGTCACCGCCATCGCGGTGTCCCAGTCCCCGGCGTCCCGATGCACCTGACACAGGAACCACCCCGCGCAGGCCACCGCCTCCGGATCTCCGGACTCCTGCGCCGCCACCATCGCGCGGTCGGCGACCCGCCACAGCAGTTCGGCAGCGGGTTGGTAGGCAACGAACATCTGCGCGAGCCCCAGCGCCTCGGCCAACAGGGCATGCGCCTGCCGACGCTCCACACCCTCGTACGCCAACGCGGCACGCTGCACGTCCCGCAGCAGATCCGGCAACAGACCGCCCAGCACCGTACGGTGGTCCGACGCCTGATGGCGCGCCCGCCACGCCGCCGCAAGTCGCTCCCTGAGGCTGGGCAACGACTCGGCGGGGATGTCGCTGGAGAGCGTGAAGCGGTTCACGGCGTCACGGACCGAGGCCAGTGCCGGATGCTCCGGCCCGTTGACCACGGCAGACCGATCGCTCAGCTCCCCGACCAGGGCGGACACGTCAACCTTGAGGGCACGCGCGATCCGATCCAGCATGTGCACGCGCGGCGGCAGGATCCGATCGGTCTCCACCGCCTTGACCCACTCGGCGCTCCGACCCACCAGCCCACCGAGCACCGCACGAGTCTTACCCGACCGCTCGCGGTAGACCTTCAAACGCTGCCCGAAAGTCAACTCCGGCAGGGAATCCATCCCGAACCTCCTCGTAGCGCGGGATGCAACACCGGCCCATCGGCCGCCGTCACGCCCAACGCTACCGACCAATCCGCCGCCTGATAACCCTCACACGCCACCCACCGAGTCCCGTGCCGGCCTCGGCGTCATTGGCCTTGGCTCCCACCGTCAGCCTGCCTCGTCCCGCCACCAACGCGAACGGCGCGCAACGCTGCTCGCACGGCGTCTCAGGCTGCCATCGTTCAGGGCTACTTGACGTCGTTTCACGCTGTCTTGTGCCCCACGTGTGCCCCAGAGCGTGGTCAGCCGGGCGGAGGGCTGGGAGCATCCTCGTCGTGAAATCTCTACCTCAGCCCGACGACCTCACGTCGCTGGTTCTCCGTACGGACTTCACCGACGACGCTGCGTGGGAAGCCCTGAAGACGGCCTTGCACACCTGGGAGGGCCACGACAGCGCAACCTTCGTCAGCGACCCGAACTACGCGGGCCTGAGCCTCCGAGAGCTGGTCGACGCGGACAGCGCCGCGAGCCACGAAAATAAGCTGATCTACCTCTTCCTCGCCGATGCAACCACGATGACCGACGTCGAACGCCCGCTGCTCGCCGTCGATCTGGCCCACGAGCCCGGCCGCACCTTCCGGGTACCGCCCCGCTGGTTCGCGGACGTCTCGGCCAACCTCACCATCGCGAATCTGGACTTTGACGAATTCGCTGACGCTGCCGACAGCCCCGGCACGTACCGGGGCCTCGACGGGGACTAACGCCCTGGTCCGGGCCTTCGCGTGAAGCTGGTAACCGGAATCGAACCTGCACTGCCAGCTTGGGAATCCCATCTCGGAGCCCGAGCGCCCCGCCGGAGGCGCAGTAACCGCAACCCCGCGACCGCCGCCAGCTCGCCGACGCGGCCGGCGTGGCCTCCCCTACGCCGCGCGGGTCCGGGCCGCGAGGCCCGGCCGGCTGCCGGCCCACCACCCCACCCGTCAACGGCCTGTCGTTCGGCGGCGGCCCACCGGGCTTCCGGCTCTCCGCGCCAGCTGCCGGGCATCAGGCGTGACGGCCGCAGAGCGACGGCGGCAGCGGCCGGCGCGCGCCCAGACGGCGGCGCGTGCGGCCCGTTGCGGGCCGCCTTGAAGACGCACAGGAACTTGTATCGACACCGCCGGGCAACTCCTCGTCACCGCCGGCGACAACCCCCACCGGCTGCACTCCGGAGCGGCCTTGCCCGCCTCTGCGGCGTCGCTCCCATCCCCGCCAGCTCAGGACGCACCGACCGCCACCGCCTGCACCGCGGTGGCGACCGCGACGCTAACAGCGCCCTCTGGCGCATCACCCAGATTTCCGGCGCCCCCGCCCCGCTGGCAATCTTCGCGTCGAACCTCGAATCAATGGCAGCTGACGAGCATGGCGGCCACCTACACATCGAGTACTACCCAGATCACCCCTACCTAGCGCCAGCATCAGCCGATTTGATCGTCAACAGCCCGCACGGCGGCATGCCAACGCGGTAGCCCAACAGCCTTGACGAAAACAGGAGCGTCCACATCGCCGGCGGCCGGCTGTCCGGTCTCGGGACCTGCGTGACAGATCGGTGTCAGGACCTGGGTGACAATCTGACAATGAAAGACATCAGGATCCGCGACCGAACGTCGGCTGACCTGCCACACTGCGTCGCGGTCCTCACAGAGGTCCATCGCCTCGACCGCTACCCGCTGAACTGGCCGGCCGATCCGGAACAATGGTTATCGCCATCCAACGCCCTACACGCATGGGTCGCCGAGACGGAACGGGGCCCGATCCTCGGCCATGTCGCCGTTCACCGCGTCTGCTCCGCAACTGACCCTGCCTCGGCACCCGCAGCCGAGGTCAGCCGCCTGTTCGTCGCACCCGCCGCCCGCGGGTACAACATCGGGACCCAACTCCTCACCCACGCCCGCCAATGGGCCATCAAGCACCGGCTCCAGCTCGTCCTGGAGATCGTCGAGGACCAGCGGTCAGGCCCCGCCATCAGCCTCTACGAGCACACCGGCTGGCAGCACACCCACACGACCACCGCCACCTGGACCAGCCCAGAAGGTCGGCCCGTCCGTCTGCGCCGATACACCGTCACCGAAGACCCGCCCGACATGTGATCATGCCCGGGTGCCGTCCTCGGCGAAGGCAGCGCCGAGGCCGGCACCGATCGCGACGCCGGTCATGATGGCGCAGCCGACCCCAGCGGTTCCCACACACCGTTCCCCTCAATGCGAAGCGGGGCGGGCGAGGTCGGGCGGGTCAGCCGCGCAGGGCGCGGTTACGGAGGGCGCGGAGGCGGTGCAGGACGTCGGTGCCGCCCCGGCCGAAGTGGTCGTGCAGGGCCCGGTACTCGGCGTACAACTCGTCGTAGGCGGCAGCGCGCGCCGGGTCCGGGTGGAACGTCTCGCGGTGCGGGGCCCCCATCGCCTCCGACGCGGTCGGCACGTCCGGGTACGCCCCGCCGGCCACCGCCGCGTGGATGGCCGCGCCGAGCGCCGCCGGGTGCGCCGCGTCCAGCACGTGCAGCGGCCGGCCGAGCACGCCGGCGTAGATCCGCAGCAGGAGCCGGTTGGCGGTGAGGCCGCCCGCGGCGGTCAGCTCGCGCACCGGCACGCCGGCGGCGGTGAACGTCTCGACCACGGTGCGCGCGCCGTACGCGGTCGCCTCCAGCAGCGCCCGCCAGATCTCCTCCGGCCGGGTGGCCAGGGTGAGCCCGACCAGTATCCCGCTCAGCTCGTGGTCCATCAGCACCGAGCGGTTGCCGCTGTGCCAGTCCAGGGCGAGCAGCCCGTGCCCGCCGACCGGCTGGTCGGCGGCGAGCGAGTCCAGCAGCTCGTACGGGGTGATCCCGCGCCGCCACGCCTCGTCGGCGTACCGGCCGGGCAGCGCCTGCTCGACGTACCAGGCGAAGATGTCGCCCACCCCGCTCTGCCCGGCCTCGTACCCCCAGCTGCCGGCGCTCACTCCGCCGTCGACCACCCCGCACACGCCGGGCACCTCGTGGCAGGCGTCCGCGTTCATGATCAGGCAGGTGGAGGTGCCGAGCACGGCGAGCATCCGCCCCGGCGCGACGCAGCGGGCCGCCGCCGCGGTGACGTGCGCGTCGATCGCGCCCACCGCCACCGGCGTCCCCGCCGGCAGGCCGGTCCACCCGGCCGCCTCGGCGGTGAGCGTCCCCGCCCGGGCGCCCAGCGGGGCGAGCGGCCCGTCGACCTTGGCCAGCAGCGCGGGCAGGGCCGGATGCAGCGCGGCGAGGAACTCCGGGGACGGGTCGCGGCCGTCCTGGCGCAGCCCCTTGAAGCCGGCGGCGGAGACGTTGCGGGTCTCCCGGCCGCAGAGCCGCCAGACGATCCAGTCCGCCGCCTCGATCCACCGTTGCGCGGTGTCGAAGACCTCCGGGTCGGCCTCCAGCAGCTCCAACGCCTTGGCGAGCTGCCACTCGGCGGAGACCCGGCCGCCGTAGCGGGCCAGCCAGGGCTCGCCGCGCTCCCGGGCGAGGGCGTTGATCCGGTCGGCCTGGGGCTGGGCGGCGTGGTGTTTCCACAGCTTGGGCCAGGCGTGCGGCAGGTCCCGCAGGGCGGGCAGCGCGCAGAGCGGGGTGCCGTCGGCGAGCGTCGGCAGCACGGTGCAGGAGGTGGCGTCCACGCCGATGCCGACCACGTCGCGCGGGTCGACCCCGGCGGCGGCCAGCGCGGCGGGCACCGCGACCCGCAGCACGTCCAGGTGGTCGACCGGGTCCTGCAGGGCCCAGTCCGGCGGCAGCGGCGGACCGTCCGGCAGCCGGTCGGTGAGCACCCCGTGCCGGTACGCGTGCACCGCGCTGCCGAGCTCGGCGCCGTCGTCGACGGCGACCACCACCGCCCGGCCGGACAGCGTGCCGAAGTCCGCGCCGACGGCGTACCGGCGTCGGTTCCGCTGCACGACCGCTCCCCCTCCCGTCGCCCCGGCGGGGACGACCGGGGCGGGAGGTCACGCTAACAACAACGGGGGATGGACCGCCGGTGGCGGGTCAGGGAAGCGGGCGCTTGAGGTGGTAGCGGTGCACCTCGGTGCTGCCCTGCACGTTGTTCACGTCCTCGGCGGCGGAGACCAGTTCCCAGCCATCCCGGCCGGCCCGGTTGAGGTGGGCGATCGCGGTGTCGCCGTACGCCGTGATGTCGGTGCGCGACCCGTCCGGGCCGTACCAGACGAACGAGACGTGGAAATTGCGTCCCTGTCCCTGGTAGCGGCGGACCAGCAGGGCGTACTCCCAAGCGATCATGGCGTCCATTATGGCTGTCCGATGGGGAGCCGGGCGGCACGGGGGGTGGCGGATCGACGACGGTGCGGCGTCATCCGGTGGGCAGCGGCGCGCGGTCGAGCTCGTCGGCGACCAGCGCGGCGAGCCGGTCCAGACCGAGGTCGATCTGGTCCGGGGTGATCGCGCTGACCGACAGGCGCAGCGCGTTGACGGGTGCGCCGTCGTCGTAGAAGTGCGCCATCGGGGTCCACAGCACGCCGTACCGCTCGGCCGAGCGGCGCAGCAGCGCGTCGTCGACCGGGAACGGCACGGTGACCACCACGAAGAATCCGCCGGCCGGTGCGTTCCAGCCGACCGGCGAGGGAGCCGGGAACCGCCGGGCCAGGCCGGCGAGCAGGTGGCGCAGGTTACGGCCGTACGCGGCGCGTTGGCGGACGGTGGCGGTGACCAGCGAGCAGTCGTGTTCCAGCAGCGCCCCGCCGATGATCGCCTGGGCCAGCGGCGAGGTGTTCACCGTGACCATGCTCTTGATCTTGGCAAGCTGGTCGGCGAGGAGCCCGACGGCGCCGTCCGGGCCGGCGACCCGCTGGTCGGCGACGACGTAGCCGACCCGCGCGCCGGGCAGCACCGTCTTGGCGAACGAGCCGAGGTAGACCACCCGACGCCGGGTGTCCAGCGCCTTGAGGGTCGGCAGCCGGCCCCGGTCGCCGGCCGGGAAGAGGCCGTACGGGTTGTCCTCGAGCAGCAGCAGTTCCTCCTCGGCCGCCAGGTCGAGCAGCCGCCGCCGGTCGTCGAGGGTGATGCCGGCCCCGGAGGGGTTGGCGAAGTCGGGCATCACGTAGCAGGCCCGGGGTCTCAGCCCCTCGGCGCGGGCCCGGCGCACCTGGTCGCGCAGGTCGGCCAGGTCGACGCCGGCCGGCCCGCCGGTCACCGGGCGGACCGGCAGGTCCAGCAGGCGGGCCGCACCGGTCAGCCCGACGTACGTCGGGGCCACCGCGAGCAGCACGTCCCCCGGCCCGGCGCGCAGCGCGCGCAGCACCAGGAACATCGCCTCCTGGCAGCCGGCGGTCACCACGACGGACTCCGGGTCGACGTGGACGCCCTCGTCGACCGCGAGGTTGCGGGCGACGAGGTGGTGGACGACGCCCTTGGTGCGGCCGTACTGGAACAGCGTGCGCCGCGCCTGCTCGGGACTCTGGCCCAGGTCCTCGGCGAGGTGCCGGCGGAACCGCGCCAGCCACCGGGACGGCGCGTCGTCGTCGAAGAACTCCTCGTAGGGCCGCCCGGCGGCCAGCGAGACCGCCTCGGGCCAGCGCTGGGCGACCTCGTTGAGGAAGTTCATCGAGTTCAGGGCCGGGTCGTCGACCGCCGGATGCAGCTCGGCCAGGTCCAGGTCCACCGGCTCGTCCACCGTTCAGCCTCCCGTCGTGGTTCGCAGCTGCCGGGCCTGCCCGGGGTCGGCGCAGCCGCTGAGGGTGAGCGCGTCGCGCAGCTCGGTGGCAAGCAGCGCCAGCGCCGCCTCCGCGCCGGCCCGGCCACCCGCCGCCAGGGCCCAGAGCATCGGCCGGCCCACCAGCACGCCGGTGGCGCCGAGGGCGAGCGCCCGCAGCACGTCCGTGCCGCTGCGCACGCCGCTGTCGAGCAGCACCTCGGCCCGGCCGTCGACCGCCGCGACCACCTCGGGGAGCACGGTGGCGGTGGCGGGCGCACCGTCGAGCTGCCGGCCGCCGTGGTTGGAGACCACCACGGCGTCGGCGCCGACCTCCGCCGCGCGCACCGCGTCGCGCGGGTCGAGGATCCCCTTGACCAGCAGGGGCAGCGGGGTACGCTGCCGCAGCCAGTCGAGGTCCGCCCAGTTCAGCGCGGGGGCGAAGACCGCGCCGGTGTGCGCGGCGATCGCCGACACCCCGGGCGTGCCGGTGTGGGCCAGGTCGTCCCGGCCGCCAGGCAGGTTGGCGGCGACGACGTGCGGGGGCAGCGCGAAGGCGTTGCGGACGTCGCGCAGCCGCCGGCCGAGCACCGGCACGTCGACGGTCACCATCAGCGCGGCGCAGCCCGCGGTGTGCGCCCGGTCCAGCAGGTCGGCGACCAGCGCCCGGTCGCGCAGCCAGTAGAGCTGGAACCAGATCGGCCCGCCCGAACCGGCGGTGACCTCCTCCACCGGCGTGCTGCTCAACGTGCTGAGCGCGTACGGCACGCCGGCCGCCGCGGCCGCCGCGGCCAGCGCCGGCTCGCCGTCGGGGTGCAGCAGCCGCTGGTACGCCATCGGCGCCACCGCCACCGGCATCGCGTGCTCCCGGCCGAGCAGGGCGCCCCTGGTGCGCGGGCTCTCCACACCGGTGAGCACCCGGGGCAGCACCGCCACCCGGTCCAGGGCGGCCCGGTTGGCGGCGAGGGTGGTCTCGGCGCCGCTGCCCCCGTCGACGAAATCCCACACCTCGGGCGGCAGGACCGCCCGGGCCAGCTCGGCGAAGTCGGCCAGGCCGGCCGGCGGCGGCGGACCGGCCTCCGCGAGCGGATCGGTCAGCGGCCCGTCGGGCAGCGCCGGGTCAGCCATCAGCGGCTCTGCCCGTCGGCACGGCGTCGGTTGCCGGTGGTGCGGCGGATGGCGGCCCGACGCCGGCGGATGGCGGCCCGACGTCGGCCGTCGGCGGCCCGGCGTAGGCCGGTGCCGGATAGACGCCACCGACCGCCGGGGTGCCGGGCGACCGCGCCTCCGCCGCGAAGCGTTCACGCAGGAAGGTGGCCGCCTGGTCGAGCGCCCGCCCGCCGGCGTCGAACACGCCGGGCATGGCGAAGAAGCCGTGGATCATGCCGGCGTAGCGGGTCGACTCCACCGGCACGCCCGCCTCGCGCAGCCGCTCGGCGTACCGCTCCCCCTCCGCGCGCAGCGGGTCGTACTCGGCGGTGATGACCAGCGCCGGCGGGAGGCCGGCAAGGTCGTCGGCGAGCAGCGGCGAGGCGAGCGGGTCCACCGCGTCGGCCGGGTCGGCCAGGTAGTGCCCGCGGTACCAGTCGACGGAGTGCCGGTTGAACAGCAGCGGGTCCTCGTCGCCGGCCGGGGCGCGGTCGGCCCGCTGGTCGGTGTTCGGATAGACCAGCAGCTGCCCGGCGAGCCGGGGGCCCACCGAGCGGGCCAGCAGGGTCACCGCCGCGGCCAAATTGCCGCCGGCGCTGTCGCCGCCGACGACGAGACGCTCCGGGTCCGCCCCGAACTCCTCGGCGTGCGCGGCGATCCACACGGCGGCGGCGTGGCAGTCGTGCACGGCGGCCGGGAACGGGTGTTCCGGGGCGAGCCGGTAGCCGACCGTAATCACCTGGCCTCCGGTGGCGTTGGCCAGCCGGCGGCAGATGCCGTCGGCGGTGTCCACGCTGCCCAGCGTCCAGCCGCCGCCGAAGAAATACAGCAGGGTGGGCAGCGGGGCGTCGCCGGCTGGCCGGTGGATCCGTACCGGAAGGTCGCCGGCGGGACCGGGGACGTGGCTGTCGCGTACCTCGTGGACCGGCTCGACGTCGCCGCCGCCGGCGCGGATCGCGGCGAGGTCGGCGGCGCGGGCCTCGGCGAGGGTCTGGGTGTAGAGCGGCGGGATGCCGGCCGCCGCTCGTGCGGCCCGGTACGCCACCACCTGGGGGTCGAGGGGCATGTCATCTCCCTATCCGCCGGTCGAGACGAAGAGTTTGTCGATGCCGCGCAGGAAGAGACTCCCGCTGTAGGCCGGTGTCCGGGTGACCGTCAGCCGGGGGAAGCGGGCGAAGAGCCGGGGCAGGGCGAGCCGGCCCTCCAGCCGGGACACCGCGGAGCCGAGACAGAAGTGCAGACCGACGCCGAAGGCGAGCGACGGCGGCCCGTTCCGCTGCGGGTCGAAGCGGTCCGGCTCGGGGAACCGGGCCGGGTCGCGGTTGGCCGCCGCGATGATCAGCAGGACGTTCTCGCCCTGCCGGACCGACACGCCACCGAGCACGGTGTCCCGGGGCGCGGACCGGGCCAGGAAGTGCACGGGGCTCTCCATCCGCAGCACCTCGTCGACGCAACCGCGGGCCAGGTCGTCCTCACCGGGCAGCGCCGCGACGACGTCCGGGTGCGCCAGCAGCAGCGGTAGGCCGTTGCTGAACATGTAGACGGTGGTCACGAAGCTGGCGTTGAACAGCACGATCAGATTGCTGATCAGCTCCTCCTCGGTCAACTGCACGTCGCCGGAGTCCAGTGCCTCGACCAGCCCGCTGATCAGGTCCTGACCCGGCTGCCGGCGCCGGTGTGCGATCAGCTCCCGGTAGTAGCCGCGCAGTTCCTCGGCCGCCTGGTTGGCCCGGGCGAGGCGGTCCGGGGTCTTGCCGGCCACGTCCATGTACTCGTCGATCCAGTCGACCCGCTGCCGGTACCAGGGCAGGTCGGCCTCCGGCAGACCGATGAACTCGGCCATCACCAGCGCCGGCACCGGGTAGGCGAAGTCGGCCACGAAGTCGACCTCGCTCCCGCCGGCGCCGGCCTCGGCGATCCGGTCGAGCATGGTGTCGACCACCCGGAGGATCACCGGTTCCAGTGCGCCGAGCCGGCGCGGGGTGAAGGTCTTCGCGAACACCGCCCGCATCCGGGTGTGATCCGGAGGGTCGGTGAACATCATCGAGGACAGGAACGTCCGCAGGATCTCCTGGTCCTGCCAGCCGGGCGGAGCGCCCTTGTACCACTCCGGGTCGCGCAGCACCTGGTCGACCAGGTCGTACCCGGCGGCGACCGCGGTGATCGTGCTGTGCTCGGCACGGGTCGGAACGGAGCTGATCGGTCCGTGCTCGTGCAGGGCCGCGTACCACGGATAGGGGTGCTGCCGGCCCTGCTCGCTGTAGAGGCCGGTCAGGATCTCGTCGACGTCCACGGTGGTGTCCTCCCCAGGATGGACGGTGGGGCGGCGGGTCACCCCGCCGCCCCACCGGTGTCACAGTCCGAGCAGTCGTAGTGGTACGGCGTCCGCCATCGCCTGGTTGCCGGCGTCGTTCGGGTGGATGTGGTCACCCGAGTCGTACGCCGGCAGCAGCCGGCTCGGCTGCGCCGGGTCGCGGAGCACCGCGTCGAAGTCGAGCACCCCGTCGAACTCGTGGGCGCCCGGGCCGCGCAGCCAGCTGTTGACCGCCTGCCGGGTGGCGTCCTTCTCCGGCGTCCACACCCCCGGGTTGCCGTGCCCCTCGTAGGGGGTCAGGGTGGCCGCCAGGCTGCCCAGGCCGCGCGCCTTGACCTGCTGGTTGACCTGCCGCAGCGCGGCGATGATCTGCTCGGCGGAGTCGTTGGACATCCAGATGTCGTTGATGCCCAGGTGGGTGACAACGGTCTTCACGCCGGTCTGCGGGAAGACGTCCTCGTTGAGCCGGGCGAGGGCGTTCGGGCCCAGCTCGTGGTAGCCGGGGAAGCCACCGGCGCCCGGCTCCGGGCCCTCGTGGTTGAGCCGGTTGCCGGCGAGGCTGAGGTTGAGCACGCCGGGGGTGCGCACCTCGGGCCGGGCGTCGACCAGCCGGTCGGCGAGCAGGTCCGGCCAGCGCTTGTTGGCGTTGACGGTGCTGCCGTTGCCGTCGCCGATCGAGTCGCCGAGGACCACGATCGAGCCGGGGGTCTGCCGCCGCTGGACGTCGAGGCCGGAGAGGAACATCCAGCAGCAGTTGGGCCGGATGGTGAAGCCGCCGCCGTCGGCCGCGGTGGTCAGGTCGGTGGCGCCGATGAAGTTGGTGACCTTGGACTGGCCGTGGAAGGTGACCGGCCCGGTGAGCACCGGGAAGTGCAGGGTGACGACGAGGTCCTCCTGCTCCTCGACGGCGAGGTCGAGCGGGTCGCTGAGCAGCTCGGCGCCCTTGTTGATGGTGGCCGAGGTCGCCCCGGCGAAGGTCAGCTCCCGCAGGGTGCCCGCGTCGATGTCGGACAGGTCGTCGGGGGTCGCGGTGTTCGGCCGGGCGACGGTCGCGTGGCCGACCTGGACGGCCTGGTCGCCGTAGAGGTTGGTCAGTCGTACGCGCAGCCGGTCGCCGCCGACGCTGGTGTGCACGATCATCCGGATGCTCTGGTTGTTGAGACCGGTGTTGGTCAGGCCGACGGTGTTGCCGCGGGTGACCGCCGCGGCCCAGCTGCCCGCCCACTCGGCCCGCTCGTGCCGGGCGGTGTCGGTGTCGGACGGGCCGGCGCTGGCCACCACCGCCGGGGTGGCCACGACCAGCAGGGTGGCCGCGGAAGCTATGACGTGCCATCTCTTCGGGGTCGACATGGAACCTCCATCGTTGGCAGCCCGGGGTCGGCGTCCATGATCGGCACCGCCCGGACGATGGTCCAGAAACCTAGCCGCCGGCGCTGACGGGCGTCAATCAACCCGATCGACATGATCAAATGTCCGAGGGGAGCGCCCGGACGCCGTTCGGCTCTGTCCCCTCAGGACGCGACGCGCCTAGGCTCGGAACCGGCGGCGGTGCGGTCGCCAGCTGCGCACCCCGTCGCGTCCCGGGCCCTGACCTGCCCGGATGTCATTGTCGGCCGGTCGCCGCGGCGCGTCCCACCGGGCCGTCGCGCCGGCCGCCACGCATCGACTGGGGGCTGTGCGATGACCGATCGACCGACGAGCTACGTGCACCAGGCGCTGGAGTTGTTCGCCCGGTTCGGCGACCGCGAGGCGCTGGTCGGCGACGGCCGCCGGCTCAGCTACACGGAGGTGGCCGACGAGGTACGCGGGCTGGCCGGGGCGCTCGCCGGACACGGCGTACGGCCCGGTGCCGCGGTGCTGGTGATGCTCGGCAACGCGGTCGAGGGGCCGCTGCTCCAGCTCGCCCTGCACCTGCTGGGCTGCCGGACGATGTGGATCGCCCCGGTGACCTCGCGCCGGGAGATCGACGAGTTCGTCCGGCTGGCCCGCCCCGACGTCTTCGTGCACGACGCCCGGGCCACCGACGGCCTCGGCGCGGAGATCGCCGCCGCGCTGCCCGGGGTGCCGGTGCTGCGCCTCGGCGCGGAGCTCACCCCCGGCGCCCCGGTCGACCTGCCCGCCGGCGTGCCCGCGCCGGAGTCGTTCCTGCAGACCAGCGGCACCACCGGCACCCCGAAGCTGGTGCATCACCGGGAGAGCTTCTACCGGCAGATCCTCGCCCTGGCCGCCGACTTCCGGGCCGCCGGGTTCCCCCTGCTGCGGCACCTGTCGCACTCGCCGATGTGGCTCGCCAGCGGGCAGATCACCACGTTGTTCAACCTCTTCACCGGCGGCGTGCTCTTCCTGCGCCAGCAGTGGGACCCGGCGGCCTTCATCGGCACCGTGGAGCAGGAGGGGATCAACTCCACCTTCGTCACCCCGCCGATGCTCTACGAGGTGCTCGACCACCCCGCCCTGGACGGCGCGGACTTCTCCGCCATGTTCATGTTCAACGTGGGCGCCGGGCCCGCCGCGCCGGCCCGGCTGCGGCAGGCGATCGCGCGCTTCGGCCCGGTCCTGCGCATCGTGTACGGCCTCAGCGAGGCCGTCGTGATCACCGCCCTGCCCGGCCTGACGGACGACCCGGCCCACCCGGAGCGGCTGCGCTCCTGCGGGAAGCCGTACGGGGACGTCGCGATCGAGATCCGCGACGCCGACGGACGGGCGCTGCCCGCAGGCGCGGACGGCGAGGTGTGGGTGCGCACCGACCTCAGCTTCGCGGGCTACCACGGCCAGCCCGAACTGACCGCCGAGACCCTGGTCGACGGCTGGGTCCGCACCCGCGACGTCGGCCACCTCGACACCGACGGCTTCCTCCACCTGGTCGACCGGCTCTCCGACCGGATCCTCACCCGGCAGCGCAGCTGGCCGATCTACTCCCGGCCGATCGAGGACGTCCTCGCCGGCCACCCCGAGGTACGCGCCGCCGCGGTAATCGGCGTGCCCGACCCGGTCGCCGGTGAGCTGCCGTACGCGTACGTGGTGCGCGCGCCGGAGGCCACGGTGACCGGCGACGAGCTGGTCGCCCTGGTGACCGCCGAGCTGAGCGGGACCTGGGCGCCCGGCGGGGTGGAGTTCCTCGATCGGCTTCCGCTCAACCGCTCGGCCAAGGTGGACAAGATCGCCCTGCGGGCCCGCCACGCCGCCGCGCACCCACCGGCGGAGGATGTCAGCGGGGCGGGGATCGGCAGCCGGGCGTGAAGCCGCGCCGGGAGCTGGGGGTCCTGGTCGCCGCCGACCTGATCTCCAACCTGGGCAGCCGGATCTCGGTGGTGGCGATCCCCTGGCTGGTACTGGAGACCACCGGCAGCCCGACCAGGATGGGGCTGGTGGCGGCGGCGGAGACCCTGCCGTACATGCTCTCCAGCGCACTGGCCACGCCCTGGGCCGACCGGTTCGGGGTCCGCCGTACCTCCATCGTGGCGGACGCGGCGAGCGCAGTGGCTATGGCGGTGGTGGCGCTCGCGCCGTGGCTGGGGTTCGGGGCGCTGGTCGCGCTGGTCGCGGTCGCCGGCGGGCTGCGCGGCATCGGCGACCGGGTCAAGCACGTCATGTTCCGCCCGGCCGCGCAGCGCGCCGGGGTGCCGTTGATCCGCCTCACCTCCGCCTACGACGGGATGGTGCGCGGGGTGACCCTGTTCGGGGCGGTGCTCGGCGGGCTGCTGATCGACTGGGTCGGGGTGACCCGGGCGATCTGGATCGACGCGGCGACCTTCGGCGTCTGCGCGCTGCTGATCGGCGTCCTCGTGCGCCCGCCGGCGCCGGCGGAGCCGGCGCCCCGGGAGAGCTACCTGCGCGCGCTGCGCGGCGGCTTCGGCTACCTGCGCACCGACCGGGTGCTGCTGACCATGCTGGTGGTGGTCTCCGCGCTGAACATGTTCGCCAACGCCAGCGTGGCGGTCTACATCCCGCTGTGGGTGGCCGAGGTGTTCGGCGACCCGGCCGGATTCGGCCTGGTGCTGGGCGTCTTCTCCGGCGGCGCGCTGCTGGGCAACGTGCTCTTCACCGTCGCCGGGCCACGGCTGCCACGGCAGCTGACCTTCGCGCTGGGCGCGGCGGCCAGCGGCACGCCCCGGCTGCTGGCGCTCGCGCTCAGCGACGAGCTGGTGGTGGTGCTCACCGTGACGTTCCTGTCCGGGGTGGCGATCGCGGTGGTGAACCCGCTGCTCGGCGCGGCGCTGTACGAGCGGGTGCCGGAGGCGTTGCAGACCCGGGTGATCGGCATCTCCGGCTCGCTGGCCTTCATCGGGCTGCCGGTCGGCGCGCTGCTGGGCGGTTGGTCGGCGGCGGCGTTCGGGTTGGCCCCGGCGCTGTGGATCATGTCGGCGGCCTGTCTGGTGCTGACCGTGGCGCCGTTGCTCGTCGGTGGGCTGCGCTCGGGTGCCCGGGAACCCGGGCCGGCGGTGCCGGCGCGGGGCTGATCCCCGGGACAACCGGGCGGGTGGGCAGCCGCAGCGCCTTACGCAGAGTAATTGCCATATCTACTATCCGACAATTTAAATATTGGCATGGCTGATGCCGCCCGGCGTCCGGAGCTACCGATACTGCTTGAGCCCTCGTCCCACGTGTGCCGCCGTAAGGGGTCTCGACCATGTGGCATCCTCCCCTCCCCGGGTTCCGCCTCCACGCTTTGACGAGCCGATGGACCAGGCTGCTGGCCGTCCTCGGGGTGCTCGTCCTCGTCTCCTCCGGACTGTCCGCCTCGGTGGCGCGACCCCGGCCGGACCGGACCAGCACCCAGTCGACGACCACGCCCGGGCCCGCCTGCGGCGAGACCGCCGGCACCGCGGCGATGACCAACATGGCGGCGACCCTGCCGGACTACCAGCAGGTGGTCGCGCCCGGAATCGCCGCCACCGTCTCGTACGGCGGGGCGAAGGTCGCCATCGGGCCGAAGGCGGTCCGGCTGCCCACCGGGATCGGCGTCAGCGTGCTGCCACCGGGGCTGACCCCGAAGCTGGACAGCGGCATGACCAACGTGACCGGCAAGACGAAGGGCGGCGGGTACCGCTTCACCCCACACCCCCAGCAGTTCGCCGCCGCGATCCAGGTCACGCTGCCGTACGACCCCGCGTTGCTCACCGACGAGTTCACCGCCCAGGACATCTACACGTACTTCTTCGACGACGTGCAGACCTGCTGGCAGGTCCTGGAGCGGGTGTCGGTGGACGAGGTCAACCACACCGTCACCTCGCTGACCGACCACTTCACCGACATGATCAACGCCACGGTGACCGTGCCGGAGCACCCGGAGGGCGTGCAGTTCAACCCCAACCAGATCAAGGGCATCCAGGCCGCCGACCCAGGCTCCGGGATCAACCTGATCGCCCCGCCGTCGGCGAACAACCAGGGTGAGAACCACCTGGCGTACCCGATCCAGGTGCCGCCCGGCCGGCAGGGCCTGACTCCGCAGCTCGGACTGTCGTACAGCTCCTCCTCCGGCAACGGCTGGACCGGCGTCGGCTGGGACCTCTCCGTGCCCAGCATCTCGGTGGAGACCCGGTGGGGCGTGCCCCGGTACGCCGGCGCGACCGAGACCGAGACGTACCTGCTCAACGGCGAGCAGCTCACCCCCGTGGCACACCGGGGCGCGCCGGTGGCCCGCAGCGCCGAGAAGGTCTTCCACACCCGGGTCGAGGGCAGCTTCGCGCGGATCGTGCGGCACGGCACGAACCCGAAGAACTACACCTGGGAGGTCACCGACAAGAACGGCATCCACTGGCACTACGGCGCGCTGGCCGGGGCCACCGGTCCGGCCGACGACGCCAGCCTGGCCGACGACGCCGGCAACGTCTTCCTCTGGTCGGTCCGGGAGGTCCGCGACCCGCGCGGCAACTTCATGCGCTACCACTACGCGAAGGTCGACGACACCGGTCTGGCCGGCGGCAGCGTGCCCGGCCGCAACCTCTACGTCGAGAAGATCACCTACACCGGCCAGGGCAGCGCCGAGGGCCGGTACGCGGTCAGCTTCGACCGGGACCGCGAGCGGGGCGAGGCGCTGCGCGCCGACACGTCCATCGACGCCCGGGGCGGCTTCAAGCGGGTCACCGCGGACCTGCTCCGCGAGGTGCGGGTCACCCTCGACGACAGCCTGATCCGCCGCTACGAGTTCACCTACAAGCGGGGCGCGTTCGTCAAGACGCTGCTCGACGCGGTCATCCAGTACGACGCCGACGGCCACGAGTTCAACCGGCACCGGTTCAGCTACCACGACGACATCCGGGACTCCTCCGGGCAGTACCAGGCCTTCCGGTCGCTGCCGTGGACCTCGCCGGGCGACGGGCTGAGCAGCGCGGCGTTGAACCTCACCCCGGAGCAGGCCGGCAACGCCAGCGCGCTGAACGCCAACACCAACACCAGCGGCGGCGGCCACCTGTACGTCGGCGTGGGCAGCTCGCCGAGCAAGTCCGGCTCGGTCGGTGTGAAGGTCGGCTTCAGCCACGGCAGCGACAAGGGCCTGCTGGCGCTGGTGGACGTCGACGGCGACTCGCTGCCCGACAAGGTCTTCCGCGACGGCGGGTCGGTGAAGTACCGCAAGAACCTCTCCGGCCCGACCGGCGAGGCGACGTTCGCCGCCCAGGCGCAGCCGCTGAACCTGCCGGGGATCATGGGCGAGTCCAGCAACACCCTCACCCTGGGCGTCGAGGGCTACCTGGGCGCGGTCGCCGCCCAGCTCGACTACGTCAACTCGTTCGCCACCACGGAACAGTACTTCAGCGACGTCAACGGCGACGGCATCCAGGATCTGGTGAACGGCGCCAGCGTGCTGTTCGGCCGGGTGGGCGCCAACGGTGTCCCGGTCTACGGGGTCAGCGGCGACACCCCCGCCCCGATCGGCCAGGGCGAGGTCGACACGAGCGGCCTGTTCGACGCGTTCACCGCCGACCGGGACCGGATGACCGACTCGTTCCCGCTGCTGGACAGCGTCCGCCGGTGGGTGGCGCCGTACGACGGCACGGTGAAGGTCGAGGGCGCGGTGCAGCTCTCTCCCGGCACCGCCGCCGCGCGTGCCGAGTCGCGTACCGCCGACGGGGTCCGGGCGGCGATCCAGAAGGAGGGCACCGAACTCTGGTCGGCGCGGATCGAGGCGGACGACGACGACGCGCACCCGCCGACCGGCGTGGACGCGGTCACCGTGTCGCGCGGCGACCGGCTCTATTTCCGGGTCGGCTCGGCCGTCGACGGCGGGCTGGACGAGGTCACCTGGGACCCGAAGGTGAGCTACGTCGGCGTGGGCGACCCGCTGGACGTCAACGGCCTGCCGTCGTACCGCTTCCAGGCCTCCCGCGACTTCACCCTGGGCGGCCGGGCCGCCACGGTGAAGGTGCCGCTGACCGGCACCATGCACCTCTCCGGTGACCTGGTGAAGGCCGGCGCCACCTCCGACGACGTGACCGTGCTGATCACCCGCAACGGCACGCCGGTGCTGGAGGAGACGCTGCCCGCGGCCACCACCGGCAGCGTGCCGGTGGACCTGGACGTGGACGTCCAGCAGGGGCAGACGCTGCAGTGGCGGATCCGGGTCGACTCCCCGGTCGACGTGGACCAGCTGACCTGGACCCCGCGCGCCTACTACACCGCCGCGCCGGGCGTCGACCGGCTCACCGACGCCGACGGCAAGCCCTTCATCGACGTGCACCCGCCGTACGCCCTCGACCTGTACCCGGTCGACGGGCTGACCGCGCCGCAGGCGGCGTACACCGTCACCGGCGGCGGGACGCTGAGCGTCGAGCCGGCGCTGAGCTTCGCCTTCGGCGCCGAGCACCCCACCGCCCGGGTGGCGTTCACCGTCAAGCGCCGCGGCGAGCTGGTCGCCAAGCGGTACTTCCAGGTCAACAACGGGGTGCTGACCTCGCCGGGGGCCTTCGACGTCAGCGCCGACACCGGCGACGAGCTGTGGTTCGACTTCAGCACCACCGACCCGAAGCTGCGCGCGTTCCTCACCGGCCAGTCCGTCACCGTGGGCGGGTCGAGCGCGCCGAGCGCCTTCCACAGCGCCGCCGAGGAGGGCGCCTTCCCGCAGCCGTACCGGGGCTGGGGCGCGGTCGGCTACAACGGCAACAAGGACCGGGCCACCCAGCCCATCGCCCAGGACGACCTGGTGGTCGACGAGCACTACGGCGACCAGTTGCCGGACAGCGTCGACCCGCAGGCGCAGCAGGACGACTTCGCCGCCGACCCCCGGGTCGACCCGCCGAAGGTCACCCCGTTCACCCCGTCCCCGCAGGACGGGCGCTGGGGTGCCGGCGAGCACTCGTGGATCGCCCCGAGCAGCGTCAGCAGCTCCCGGCTGGGCGTGGACTCGATCAACCTGCCCCGGCCGCAGGACTTCGCCGGGGCGACCGCGGTGCCCCGGCTGTCCCGGTCGCAGCAGGTGTCGCTGACCGGCAGCGTCGGCGGCGGCATCGGGTCGATCGGTGGCAGCCTGGCCACCGGCGACAGCACCGGGCAGGTCGACTTCCTCGACCTCAACGGCGATCAGTTCCCCGACGTCGTCGGGGCCGGCGCGGTGCAGTACACCGACCCGGACGGCGCGCTGGGCGACACCCGGGGCACGCTGCCCGACGGGGCGGTACGGCGCAGCACCAACGTCTCCGGCAACGCCAGCGCCGGCAGCGCGGCCCGGACCATCTCCACCGGCCGCGGCTACGACAGCCCGCCCGGCACCTCCGCCGCCACCAGCGCCCAGTCCGGCAACGACATGCCGCCGCTGGGCGTGGGCGGCAGCTTCGGCGGCACCCGCTCGGACGGCGCGTTCGACCTGCTCGACGTCAACGGCGACAGCCTGCCCGACCGGGTGTACGAGAACGGCAGGGTCGCGCTCAACCTCGGGTACGCGTTCGCCGCCGCCGAGCAGTGGCGCAACCCGGTCGGCCTGAACAAGGGCACCGGCACCAACGCCGGGCTGAACATCGGCTTCAACACCGACTTCTACGGCTTCGCCGGCGGCGCCTCGTTCAGCCAGGGCCGGTCCTCCTCGGCCGGCACCCTCGCCGACATGAACGGCGACGGCCTGCTGGACCAGGTCCTCTCCGGCAATCCGATCCGGGTCGGCTTCAACACCGGCAACGGGTTCGAGCCGCCGGTGCTGTTCCACGGCAGCCTCACCGACGTCAACGGCGACCGCAACGCCAAGCTGGGCGGCGGTGTCTACTTCACCTTCGGCATCTGCTTCACCGTGGTCTGCGTCGTGATCAACCCGGGGGCGGACATCGCCACCGGCGCCAGCCGTACCGAGCAGGCGCTGCGGGACATCAACGGCGACGGCTACGCCGACCACCTCTCCTCCACCCGTGACAACCAGCTCGTGGTGGCCGAGAACCGGACCGGCCGGACCAACCTGCTCGCCGCCGTGGACCGGCCGTTGGGCGGCCGGATGGAGTTCGACTACACCCGCGACGGCAACACGTACGGCCAGCCGCAGTCGCGCTGGGTGCTGTCGAAGGTCTCCGTGGACGACGGCCGGCCCGGCGACGGCCAGGACGTGCAGCTGGTCACCTACGACTACGACGGCGGCGTCCACGACCGGCGGGAGCGGGAGTTCCGCGGCTACGGCACCGTGGTGGAGAAGCACCGCGACCACGGCAACGGTGACGCCGTGGGCCGCAGCGTCACCCGCACCTACCGCACCGACAGCTTCTACACCAAGGGGCTGTTGCAGAAGGAGCTGACCGCCGACGGCGCCGGCAAGCCGTACCAGGAGACGGTGCAGAGCTACACCGCCCGCAACGTGTCGTCACCGGGCGCGCCGGCCGACCTGGCCAGCACCACGGCGACGCTGTTCCCGCAGCACACCCGCACCGACGTGAAGTACCACGAGGGGGCCGCCAGTCCGGGCAAGACCACCTACATCACCCGCGAGTACGACGAGGTCGGCAACCTCACCCGGCAGGTCGACGCCGCCGACACGGGCGCCGCCGACGACCTCGACGCGAGGATCGTCTACACCTCGCAGGACCCGGCCTGCCAGGCCGCGTACCTGGTCGGCATGCCGAACCTGATCGACGTACGCGGCGACGGCACGCTGATGCGGCACCGCGAGTCGACGATCAACTGCGCCACCGGCGACCTCACCCAGGTGCGGGCCGCTCTCGCCGACGGCACCACCGCCACCACCGACCTGGAGTACTTCGGCGACGGCAACCTGAAGTCGGTGACCGGCCCGGCCAACAAGACCGACCAGCGGTACCGGTTGGACTACACCTACGACGACGTGGTCGACACGCACGTCGAGTCGATCACCGACAGCTTTGGCTACCGGTCGACGGCCACGCACAACCTCAAGTTCGGCCTGGTGGAGACCACCACCGACTTCAACAAGCAGCAGATCCGCAACACCTACGACGCGGTCGGGCGGATCGACTCGGTCTCCGGGCCGTACGAGATCCCGGAGAACCGGTTCACCATCGACTTCGAGTACCACCCGGAGGCGGCGTACCCGTACGCGGTCACCCGGCACGTGGACCGGCAGGCCGACGGCAGCGTCCGCGACGACACCATCGACACGATCACCTTCGTCGACGGCCTGAACCGCACCACCCAGACCAAGAAGGACGCCGCCGTGCCGGCCACCCCGGACGGCGCGCCCCAGGACGTGATGGTGGTCTCCGGGCGGGTGGCGTACGACTTCCTCGGCCGGGCGGTGCGGAGCTGGTACCCGGTCACCGAGCCCAAGGGCTCCGGCAACCTCACCTTCACCCCGGCGTACGACCCGGTCACCCCGACCGAGGTGCGCTACGACGTGCTGGACCGGACCACCCGCACCACCTTCCCGGACGGCACCGCCACCACCATGGAGTACGGCTTCGGCCCGGACCGGAACGGGGTGACCCAGTTCGAGACGGTGGTCACCGACGCCAACGGCAAGTCCAAGCGCACCTACACCGACGTCCGGCAGATCACCACGGCGGTCAAGGAGTTCAACCCGGCCGGCGGCCAGCCGGTCATCTGGACCAGCTACCGCTACAACCCGATCGGCGAGTTGATCGCCGCGACCGACGACAAGGGCAACGTCACCCGGTCGACGTACGACAACTTCGGCCGGCGGACGTCGCTGACCAGCCCCGACTCGGGCACCGTCTCCTCCACCTTCGACCTGGCCGGCAACCTGGTCGGCAAGGTCACGTCCAAGCTGGCGGCGGCGTCGAAGGCGATCGAGTACGACTACGACCACACCCGGCTCAAGGCGATCCGGTACCCGGTCTTCCCGGCCAACAACGTCAGCTACACCTACGGGGCGCCCGACGCGCCGGAGAACGCGGCCAACCGGATCACCGACGTGGTCGACGGCGCCGGCAAGGTCAACCGCCGGTACGGCCCGCTCGGCGAGCTGGTCAAGGAGACCCGCACCACCCCGGCCCAGGGCAGCCACATCCAGACCTTCACCACCGAGTACCGGTACGACTCGTTCAACCGGATGCTCTCGATGACCTGGCCGGACGGGGAGAAGCTCTCCTACCACTACAACAGTGGCGGCCAGGTCGACTCGGCCCGCGGCGTCAAGGGCGAGTTCAGCTACGACTACCTCAAGCGGCTGGACTACGACAAGTTCGAGCAGCGGATCCTGCTGGACACCGGCAACGGCACCCGCACCCGCTACTCGTACAACACCGAGGACCGGCGGCTGAGCAACATCCAGGCGAACCTGTCCAACGGCTACGTCTTCCACAACCTGGACTACAGCTACGACAACGTCGGCAACATCATGTCCGTCGTCAACGACACGGTGGCCCCGAGCGGCCCCGAGGTCGGCATGCAGGTCGGCGGCCCGAGCACGCAGAGCTACACCTACGACGACCTCTACCAGCTCACCCACGCGGAGGGCAGCTACCAGCCGCGCACCCCGCAGACCGACCGCTACCGGGTCGACCTGGAGTACGACAGCCTGCACAACCTGACCAGCAAGAACCAGACCCACGAGCTGGTCAGCAACGGCAACACGATCGTCGAGGGCAAGCTCAGCTACAACTACGGGTACGCCTACGGCAGCGCGAAGCCGCACGCGCCGACCACCATCGGCATCTACACCCTGGCGTACGACGAGAACGGCAACCAGATCAGCCGGGAGCAGCAGCCCCGGCCGCGCCGGCAGATGATCTGGGACGAGGAGAACCGCCTCGCCTGCAGCCACGAGAACGTGCAGAGCAAGACCCTGCCGCAGACCCCGGCGTCCTGCGACAACGCCGGCGGCACCCCGAACAGCGCCCGCTACTACTACGACGACCAGGGCAGCCGGGTGGTCAAGGACGGGGCGCAGTTCCACATCTACCCGAACCAGAACTACTCCACCCGGGGCAACCAGGAGTTCAAGCACGTCTACATCGGCCAGGACAAGCTGATCACCAAGCTGGTCGAGCCGGATTTCCGCCGGGAGGACCGGCAGTACTACTCACACAGCGACCATCTCGGGTCGACCGGGTTCGTCACCGACGACCAGGGCGGCATGACCGAGCACCTGCAGTACTTCCCCGGCGGCGAGACCTGGGTCAGCGAGCACTCGTCGCAGCCGGTGCCGCACCGGTTCACCGGCAAGGAGTACGACCAGGAGACCAACCTCTACTACTTCGGGGCCCGCTACTACGACCCGCGTACCCAGGTCTGGCAGACGCCCGACCCGGTGCTGGCGAACTACCTGGAGGGCAGCCCCAACGGCGGCGTGTACGCGTCGATGAACCTGGCGCTCTACACGTACGCCTACAACAACCCGATACGCCTGGGTGATCCCGACGGCAGATTCCCCTGGAACAGGGTGCTCGGCGGGGTGAAACTCGTCGGCGGCGTCGCCGAGGCCGCCGCGGGCGTGGCGCTCGGGGCCGCCACGAGCTGGACGGGGGTCGGCGCGGTCGCCGGTGGTGCGGTCGCGGTGCACGGGGTCGACGTCGCCATCAGCGGCGCCCGGCAGTTGTTCAGCGGTGAGGAGACCAGCTCCTTCACCAGTTCGGGCCTGCAGGCGGCCGGGGTCAGCAAGTCGAACGCCGAACTGATCGACGCGGGCATCTCGATCGTCGGCAGCGCCGGCGCGAGCGTGGCCACCTCGGCGATCAAGGGCGCGGCCACCGCGGCGCCCAAGGTCGCGGCCCGCGCGGCGCCCAGCGCCACCGAGAAGGTGGTCGAGACGGCCGCCAAGATCCCCTGTGTCGGCAACAGCTTCGCCGTGGGCACCCGGGTGGTGATGGCCGACGGCAGCACCAAGCCGATCGAGGACGTCCGCACCGGCGACCTGGTCCTCGCCGAGGACCCGGAGACCGGTGAGCGCGGGCCCCGGGAGGTCACCCACCTGATCATCGGCCAGGGCGTGAAACACCTGGTCGACGTCGAGGTCAACGACGAGGTCATCACCGCCACCGACAAGCACCCGTTCTGGGTGGTGGGTGCCGGGGCCTGGGTCGACGCCCGGGACCTGACGGCCGGGGACACCGTCCGGCTGGCCGACGGGCGCACCGCCACGATCGACGCGGTCCGGCATTACACGCAGGTGGACCGGGTGCACAACCTGACCGTCGACGGCATCCACACGTACTACGTGGTGACCGGCGACGGCGGGGCCGGCGACGCCGTCCTGGTGCACAACGCCAACTGCTCCACCAACGCGAAGGTGCTGGCGCAGAACCTGTCGGCGGCGAACGTGGTCCGGCCGGCGGAGACCGCCGCGCACCACATCGTGGCCAGCGGCGCCAAGGCGGCGGCGCCGGCCCGCGCCCACCTGGCCAGCCTCGGGGTGGGCATCAACGAGGCGGCCAACGGGGCCTACCTGCCCCGGTTCGTCAGCTCGGCCAACCCGCTCGGCGCGGCGGTGCACTCCACCACCCACAGCCCGGCCTACTACGCCGAGGTGAACCGGTTGATCCTGCAGACGAAGACCGCGGCCGAGGCGCGCAACGTGCTGGCGTACATCGGTAGGCAGTTGGCGGCGGGGCCGTGGCCGTAGGCCGACCCGCCGGCGCCCGGGCCCGCGCCGTCGGGTCCGGGCGGGCAGGATGACGGCATGACCCGACGACTGCCGATCGAAGCCGCCGAGGCCGCGTTCCGCGACCTCGGCGGCTTCGCCGCGGAAGACCCCACCGTCCCGCCGCCGGCCCGGCTGCTGGACGCCGTGCGGCGGTTCGCCGCCGTCGAGTTCGAGGTGTCCACCGAGCTACCGGAGCAGGACGGCCTGCTGTTCCAGTACGCGGCGGTCGGCGCGGTCGGCGACGCCGCGTTCGTGCTGAGCGTCGTCCGCCAGTTCGAGGTGGTCGACGCCGACGGCGACCACGAGGATTACGTCCAGCTGCACGCGGAATACCGGTTCGCGCCGGACCCGGAGTGGACCGGGCACCACGAGGACTGGTGGTTCCGGGACGGACCGGAGCCGTTCGACGCCTGGTTCGCCCGGGTCTCGGCCCACCCGGTCTGGGGCCGCTTCCCCCGGTCGGCGCCGACCGGCTTCGAGATCTGGCAGGAGCGCGTCTGATCCGCGTCCCCAGGCGGCCGAGGCCACCCGGGGACGCGGCGGGACGATCAGTCCAGGTCCTCGCAGACGTTGTGCGTCGTGCCGTGGACCATGGTGAGGGTCTTGTAGAACGTCGGGCTGAACTCCATCATGTACTGCCCGTCGATGAGCCAGTACCCGCGCGGCAGCGTCCCGCCGTCCTGCCGGAAGCCGAAGAGCGCCGGGCCGTTGGCGTACCAGGTCTGCGACCCGTCCGGGTAGTACTCGATCATGGCGGTGCCGCTGGCGTCCACCTGGGTGCTCGCCCCGCTGTCGGTGTTGGTCACCTTGACGATCAGGTCCCCCGCGTACAGCTCGCGGCGGGGCGAGCCGTCCGGGTTGGTGTCCAGCACCAGCTTGCGGACCTCGTCGCGCACGGGCTCGCTGCGGATGGCGAAGTCGCACCGGGCCCCGGCCGGCTGTTCGAAGGATCCCTGCGGAGCGGGCACCCAGCCGCGCGTACCCACGGTGGTCTCCGCGGACGCCGGGGTCGCCCCGGCCGCGACGACCGCGACCATGGCCGCCACGGCGGCGACGCTCGTTCTCCTACGCATCTCTGCTCCTCCATCGGTGTCAGAACGCCCCCACCCTCACCCCCTCCCCTCACCACCCCCTGACCACCACCGCTCCCCCGGTGGGTGACAACCGAGGCGGGGGCCAGGGGGTCAACACGGGTATGGAGTTCCTACTGCTCGGAGCGATCGAGGCGCGGCGGGACGGGGAGCCGGTCGAGTTGGGCAGTCGGCGGCAGGAGCGGTGCATCCTCGCGGTGCTGCTGCTCGACGTCGGCCACCTGGTCAGCACGGACCGGCTCATCGACCTGCTGTGGAACGGCGACCCACCGGCCTCGGCCCGGGGTGCCGTGCACACCTACATCGGGCGGTTGCGGGCGTCGCTGGCCCCGTACCAGGTCCGGATCACCACCCGGGGCGACGGCTACCTGGTGGAGCCCGACGGGCACCGGGTGGACGCGGTGGAGTTCGTCCGGCTGGTGGACCGGGCTGCCGCCACCACCGACCCGGCCGCGCGGGTCCGGCTGCTGGACCGGGCGCTGGTGCTGTGGCGGGGCCCCCTGCTCGCCGGCACGGCCGACGACGTGCTGCGGGAGCGGCTGCACGGCCCGCTGGAGGAGCGCCGGCTCACCGGCGTCGAGCTGCGCGCCGAGGCGCGGCTCGCGCTGGGCCAGCACACCCGCGTGGTGACCGAGCTGACCCCGCTGGTGGGCCGGCACCCGACCCGGGAACACCTGGTCGCCACCCTGATGACCGCGCTGTACCGGGGCGACCGTCAGGCCGACGCGCTGCGGCTGTACCGGAGCACCCGCCGGACGCTGGTGGACGACCTGGGGGTGGAGCCGGGCGACCGGCTGCGGGAGGTGCACCGGCGGATCGTGCGCGCCGACCACCGCCTGGAACGGACCGGCCGACCGGTGTACGAGGTGCGGGTCCACGGCGAGGCCCTGCCGTGGAGCGTCGGTGGGCACCCGGCGCTTGAGTTCTGCAACACCTTCGCCGGCTGGGGCCACCAACCGCCGATGCCGGGTGCGGAGTGGCTGCGTGGCTACCGCACCCTGGCGGTCTGGACCGGCCACGTGGGGCTGGCCGACGAGGTGGCCGTGGGCCGCCTGCTGGACCTGGCCCGCCGGGACCCGGCCGGGGCGAACGCCGCACTCGACGAGGCCCGCGCGCTGCGCGCCCGGCTGTACGCCTGCCTGACCGACCCTGAGGACCGGCGGGCCTTCGACGCCGTCGCCCGGTACGCCGAGGACGCCGCGAAGACGCTGGTCTTCCGGCGGGACGCCGACGGTCGCGGCCGGTGGTGGCCGGACCTGACGGCCGGGCTGCGGCTGCCCGTGCACGCGGTCGCCTGGAGCGCCGCCGAGCTGCTGGCGGACCCGCGCCGGCTCACCGTGCGGGCGTGCCCCGCCGAGCGGTGCGGGTGGTTGTTCCTCGACGAGAGCGGCCTGCGGCGCTGGTGCAGCCTCGCCACCTGCGGCCGGTCCGCCGGGGAGGCACCCTGCCAGGGCGCGTCGGCACCGGCTGGCAGGCTGGCCGGGTGGACGCAGACGAGGTGACCGCGCCGGACGGCCGACGGGTCGACCTACACCCGGTGGCGTTCCGGCCGGACGGCAGCGGGAGTCAGCCCAGCGTCCCCTGGCGCTCGTCGCCGGTGTCGAAGAAGCGGGTCAGGTACTCGTCGGGCGGCAGGTCGCTGTCCCGCATAAGCGAGTAGACCGCCGCGCCGTGGCCCGGCTCGTCGAACAGGCGGTACGCCTGGGCGAGCCCCGAGTAGGTGAAGGAGATGCCGTCGGTGTACTCGACTGCCTCCGCCTCGGCCAGGGCGATCGCCTCGTCCAGGCTGCCCGCCCGCCAGATCGTGATGCGCTCCTCGTAGACGATGGGCTCGCCGGCGCCGTTGTGGAACACACAGCGGACCGCGTACCACTGCCCGTCAGCGTTCTCGTCCACCGGGCCAGTCTGCCACCGCGCCGCGACGTCCCCGGGCCGGGAGTCAGAGATACGCCCCGCCCTGGTCGGTGATGCGGGCGACCAGCAGGCCGATCCGGGCGGGGCCGGGGAGCCACGGGTCGACGCCGCCCACCTCGGCGCGCAGGTGCTCGTCCTCGACCCGCGCGCCGCCGTTCCAGGCCGCCGGCCAGCTGGTGAACCGCCGCACCTCCACCAGACCGTCGGCCACCAGGTCCACCAGCGCCTCGGCGAGCGCCGGCACGGCCTCCCCGACGGTCGGCGACGGGTCTGCGCCGTCCCGCCAGGCGTCGAGGAGCTCCGGCAGCGGCGCGTCGCCGTCGGACTCGCGCAGCACGAAGTGCTCCACGTGGGTCAGGCCGGTCCGCTCCCTCATTCGCCCATTTTCTCCTGTTCGCCGGGCCTGCCCGACACCACCCCACCCCTGGCAGCTCGCGAAAGCCTGCGTCGCGTGCGGCGCTCAGCCTCGGCTCCGTCATGCCCGGCGCCGCGTGGACGGCCCCGCCAGTGCCGGCGGGCGTGTTCCTCGTCGCGGGAGGTACGGGACCTCCCCCCGATATCCCTTATCTGCCGATACTAGTGTTTTGTGAGATTTCTATCGCTAGCATGGCTCTAGTCAGTTTTGCGCCGTCCCGAGGATGCCCCTGCCGGGCAGAACTGGCACCACTGAGCGCCATCGCATGGCCAATCATCGATCTGGAGACCGCAAGTGCACGTGCAGACTTCGGGGAATCGACGAGCCGGCGGGCGTCGTCGGGCGGACGCACCCGGTACGGAACACTCCAGTCGGCACCACCGCCTCGGCGAGGACGTCCGGCGATCGGAAAGACCGCCGGAGATCTGGGCCGGGCAGCGGGCACGGACCGCGGCATGAGCGCGCCGGCTCCGCCAGCAATCGAGGCGATCGAAACCGAGATCCGGAATCTCTCGGGCGGCAACGTCCTACGCGCGGGGCCCGGTGGACCGACCCTCACGCCCTTCCGGCACCTGCGCGCCACCCGGGCATCCACCTTCGTATCGACCCTGCGCCGGCGCGACCGGGTGGCCGTCGCCGGGCTGACCGCCGGCTGGGCGACCTCCTTCCTGGCCTTCTGGTTCTGGTGGTGGCAACCCGCGCACCGCGTCGGCTGGGCGGGGCTGGCCCTGAACAGTCTGCTTCTGCTGTATCTGACCGGCCTGCCCGCCTACTACCTCCTCGCCGTCTCGCGATTGCGGCAGGTCAATCCCGCGCTCGGGGTGCCGCGGCTGCGGGTGGCCTTTGTGGTGACCCGCGCACCGTCAGAACCCTGGTCGCTCGCCCACCGCACCCTCACCGCGATGCTGGCCCAGCAGTTTCCCTACCCGTACGACGTCTGGCTCTGCGACGAGGACCCGTCCGAGCGGGCCCTACGATGGTGCGCCGCGAACGGGGTCCGGGTGTCCAGTCGAAGTGGCGTCGCCGCCTACCACCGGGCCACCTGGCCTCGCCGTACCCGCTGCAAAGAAGGCAACCTCGCCTACTTCTACGACCACTGGGGTTACCGGGACTACGACATGGTCGCCCAGCTCGACTGCGACCACGTGCCCCAACCAACCTATCTTGCCGCGATCACGCGACCGTTCGCCGATCCCGCCATCGGCTACGTCGCCGCACCGAGCGTCTGTGACGCCAACAGCGCGAACTCGTGGTCGGCGCGGGGACGGCTGCACCGTGAGGCGACCTATCACGGCCCGGTTCAGCTCGGCCACAACAGCGGTCTCGCTCCCCTGTGCATCGGCTCGCACTACGCCGTACGGACGGAGGCGCTGCGCGACATCGGCGGCCTCGGCCCCGAACTGGCCGAGGACTTCTCCACGACGTTCCTGCTCACCTCCGCCGGCTGGCAGGGTGCCTTCGCCATCGACGCCGAGGCGCACGGCGACGGCCCGCTCACCGTCGGCGATATGCTGATCCAGGAGTTCCAGTGGTCGCGCAGCCTCACCACGCTGCGCTACGACCTCGCGCCGGATCACCTGCGGCGGATGGGCGCCGCGTTGCGGCTGCGCTTCGCGTTTCAGCTGTCCTACTACCCGCTACTGGCGATCGCGACCGTCGTCGGCCTCACCCTGCCCCCGTTCGCCGCGGTCACCGGGCTGCCGTGGGTCAACGTCAACTATGTGGAATTCCTGGCCCGCCTGGCTGCGGTATCGCTGTGGCTACCCCTACTGACCTTGCTGCTCCGCCGACGCGGGCTGTTACGCCCCCGATCTGTGCCCGTCCTGAGCTGGGAAGGTGTCCTGTTCGCCCTGACCCGCTGGCCGTACGTCGTCTGGGGCGTCCTGGCCGCGACGCGGCTGAACGTGCGGCCCAGGCAGGTCTCGTTCAAGGTCACCCCCAAGGCGCGCACCGGCCTGGAGCCACTCCCCACCCGACTCGTCCTGCCCTATGCGGTGATCACCGTGGTGCTGTCCGCGGCCGCCCTGCTCGGCGAGCGGTCAACCCACACGCCGGGGTACGTCTTCCTCTGCATTCTCGGCGCACTCTGCTACGCGGCGGCGGGCCTCGCGGTACCCGCCCTGCATGTGGTGGAGGCAGCCCGGGCCGCCGGGCTGCGCGTGCGGTCAGCCGCCCCGACCGCCGCCGGACCCCTGCTCGTCGGCGTGCTGGCGCTCCTCCCGCTCGCGGCGGCCATCGCCAACTACTCCGGCCCCACGGTGTCGCTCTCTTCCCGATAAACGCCCCGATGCGCGGACGCACCGAGGAAGGAGATTCTCATGTCTGGTCCGAAGGCCGTCCTGGTGACCGGCGGCGCCGGCTTCATCGGGAGCCACACCTGCGTCGAGTTGCTCGAGCATGGCTACGAGGTGTGCATTGTCGACAACTACTCCAACAGCTCACCAGCGGCGCCGACCCGGGTCGAGAAGGTGGCGGGCCGCCCCCTGCTCGGGGTCTACGAGGCCGACGTACGTGATCGTCAGGCGCTCTCGGCGATCCTTGCGGAGAACACCATCGATGCGGTCATCCACTTCGCCGGGAGGAAGGCTGTCGGCGAATCGGTGTGGATCCCCGTCGACTACTACGACACGAACGTCGGTGGCACGACGAGCCTGCTGCGGAGCATGCGGGAGAACGGCGTGCACCACCTGGTCTTCTCCTCGTCGTGTTCCATCTACGGGGAGGCCGCCCGGGTCCCGATCGACGAGCAGGCCCCGCCACGGCCGACGAACCCGTACGCCAGATCGAAATGGATGTGCGAACAGATCATCGCCGACGCCTGCCGGCAGCACCCGGAGCTGGCGGCCTATTCGCTGCGATACTTCAACCCGATTGGCGCACATCCCGGCGGGTTGCTGGGCGAGGACCCCCGCGGCGTCCCGCAGAACGTGATGCCCTACCTGATGCAGGTCGCAGTCGGCAGGCTCGAACGGCTGAGCATCTTCGGCCGCGACTACGCCACCGCGGACGGTACGGCGGTGCGCGACTACATCCATGTCATGGACGTCGCCCAGGCGCACCGCATCGCACTGGAGCGGCTCGACGAGGTGACAGGACTGGACATCCTCAATCTCGGCACTGGCGTGGGGACGTCAGTCCTGGAGCTCGTACGGACGGTCAGCGCGACCTGTGGGAAGTCGCTACCGTACGACATCGTCGAACGGCGGCAGGGTGATGTGGCCGAACTGGTTGCCGACCCTGGCGCGGCGGCCCGGAAGTGGGGCTGGCGCACGACCCGGAGCCTCGCCACGATGTGCCGGGACGCGTGGCGCTTCCAGCTGCTGAATCCCGCCGGATTCGACGACGACCTGCCGGAGCCGGCCGCCGTCCCCACGGCGCGATCGTTCGGTACGCCGGACCTGACGACAAGGACTCCGGCCAACTAGCTAGAGCGGTGACCATGAACGGTCACCGGCTTGATGGATCACGCGGCTTCCGGTGATTGGGCGGGCCCCAGCTTTGTAGGCGTTCGCCACGGATGCGGACGCGTTCGCGGCGTTGCAGGTCCTGGACGTCCTCGGGTCATGACGGCCGCCCGCCGAACTGCCAGTTGTGCACCTCGATGTCGGCGTAGCAGTCTGCGGTCAGGATGGCGCGTGCGGTGTCCGGGTCCGGCGCCCGGACCAGTACCGCGGTACCCAGCCAGGCGGCGCCGCTGTCGGACAGCAGCGGCCCGTACGCGATCAGCTCATGTGAGTCGGACGGCACGGCGAGATCGGCGGCCTGCCCCGTGCCGAGGCCCAGCACCAGGTACCGGTTGCCCCCGGTCCGGCCGCCGGGAAAATCCCACATGGCGCGTCCCAGCGTGTTGCGCCACCGGCGCAGCAGCACGTCGCGGTACACGCCGGCCTGGTAGTTGGGCTCGTCAAAGGCGAACGCGCGAGCGGCGGCGGGATCGGGCACGTCGACGATGTGCAGGCTGCCAGTGGGGGCATCGCCGTCGCCGGCCAGGGTCGGTCCGCGGGCGATCATTTTCGTCGCGTACCGGTCCATGTAGGACCAGTGCTCTTCGAGCAACTCGTCGCGCAGCGCCATCGAGCCGGGCCGATCGCGGTGGTAGCACAAGAACTCCATGCCCCACAGTCTTGACCTATCGCGGACACCGATGCAGACCCGGGTACCACCCGGCCCCACTAGGCGGCGGGCTGGATGGCTCCGACGGTGCCGGCCCCGACGAGCGGCCGGCCCAGGAAATCCACCGGTCCCGGATCGACGTGGAAAAGCGACCGGAGGTTGAGGGCGCGGCCGGCCAGCGGCGAATCGCTGCGCGGCGTGAGAGCTTGCGCCCGTTGGGCCGGCGAGCCGGAGCGGTTGGCCCTCACGAAACGGGGGTCTGCCTTCGATCCGCCGACCTTCGCCCCGAGGCGTTCCTGCCCGGTCGCCGCACGCCAATCTTCCAGATTGGCATAGGACGCGCCGGCCCACGAAACGGCCCAGGCTCCCGATTCGGCGAAGAAGTTGTTGCCCTGCAACAGGACATCGGCCGTCGAGAACTCATCGGCGATCACCTGGTGGGTCCCGCCCGAGACGATCAGGTTGTTGCGCAGGACGACGTTGGACAAGCCACGAAAGAACTTCTGCAAGCGAACGGCCGCAGGGGCTCGGCCCTTCGCCTCCATCACCACGGTGTTGTGGTAGACCTCGGCGTTGTTGACCGACCCGGCCAGGTGGATACCGGCGTACTCCGGCAGCTTGCGGGCGTCGTTGACGCTTATGTTGAAACGGACGATGTTGCCGGTGTGTGCGGCATTGGATTGGCCGCTGTAGAGCAGGTACCCGGTACCGTCGTTGTCGTAGGACAGGTTGTACTGCAGGACCGACGAGGACACGTTCTGGTCCATGTCGAAGCCACCGCCGTCCTTCTCACCGGCGGTATGGTTGCGGAATGAGACGTTGCGCTCCATGACCACGGCGGTCGAATCCCAGGTCCAAATTCCGACCGGCCCTTCCGGCGCCGCGGCCAACCACCCGTTGTCGTGCGCGCTGGACCGCTCGATGCGCCCGCCTCGCACGCTTCCGAGCGCGATTCCGCTGCCCGTATTGCTGAAGTGATTGGTCGGGTCTCCCGTGTTGTGGTGCGCCTCGACCTCCGACACGACGACGTCCTCGTGCGCATAGCGCGGCGCTGCGGCGTCGAAGCGAGGTCCGAAGCTGGTCAGCCCATTCTCCGTGTTGCCGTGCAGGTCGGCAGCACGGATCCGTACGCCACGAAAGCCGGTAGAATTCGGGCCAGCGCCGATCTGGATTCCGTTCTTGAATCCGCTCACCTCGACCTCGGAGATATCCACGTGGTCGAGTTTCCGGCCGTCGGTCAGGTCGGAGTAGAGTTCGATGCCGCCGGTGCTCCTGCTGTCCGCCTCGCCGCCGACGATCACCAAGTCGCGAATCTCGACACCGGCCGTGTTGTGCACCCTGATCCCCGCGCCGCCGGCGGCCTCGATCGTGGCACGGCCGGCACCGTATGTGCCGACGACGACCGGATCAGCCGCATCACCGGCATCGCTGGGCCCGAAGGTCAAGCTCCCACGGAAGTGCGCACCCCCTTCGAGTAGGAGTTTGTCTCCGGGCTTGAAGGCGAAGGCGGCGGCCTTGTCCAGCGATCGCCATGCCGTGGCGGGCGACGAGCCGTCGAGGGCATCGTCGCCGGTCGGGCTGAGATGGTACGTGTGGATTATGGACGGAGCGGCCACCCGATTCGACCTGAGCTCGAAAACATGCGCAAGCATGGGGAGGGACACGCCCAGCACCAGCACCAGCACCGCGACGATTCGCCGACGTGGACGCCGGGTGGCTGGCGGGCCGGACAGCTCCGCCAGCAGGTCAACCTCACTCTGTTGCCCATTCCTACCGGCTGTCAAGGACTCCCACCGCCCTTCGGTAACCCCTACCCAGCGCCCTAATCGTCCGTTATAAGCATTTTAGGCTATTTTGGTGCTTATTAGTCGCCATCCGCCCGGACTCGGCCTGATGCACGTACGGGTTCCTGACACACATCCGCTCCTCGCGCGAGCACGGCATACGCGCGTACCCGGACCGACGAGCCGGTCACCATCAGCTGATGACTAGGCGCGACGCGCCGGGCCGGAGTCGCCGTCGCCCGACAGCGCCGCGCTGACCGCCTCCTCCGGCGTGTCGACGTGGTGCGGGCCGGCCACCGACGCGCCGGTGGCGTCCACCACCCGCCAGCCGCCGAGCGCCACCACCGGCACCCCGCCCCGGCGCATCGCCAGCGCCACCTCGCTGAGAGTGCCCCAGGAGCCGCCCACCGCGATCACCGCGTCGCCGCTCCACACCAGAACCGCGTTGCGGGCCTGCCCCAGGTTCGTCAGCACCGTCGCCGACGCGTCCGCGACCGGGCCGGGGGCGGTGCCGTCGTCGGGGCGTACCGCGATCACCAGGCCGTGGTGGGCCCGGGCGCCGGCGGCGACCGCGGCCATCACCCCGCCGCCACCTCCGCAGAGGACGGTCGCGCCGCGCGCGGCGAGCAACTCCCCCACCCGGCGGGCGTGGGCCAGCTCGGCCGGCGTCGCCGACGCCGGGCCACAGACCGCCACCTGCACCACCGCGGCCTCACCTCCCCGGCCGAGGTTAGCGCCGGGCGCGTCCACCCCGGCGGTACGCCACGGGTCCGCGAAGCGTGGGCGGGCAGCTGACGCCGCAAGCGGCGCCAAGCCTTCCCTCTGCCACACCGGCGGCATTGACGTCCGCGCCGCGCCCGTCCGGCTCCCGACGCGCGGTCGACGCCCGCTGCCCGGGTCGGCTAGCCTGCCCGCCATGTCATCGACGCTGACCGAGGCGACCGATCCGTACTGCCTGCGCGAGGGGGAGAGCGCCGAGCTGCTCGCCGGCCATCCGTGGCACCGGTTCGTGGTGCTGGGCGACAGCGTCGCCGAGGGGATGTGCGAGCCGGTCGACGGGTACCCGCGGGTGCAGTGGGCGGACCGGATCGCCGCCGAACTGCGCGCGGCCCGCCCCGGGCTGGCGTACCTCAACCTGGGCCGGCGCGGGCTGCGGGCGCACGAGGTGCGCGCGGCGCAACTGGACGCCGCGCTGGCCTTCGACCCGGACCTGGCGCTGGTGGTCTGCGGCGGCAACGACGCCTTCCGCCCGGCCTACGACGCGGACGCGGTCGACGCGGAGCTGACCGCGATCATCGGCGCGCTGCGAGCGGCCGGGGCGGACGTGGTCACGGTGGGCATGTTCGACGTCTCGCACAGCCCGGCCGTGCCCGAACCGCTGCGGCCCGGACTGGGTGAGCGGATGCGACGTCTCTCCTCCCGCACCGGCCGGCTGGCCGACCGGCTCGGGACGGTGCACGTGCACCTCACCGACCACCCGGCCGGCGCGGACCCGTCGCTGTACAGCAGCGACGGCCGGCACGGCAGCGCCCGCAGCGACGCCATCGCGGCGGCGGAGACGGTACGCCGGCTCGGCGCCCACCTCGCCGCCCGCCCCTGAGCGGCCGGCACCCGGGCGCGGACGCTGGCCGGCTCCCGCCGGTCCAGCTGCCGTGCCAGGCGGATCACCTCGCGGCGGCCTTCCCGGCGTGTCGCGCCGGGTCGACACATCCCTGGTGAGCGATATGCCGGTCAGTCATACTTATTTATGACTGACCGGCATATCGCTCACGGCACCGACCACGTCCAGAACCGCTACGGAGCGTGGTCCTGGGGCAGTCGGCGCCGGTCGCGGTCGGTGGCGTGGTCGGGCGCATCCGGGGCCCGCGTCAGTCGGTGAGCAGGATGCCGGTCAGGAGGACGCCACGGGCGAGGTTGAGGACCTCCTCGCAGCCGGGGTAGCCGACCCGGGCCAGGGCGCCGGAGCCGGTGCGGCCGAAGAGGTACGGGGCGATGCTGTACGGCACCTCGGCGGTGACGACCTCCCCCGTCTCGATCTGCACGAAGTCCATCGCCACCCGGTCGGCCGGCATGTACCGCTGGAGGATGTTGCCGCCCCGCGCCACGGCCGCGCGCACCCCGTCCGCCCAGGCCGCCGCGCTCAGCTCCGGACCGATCAGCACGTCGTGGCCGGCGGAGCCGTCGGCGGGCTTGGCCACCAGGTCCGCCTGCTCGGCCAGGGCCCGGTCCAGCTCGGCCTCGGTGAGCAGCACGGTGTGCGGCACGTACCGGCGGACCAGGGCCTGGTCGTCGGCGGGGAGCTGGTCCAGGTCCTCGTAGAGCCAGGCGAAGTTGACCTTGTTGCCGAGCAGCCACGCGGCGGCGCTGACGAACATCGGCAGGGTGTCCGCGGCCAGCGCGCCCGCCACCGCCTCCAGGCCGGCGCTCGGCGTGACCCGGTTGGGCACGAAGAGCCGGAACAGCGCGTCCACCGGCGCGCCGCCCACCACCAGCCGCCGGCGAGCGTCCAGGGTGGCGGTGGCGACCGGGGCGATGACCAGGTCGATGCCGAAGTGCCGGGCCCGGTCGGCGAGCGGGGAGAGGATCCGGATGAACGTCTCCGGGTCGTCGAGGCCCGGGTACTCGGCCTCGAAGTCCATCAGCAGCGCCACCCGGGCCCCCTCGGCCAGACCCAGCTCCTCGCGGATCGCCACGAACCGCTGGTCGAGCAGGGACGGGGCCGGCCGGGCCGGCAGGCCGTCGAGGAGACCACGCTCCCGGTAGAGCTGGGCGAACCGCTGGATCACCGTGTCCGCGTCGAAGCCGCCGCCGAGACTGCTGTCGATGTTGTACTCGACGATCCGCGGCTCCCCGCCGGAGAGCAGCACGTCCGGCCGGTACGCGGCCAGCAACGCCTCGGACAGCGGCTCGTCCTCGTCGAGCAGCCGGGTCTCCCCCGCCGGCACGCCGAGCAGCCGGCGCAACTCCCCCGCCGTGCCGGCGCGCCGCCGGCAGGCGTCCAGGATCAGCTGGGCGATCCGGTCGCAGACCTCGTTGAGTTCGCGGAACGAGTCGGCGGTCAGCACCGGCGGCCGGGCCAGCCGCCACTGCTTGTTGTACGTCGCCCGGCCGTGGAAGATCCACTCCCACTCCTGCGCCCCGGCGGCGACCATCGCCCGGCGGGTCGGCTCCGGCAGGTCGGTCCACGCCCGGCCGGCCTCCGGCCACGGGTAGTTCACGTCGATCATGATCCGTCCTTGGTCACGTGGTGGATGGCGGCGGTGAGGGCCTCCCGGCCGGGCTGCACGGCCCGGTCCAGCGCGGGCGCGAAGGGCAGCACCGCGCCGTCCGGGCGGGTCACCCGGCGGGGCGGGGCAGCCAGCGACACCCGCTCCACGACGCTGGCGATGATCTCCCCGGCGATGCCGCAGGAGCGGTTGGAATCGTCGAGCACCACCAGCCGGCCGGTCCGGGCCACCGAGTCGACCAGCCCGTCGAGGTCGAACGGGTAGACCGTGCGCGGGTCGAAGACCTCCACCGACACCTGGTCGGCCAGCTCCCCGGCGACCGCGAGCGCGTCGTGCACCAGGTGCCCGACGGCGACCACGGTCACGTCGTCGCCGGCCCGGCGTACCACGCCCCGGCCCAGCGGCACCGGGGCGAGGGTGGCGAAGTCGACGTCCTCGCGGACATCGAGCGCGCCGGCCGGGGCGAAGACCACCACCGGGTCGTCGTGCCGGATCGCCGACACCAGCAGCCCGTACGCGTCGGTCGGGGTGGCCGGCACCGCGGTGACGATCCCGACGTGGACGAAGAGCGAGTACGGGTGGTCGGAGTGCTGCCCCGCCCAGCCCGTCCGGGAGCCGGACCCGGGCACCAGGTAGGTGACCGGGGCCGCGCACTGCCCGCCGGTCATCAGCGGGAACTTGTGCGCGTGGTTGACGATCTGCTCGAAGACCAGGAACAGCAGCGACGGGATCTGGAACTCCACCACCGGGCGCATCCCGGCCAGCGCCGCGCCGGTGGCGAAGCTGGTGAACGCCTGCTCGGACAGGGGCGTGTCCAGGACCCGCTCCGGCCCGAACCGCTTGAGCAGACCGGCGGTGATGGTCGAGGCGCCCACCCGGATGTCCTCCCCGAGCAGGAACACCGCCTCGTCGCGGGCGAGTTCGTCGGCGAGCGCCCTGGTCAGGGCCTTGCGGTAGGACAGCCGTGGCATCAGGCACCTCCCGTCCGGGCGGTCAGCCCGCTGGCGTACAGGTGGTCCAGCGCGCCGGCCGGGTCCGGCTCGGGGCTGGCCAGGGCGAACGCGACGGCCCCGTCGAGCGTCGACTCGACCTCCGCGTCGACGGCCGCCCGGGCCGCCGGGACGAGCCGGGCGCCCTGAATGTGCACCGGGTCGCGGGAGCGGCCCTCGGCCACCTCCTCCGGCGGGCGGTAGTCGAGGCGTACCGCGTGTTCGAAGGTGTGGTGGGCGTCGAAGCGGTAGGTGCGGGCCTCGACCAGCTCCGGGCCGCCACCGGCGCGCATCCGCGTGACGGCGGCGGCCGCGGCGTCGCGTACCGCCTCCGGGTCCTGGCCGTCGACGACGGCGGCCGGCATGCCGAACGCCGCGGCGCGGCCGGCGATGGTGCCGGCGACCGCGCCGGCCACCGGCATGGTGGTGGCGTAGCCGTTGTTCTCGCAGACGAAGAGCACCGGCACCCGCCAGAGCGCGGCCAGGTTGAACGCCTCCAGCAGCATCCCCTCGTTGACCGCGCCGTCGCCGAAGAAGGTCGCCCCCACCACGTCGTCGCCGCGCCGCCGGCGGGCCCAGACCGCGCCGGTGAGGATCGCCCCGGACGCGCCGACGATGGCGTTGGCGCCGAGCACCCCGACGGAGAAGTCGGCGGCGTGCATCGAGCCGCCCCGGCCCCGGTTCAGGCCGGTCTCCCGGCCCAGCAGCTCGGCCATCATCCGGGCCGGGTCGGCACCCTTCGCGAGCACGTGCCCGTGCCCGCGATGGGTGCCGGTGACCAGGTCCTCGTCGCGCAGCGCGGCGCACACCCCGGCGGCGATCCCCTCCTGACCGAGGTACGGGTGGATGCCGCCGACGATCGCCCCGGAGCGGACCAGTTCGACGGCCCGCTCCTCGAACCGGCGGATCAGCCGTACCGTGCGGTAGAGCCGGACCGGGTCGGCGTCGGTCACGTGTCGCGCCCCTCCTTCACCGCGGCGAGGATGTCGTCCCACAGCGCGGCCCGGGCAGCCAGCGCCAGGTTGACCGTGTCGGCACACTCCTGCCACTTGACGTCGTCGTCGCCGCACAGGTCGGCCAGCATCTGCATCGCCATCGGGGTGTGCTGCTCCCCGTCCACCTCGATGTGCCGCTCCAGGTAGTCGACGAAACTGTGCAGCCGGCGGCTGCGCTCGTTGACGGCGACGACCTGGGCGAACATGTCGGGGATCAGGTCCTCCCGGCCGAAGGCGAAGGCGGCGGCCTGGCAGTGCACCGGCGTCGACTCGATGATCTTCCAGGTGGTGGCGGCGAACCGCGCGCTGGGGGCGGGCACGCCCGCCTCGGCCAGCGCGTCGGTCACCGGACGGCCCGCCCGCAGCAGGTCGATCAGCGCGTCCACGGCGGTGGTGTCCGCGCCGGCCTCCCGCATGCCCTGCACGTAGAGCTCGAAGTGGCTGATGTGGCCGTCGCCGAGCTCGTCGCTCTCCTCCACCATCACGATGTCGTTGATCAGGCGGCGGCTGCCGGACGGGCCGGTGGGGATCCACGGCACGGTGACGCAGGTCAGCTGCCGTTGCAACGACTTCAGCAGGGACATGAAGTCCCAGACCGCGAAGACGTGGTGCTCCATGAAGGTGACCAGCGCCTCGTGGGTGTCCAGGTTGGCGTAGAGCGGGTGCTTGACCACCACGTCGCGGCGGTCGGTCACCGCCTTCTCCAACCGCTCGATGCCCGGGTGGGTCCTACCCCAGTCGTACCGTGACATGTCAGCCTCCCTGCTGGGCGCGGTCGCGCCAGATGACCGGGCAGTATTCGGGGTCCGCGTAGTCCGGCCGCCCGTCGCGGGTGCGGCGGACCAGCACGTCGTGGTTGTACGCGGCGAGTGTGCCGTCCGACAGCGGATACTCCCGCCAGGCGTTGTCGCCGTCCTGCAGGTGCAGCGAGACCGCCTGGCGCGGGCGGCCGCTGACGTTGGCGCCGCTGCCGTGGTAGGTGCGGCAGTGGTGGAAACTCAGGTGCCCCTTGGGGATCACCATCGGGATCTTGCGGATCTCCGCGCCGTTGTACGCGGCGTTCTCGGCCAGCATCTCGTCCAACCGGCCGCGGTCGCGCTCGGCGAAGTGCCGCACGACGGTGTCGTCCGCCCCGATCTCGGACCACCGGTGCGAGCCGTCGACCATGGTGATGGTGCCCATCTCCTCCCCGCAGTCGTGGAACGGGATGAAGGCGGTCAGCATCTTCTCCGACGACGAGGACGCCCAGTAGTGCTTGTCGAAGTGCCAGGGCACGATGTTGGACGGCTCGCCGGAGATCGGCGGCTTGTAGATCAGCGTGGACTGGAAGACGCGGATCTCGGCGGCCCGGGCCAGCCGGGCGGCGACCGCGCCGATCAGCGGCTTGCGCAGGATCGCCGCCAGCCCGTCGTGCTCATGGTGGACGTAGTCGTTGTGCCGCTGCACCGGGCCGTCGGCCGGCTCCCAGTAGGCGAGCTTCGGCGGGCGCACCGGCAGCCGGCGGTCCCGCTCACCGGCGTGGTACCGGTCGGCGGCGGCGGCGAGCGCGTCCACCTCCTCGTCGGTGAGCAGCTTCTTCGACAGGTACCAGCCGTGTTCGGCGTAGTGGAGCAGGTCGGAGTCGGACGGCAGCAGCGCCTCCTCCTCGGCGGTCAACGTCGGATGGAACTCCGTGGTGGTCATGCCCCAACCCCTCGTGCCGTGCCGGCCACGCCGGCGGTCCTCGCCCCCGCCGCGGCCAGCTCCCGTTCCTTGGCCTCGTAGAGCGCCTTGATGTTGCCGCTGCCGAAGGTGCGCGCCCCGCGCCGCTCGATCAGTTCGAGGAAGAGGGTGCGGCGCACGTGCATCGACTCGGTGAAGATCTGCAGCAGCTGCCCGCCGTGGTCGGAGTCGACCAGGATGCTCAGGTCGCGCAGCCGGTCCAGCGGGGCGTCGACCGGGCCGACCCGCCGCTCCAGGTCGTCGTAGTAGGCCGCGGGGGTGCCGGCGAAGCGGACCCCCCGGCCGGCGAGGGCACCGACGGCGGTGACGATGTCGTCGGTGCGCAGCCCGAGGTGCTGCACCCCGGCGCCGTGGTGCTCGGTGAGGAACGCGTCGATCTGGCCGGGCCGCCGGCCGGCGTCCGGTTCCAGCAGCACCAGCGTGACCCGCCCGGACGGGCTCTGCACCACCGTGGAGTTCATCGCCTGCCCGGCGACCTCGATGTGCTCCTCGAAGATCTGCGCGAAGCCGAAGACCCGTTCGTAGTGCCCGACCGTCTCGTCGAGCTGCCCCGGCGGCACGCAGACCGCCAGGTGGTCGATCTCGGCGAGCAGCTTGTCGTCGTCCCCGACCGGCGGGTTCATCTCCACCGCCCCGGGCAGGAACTCCGTCCGGTCGCCACGCCGCTCGACCAGGCGGTGCAGCACGTCGCCGAAGCCGCCGACCTCGGCGGTCACCACCTCGGCGTCCGCGCCGGTCCAGGTCCGCGGCGCGTGCACCGCGGTCGCACCCCGGGCCACCAGCTCCGCGTACGCCCCGGCGGCGTCGCCGACCTCCAGCGCCACCACCGCGATCCCGTCGCCGTGCCGTTGCACGTACGCCGAGGCGGGATGCGCGGCGGTCAGCCCGGAGGTGAGCACCATCCGGATGTCGCCCTGGCTGAGCAGCAGCGAGCGCTGCCCGGCCAGCCCGGTCTCCGGTCCCCCCTGGCCGCGCAGCCGGAAGCCGACGGCGGTGCCGAAGTAGAAGGCGGCCTGCCGCGCGTCGCCCACGTACAGTTCGACGTGGTCTATTCCATGGATGTCCATCTCCAGCCCTTCCCATGTGCCCCCGTGACCGCTGTCCGGGCGCGTACCGCCCGGGTTGGAGCGCCGCTCACCTGTCCGGCCCGGCAGCCCGCGCCCCGGCGGTGCGCCGCAGCAGCAGGCTGACGTTCTGACCGCCGAAGCCGAACGAGTTGGTCAGCGCGAAGTCCGTCCCGGTGGACCGGGGCTCGACGCGGATGTGGTCCGCCGGGCAGTCCGGGTCCGGGTCGTCGAGGTGGTACGTCGGCGGCAGCAGCCCGGCGCCGAGGGCCAGCGCGCAGGCCGCCGCCTCCACCACCCCGGACGCGCCGAGCAGGTGCCCGGTGAGCGCCTTGGTGGAGCTGACCGGCACCCCGCCGACGCCGAAGACCCGGGCCAGCGCGGTGGTCTCGGCGATGTCGCCGAGCTTGGTGCCGGTGCCGTGCGCGTTGACGTAGCCGACGTCCGCGGCGGTCACCCCGGCGCCGGCCAGCGCCCGCCGCATGCACTCGGCTGCCCCCGCGCCGTCGGGCCGGGGCGCGGTCGGGTGGTACGCGTCGGTGGTGGCGCCGTAGCCGGCCACCTCGGCGTACGCGGTGGCGCCGCGCGCCGCGGCGTGCTCGGCGCGTTCCAGCACCACCAGCGCCGCCCCCTCGGCGAGGACGAAGCCGTTGCGCCGGGTGTCGAACGGCCGGCTCGCCTCGGTCGGGTCCGCCCAGCCACGGGCCAGCGCCCGGGCGTTGCCGAAGGTGTCGGCGAAGGTCGGGAACAGCGGCGCCTCGCTGGCCCCGCAGAGCACCACGTCGGCCTCGCCGGCCCGGATCAGCCGGACCGCGTCGGCGACCGACTGGGCGCCGGAGGCGCACGCCGTTCCCACCGCCGAGCTGTAGCCGCGAATGCCGTGGGCGATGGCGATCCGCGCCGACGGCATGTTCGGCAGGATCCCGGTCAGCAGGTACGGGCTGACCGCCGCCCGCCCCCGGGCGGCGCGCGCCACCACCTGCGTCTCCAGCGTGGACATGCCGCCCACCCCGCCGACGATCACGCCGATCCGCTCCGGGTCGACGTCCCGACCGACCTCGATGCCGGCGTCGGCGAGCGCGTCGGCGGCGGTGAGCAGCGCCAGCACCACGATCCGGTCGAGCACCCTGGTCTCCGGGCCGGAGACGACCGTACGCGGGTCGACCGGCGGCAGCAGCCCGGCGACCTCCAGCGACTCCCGGGCGGGGTGCCCCTCGGGCGGCCGGGCCAGCCCGGACTTCCCGGTGGTCAGCGCGTCGAAGGTGGCCGCCACGCCCCGCCCGACGGGGCTGAACAGCCCCATCCCGGTGATGACGGCGGTCATGACGGCGTCTCGGTGAGGTAGCGCTCGCGCAGCGCCACCTTGCGTACCTTGCCGGTGACGGTGACCGGGAGGTCGGCGGAGGCGACCGGCACCACCCGGCGCAGGGTCGCGCCGACGTCCTCCCCGAGCGCGGCGCGGACCGCGTCCGTGCGGTCGACGCCCGGGTCTGCGCCGGCGGCCAGTTCGAGCAGCACCTCGGTGACCACCGCGTCCCCCTCCTTGACCATCACCACCGTGCAGTCGGTGACGTCGGGGCAGGCGGCCAGGATCCGCTCCTCCGACAGTGCGGTGAAGAAGCGCCGCCCGTCACCCACCTCGACCGAGTCGACGGCCCGGTCCAGGTGGTGGTAGCGGCCTTCGGCGTCGGCGCGGACCAGGTCGCCGGTGAGGTACCAGCCGCGCAGCCGGAACCGGTACGTGGTGACCGAGTCGTTCCAGTAGCCGCGGAACAGCGAGGGCGAGTCGATGCCCAGCCAGCCCACCTGGCCGGCGGGCAGCTCGTTGCCCTCGGCGTCGAGCACCGCCACGTTCGCGAACCGGTACGGGCGGCCGACGCAGCGGCCGTACCGGTCGGTGTGGGCGGTGTGGGTGATATGGAACATCGAGTGCCCCATCTCGCTGGAGCCGAGCCCGTCGATGAACACGGAGCCGGGCACCCGGGTGATCCCGTCGCGGGTCATCACGTCCCGGGAGCCGACCGCGACGAGGCGTCGTATGTGCGGCTCGTGCGAGCAGTCGCCGGTGTTGAACCACAGCCGCACCGAGTCCAGGTCGTACCCGGACAGGTCGAAGCGGGCCAGCTCCGCCCAGGTGACGGAGAAGCCGAACACCCCGTCCGGGCGCCAGCGCTGGATCGCGTCGAGCACCCGCTCGCCGCCCTGCTCGGACAGGAGCAGCATCTCCGCCCGGTTGCCCAGCGCCTGGTTGACCATCAGCACGGTGGCGGTGTGCGGGGCGGGCAGCGCGTTGAGGATCCGGCTGGTGCCCTGCGCCTGCGGCATGGACAGCAGGTGCCGGGTGGCGGCGAAGAGGCTGGCGTGCGAGTGCAGCACCGCCTTCGGCACCCCGGTGGTGCCGGAGGTGTGGGTGATGACGATCGGGTCGTCGTCGTGGTGGCGGTAATGCGGGGGCGCGGCGGCCGGGTCGCCCGTGCCGGCCTCGGCGGGCTGGCCGAGCAGCGGCGCGCCCAGGTCGTGCCCCGCGAGGGCCTCGGTGTGCGCGGCGTCGGCGAGCACCCCGGCGGCGCGCAGCCGGCGGATGTACTCGGCGGCGATCTCCGGGCGCAGCTTGCCGTTCATCAGCGCGGGGATCGCGCCGAGCCGGGTCAGCGCCAGGAAGCTGAGCACCATGTCGGCGGCGCCGGTGGCCCACACCGCGATCGGGTCGCGGGGTTTGACGCCGCGCTGGTGCAGCCAGGCCGCCCGGGCGGCGACCCGCTCGTCGAGCCGGCCCAGGGTGAGCGGCTGCTCGGCGGGGTGCCCGTCGACCGGGGTGTCGAAGGTCAACCCCGGTCCCTCCGGGTCGGCACCGTGCGCCAGCACCCGGGCGAGCACGTTGCCGGCGCCCAGTTCGGTGTCGGCGGCGAGCGCGCCCCGCAGTCCCTTCGTCCTCATTGCCTCGTTCCTCCCCCCAGCAGCACCGCGACCGCCCCGGTGGGCGTGCCGTCGGGTGCCTCTTCGATCAGGACCAGCAACGCCTCGTCGGCGTCGCCGTCGTACCGCAGCAGGTCCGCCTCGGCCGCGCCGTCGGCGCGCGGGTCACCGGTGGGGCTCAGGCACACCACCGGGCCGTCCAGTCTCCAGCGCGCCGCGACGTGCCCGGCGACGCTGTTCGGCACCGACTGGAAGAAGAACAGCGGCCCGACCCGGCCACCGGCGGCGACCGTGGCCCGCACGTGCGCGGCGCTCGGCCGGTCACCGGCGGCGCTGACCAGCACCACCGCGCAGCGGGTGCCCGCCGGCGCCGGGCGCGTGCCGTACCGGCGGGTCAGGCACCGGTCGGCGACCGCCGCCACCAGCGGATGGAACGGCGAGTGCACGAACCCGGGCAGCGCCGGCGGCGGTCCGTCGCCGGGCTCGGGCCAGCGCGCCTCGGCCAGCACCGCGCTCACGGCGCCGCCTCGCGCGATCTTGCAGTTTCAGCCCGCGAATTAACCGCCTTGCCCGGTTTGCCGGGGCGCAAACTGCAAGATCGCGAGGCGTCAGGGGCACCGACCAGGAGGGCGGTGTTGGCGCCGCCGAAGGCGGCGTTGAGGGTGAGCGCGTACGGGGTGCCGACGGGTCGGGGCGCGTCGAGGACCACGTCCAGCGGGCAGGCCTCGTCGGGGCCGAGCCAGCCGGCGTTGACCGGCAGTTTCCCGTGCCGCAGCGCCTGCACGGTGACCACCAGTTCGAGCAGGCCGGAAGCCTCCAGGGCGTGCCCGTGCACCGACTTGGTCGAGCTGACCGGCACCCGGTCGGCGAGGTCGCCGAGAGCCAGCCGCAACGCGGCCGCCTCGGAGGCGTCGCTGAACCCGGTGCCGGTGGCGTTGGCGTTGACGTAGCCCACCGCCGCCGCGTCCAGCCCCGCCTTCCGCAGGGCGGACCGCACCGCCCGGGCCAGTCCCCGCCCGCCCGGGTCCGGCTGGCACGGGTGGTACGCGTCGCCGGCCCGGCCCCAACCGCAGACCGTGGCGACCGGCACGGCACCCCGGCTCCGGGCCGCCCCGGCGGATTCCAGCACCACCGCGGCCACCCCGTCACCGAGCAGCAGTCCCCGCCGTCCGGCGCTGAACGGGCGTACCGCCCCGTCGGCGGCGAGCGCCCGGCCGGCGTCGAAGAGCGCGAACTGGTCCGGTTCGACCAGGTAGCCGGCGGCGACCACCACCCGTACGACGTCGCCCCGGCGGATCATCGTGGCGGCGTCGGCCACCGCCGTGCTCGCCGAGACGCAGGCGCTGGTGTAGATCCGGGTCGGCCCGCCCAGGCCGCACCGCCGCGCCAACCGCCCGGCCAGCGCCGGAACCTCGACCTCGGCGCCGTGCCCGGCCGGTCCGCGCTCCGTCGGCCCGCAGCCGATCGCCCCGGACTCGGCCGGCCGGCCGCCGGGGCTGGTCCCGTAGCGATCGGGTCCGGGTGCCGGACGATCGTCGACGAAGGCGCCGGGTTGCGACCGCGGCCCGCCGTGGGTGGCCAGCAGCAGCGCGGACTCCGCCCGCGCCGCCACGTCCAGGCCGGCGACCCGGCAGGCCGCGTCGATCGCGTCGGCCAGTTCCTCCGGCAGCGTCCCGACGTCGGGCAGGGTGGCCGCGACGGTCACCCGGCGGCCGGTGGTGTCGAAGCGGCGTACCGGCCGGAACGCCGGCGCGCCGGCGAGCACCCCGGCGAGCTGCGCGTCGGCGCCCCTGCCGAGGGCGCTGACCGCGTACCCGCCGGCGATCGGTACGGGCTCCCGCTCAACCATCTGCGGGGCTGGTCAGTGCGGTGTGGAACACCGCCAGGGCGTCGTCGACGGTGCGGATCCCGGCGAGCTGGTCGTCGGTGAGGTCCAGCCGCCGGTCGTAGCGCTGCTCGACGAGGTGCACGAGCCAGGCGAGTTCCATCGAGCCGACCCGGTGCGGCACCTGGTCGACGGGTTTCGCGGTCAGTTCGGCGAGCATGCTCACCAGGTCAGCTCGCCCCAGGCCGGGCTGACCGGACATCAGCGGTTGTCGCTGGTCGACCCGGCGACCCGGTCGGCGACCATGCTGGTGAACTCCCCGACCGTCATCAGGGCCAGCTGCTCCGACTCGTCGTCGGCGAACTTCAGGCCGTACCGGTCCTCGACGCGCACCGACAGGTCGGCCAGCGCGAGGGACTCCAGGTCGACCCCGGACGGGCCGAGGGTGGTCTCGTCGTCGAGCCCCTCGACGTCGTAGTTCATGTCCTCGAGCTGCTCGATGACGAAGGTGCGGACCTCGTCTCGCATGGCTTTAACCTTTCTTCGTGGGCGAGCTACCGGTGTCCGGTCGGGACACCGTGCACGTGTGGGTGAGCGCTGCCCCCGGCGATCGACCGGAGGTGGCGCGGCGGCTGCTGCGGCGGGCGGGGTGCGCGCTGCTCGGCCGGGCGGAGCGGGAGGTCGGGGTGGGCCACCGGCCCGACGGGCGACCCTGGGTGCGGGCCGGCGCCGGGTCGCTGCCGGTCAGCGTCAGCCACGCCGAGGGGGTGGTGGTGGTCGCCGCCCGACGGGCCGGGCCGGTCGGCGTGGACGTCGAGCGCCCTCGCCCGTTGCCCGCCCTGGCGCTGGCCCACCGCTGGTACGCCCCGCCGGAGGCGGCCTGGCTGGGCGACCTGCCGGACGCCGCCCGGGTCGAGGCGTTCCTGCTGCTCTGGACGGCCAAGGAGGCGGTCGGCAAGGCGTTGGGCCGGGGCCTGCGCGCCGGCGGCCTGCGCCGCCGGATGCCGGTGCCCGACCATCCGCGCGAGCTGCTGCGCCCCCTGCCCGATCGGGCGGGCGTCCGGGTCGGACACCCGTCGTGCGACGCCGGGCTGGTGCTGGCCGTCGCGGTCGGCGGCGGCCGCCGCGCCGTCGCGCGGCCGGGCTCCGGAGCGGATCCGGTACGCCGGGCCGCCCTCACCCGGATCGAGGTGTCGGTGCGGTTCGAGTAGCGGGCCGGTCCCCGGGTGCTCGCCGAGTGGGCCGGTCACGGCGCCGCCGCCCGCAGCGCGGTGACGGAGCGGACCAGCTTGCCGGTGGTGGTGCGGGGCAACTGGTCGACCAGGTGCAGGGTGCGGGGGCGCTTGTAGCCGGCGAGCCGCTCGGCGAGCAGCTTGTCCAGCATCTCCTCCGACAGCGGGCCGTCGGGTTGCACGTACGCGGTGATGCCCTCGTCGTGGACGACCACGGCGGCGGCCACCCCGGGCAGCCCGGTGAGGGTGGCCTCGACCTCGGTGAGGTCCACCTTCATCCCGCCGACGGAGACCTGCGAGTCGAGCCGGCCCTTGACGGTGACCAGGCCCGTCGCGGGGTCGACGGTGCCGGCGTCGCGGGTGTGCAGCCAGCCGTCGGCCCAGCGGGTCGGGTCGCTGAGCCCCACGTACGGCGACGCCGGGCAGCTCACCCAGAGCTCGCCGCCGGACTCGCGGACCTCGATGCCGGGGGCGGGCGCGATCGACGGGCGGTGCCACCCGTACAGGTCGGTGCCGATCACCCCGACCTCGGTCATCCCGTACATGTTGCCCAGCGGGACGCCGAAGCGGTCGGCGAACGCCTGCCCGGTCGCGGCCGGGACCAGTTCCCCGCCGGTGGTCATCCGCTTGAACTGCGGCAGCGGGCCGTCCGGCCGGGTGGAGGCGAGCAGTCCGATGTGGAAGGGCACGCCGAGCACGGTGGCCGGGGTGTCCTGGGCAGCGATGGCGGCCAGGATGGCGTCGCCGCCGAGCCGCTCCGGCGGGACCAGTTCCACCCCGGCGTGCAGGCCGTAGAGCAGGCCGCCGACCAGGCCGAGCACGTGCACCATGGACGGCAGCAGGATGATCCGCTCCCCGGGCAGCGCCACCCCGTCGATCCGCGTGTAGCGGCGCACCTCGGCGACCAGGTCCTCGGCCGTGCGGCCGATCACCTTGGACGGCCCGGTCGAGCCGGAGCTGAGCTGGATCACCGCGTGCCCGCTGGTGGCCGGGGCGTCCGAGTACGCCGTGACGCCCTCGGTGACGTCGACGAAGACCCGCAGCGCGCCGCCGCCGGTGCGGACCGGGGCGACGACCACCTGCGGGGTGAGCCGTTCCAGCGCCCGGTCCACCTCGTGGTCGGTGAGCCGGTGGTCGAGCAGCACCGCCTGGGCGCCGGTGCGCCAGGTGGCCAGCAGGTTCACCACGTACGCCAGCGACGGCGGCAGCCGCAGCGCGGTGGCCCCGCCGGGGCGCAGTCCGGCCTCGGCGAGACGGGCCTGCGCCTCGCCCACCAGGCGGCGCAGGGTGCCCCGGTCGACCGGCTCCGGCAGACGGAGACAAACCTCGGTCGGACGGCCCGCCAACAACACGTCGTCAACCCAACCCGGGTCCGGCGCCGGAGGATTTTCCGTCGGACGATCCATGGTCACTGCCGCCCACCGCCCAGCGTCAAATAGGGAGGAATTCGCACATCAGGTGCGTCTCTCGGGGTGCTGCGGGAACCCTACGACAGCCCGGAAAGCCATTGCTAGATGCAAATGGTTAGATCAGAAAAGGCGGCTGGCCGGATTGCCGACGCTCGATCGGACAGGCAGGATCGGGCGCGTACGCCGGCCCGGTACACCGCCGGCCGGGACACCCTGCGCGGCGGCGTCGGGCTTTGCCCCGGTCTGGCCGACCTCGCCACTCCTGACAGGACAATCCCCGGTTCGGACGGTGTGCCTCAGTGTGGAACCCCACCGCGCACAACGGCATTTCGGCGACGCCCCCTCCCCTCAAAGAACGGCGCGGTGGCGCATGCTCGGCTCGATCTTGGACAGCAACGGGCAGGAAGGGACACCCGACGGGGTCCTAGTGCGCGCCGCCGAGGTTGAGCACCACCACGCCGGCGATGACCAGGCCGACGCCGACCACCTTGGTCACGCTCAGCGGCTCACCGAGGAAGACCGCGCCGATGGCCACGATCGCCGCGGTGCCGAGCCCGGACCACACGGCGTACGCCACCCCGACCGGGATGTCCCGCACCGCCAGGGCGAGCAGCAGGAACGCCGCCAGGTACGACCCGGACAGACCGAGGGTCGGCCAGAGCCGGGTGAATCCGTCGGTGGCCTTGAGCAGGCTGGTGCCGAACACCTCGGCGGAGATCGCGAGCAGCAGGAACAGGTACGCCATGCCCGCGATCCTCCGCCACACCGCTCGGCGGTGGGCCGCCTCGGGGGTCCGGGCGTGGCTGGCGGAGCGCAGCGACCGGGCGTCAGTTCCGCCCCGCTCAGTCCCCTGTTCCGCCCGGCGCCGGTGGCGCGCCGCGCAGCACCAGCGCGCTGTTGAACCCGTCGAAGCCGCGCGCGGCCACCAGGGCGACCCGGCTGCGCGGCTGCCGGGGCGTACGCAGGAAGTCCAGCTCGCAGCCGGGCGCCGGCTCCCGGGGCCCGGCCGACGCGGGCAGCGTGTCGTGCCGGAAGGCGAGCAGCGCGGTGGCCACGTCCAGCGCGGATCCGCCCTGGTGGGCCCGGCCGGTCAGCGGCTTCTGGGTGCTCACCGGCGGCGGCCGGTCGCCGAAGACGGCGCGCAGCGCGTCGGCCTCGCTGCGGTCGTAGCGGGGCACGCCCAGCGCGTCGGGCAGCACCACGTCCACCTCGTCGGCGACGACGCCGGCCCGGTCCAGGGCCAGCCGCATCGCCCGGGCGTACTGGTCGGGGTCGCCGGCGCCGTCCGGGCCGGTGTGCGCGGCGTCGTGGGTGGCCCCCCAGCCGCTGACCTCGCCGTAGATCCGGGCACCCCGGGCCAGCGCGTGGCCCAGCTCCTCCACCACGAAGACCGCCCCGCCCTCGGCCGGCACGTAGCCGCTCGCGGAGCGGTCGAACGGCCGGTACGCCGCCTCCGGGTCGGAGACGTCGCTGAGCAGCCCGGAGCGGAGCTGGCAGGCCAGCGCGTACGGGCTCAGCGGGCACTCGGTCGCCCCGGCGATCACCACGGGGGTGCCCCGGCGCACGGTGCGCACCGCGTGGGCGAGGCTGTCCAGACCGCCGGCGGACTCGGCGACCAGCACCCCGCACGGCCCCTTGAACTGGTGGTGGATGGAGAGCTGCCCGACGCTGGCCGCGTAGAACCAGGCGATCGACTGGTACGCCCCGACGGTGCGGGTCGGTCCACCCCAGAGCCGTTGCAGCTCCCGCTGCCCGAACAGGTTGCCCCCCGACGAGCTGGCCAGGGTGACCGCCCAGCCGTACGGGTCGGGGGCCCGCTCGGGCAGGCCGGCGTCGGCCAGCGCCAGCCGGGTGGCGGCGAAGCCGAGGTGGGTCCACCGGTCGGTCTGCACGAGCTGCCGGTTGTCGGCGTACCCGGCCGCGTCGAAGTCGGTGACCTCGCCGGCGACCCGGGTCGGGTAGCCGGCCGGGTCGAACAGGGTGATCGGGCCGGTGCGGCGGGTGCCGTCGCGCACCGTGCGCCAGTGCGCGTCGACGCCGATGCCGCTGGGCGCCACCACCCCGATGCCGGTGACCACCGCCCGCGCGCTCACCCGGTCACCGCCATCGGTCGGGTGCGCGGCCCGGTCACGCCGCCACCGCCAGTCGGCGGAAGAGCATCGCGGACTGGAAGCCGCCGAAGCCGCTGCCCACCGACAGCGCCACGTCCACCGGCGTGTCCCGGGCCACGTTGGGCACGTAGTCCAGGTCGCACTCCGGGTCCCGGGTGGCCCAGTTGGCGGTGGGGGGCACCACGCCGTACTCGATCGCGAGGGCGCAGGCGGCCATCTCGATCGAGCCGATCGCGCCGAGCGAGTGCCCGACCATCGACTTGATCGAGCTGACCGGCACCCCGTACGCGGCCTCGCCGAGCGCCCGCTTGAACGCCGCCGTCTCGTGCCGGTCGTTCTGCCGGGTGCCGGAGCCGTGCGCGCTGATGTAGGAGACGTCCGACGGGGACAGCCGCGCCTGCCGCAGCGTGTCGCTGATGGCCAGCGCCATCTCCACCCCGTCGGGACGCAGGCCGGTCATGTGGAAGCCGTTGCTGCGGCTGGCGTACCCGGCCAGCTCGCAGTAGACGTGCGCGCCGCGCCGGCGGGCGTGTTCCCACTCCTCCAGCACCAGCACCGCGGCCCCCTCGGCGAGGACGAAGCCGTGCCGGTCGGCGTCGAACGGCCGGGAGGCGTGCGCCGGGTCGTCGTTGTCCGGGCTGGTCGCCTTGATCGCGTCGAACGAGGCGACGGTGACCGGGGAGATGGGCGAGTCGGCGGCGCCGGCCAGCACCACGTCCGCCTCACCGTCGACGATCAACTGGTGGGCGTACCCGATGGCGTCGATGCCGGAGGTGCAGCCGGTGGAGATCACCTGCGCGGGGCCGTGCAGGCCGTGCCGCACGGCCACGTCGGCGGCCAGGCTGCTCGGCACCAGGGCCGCATAGAGGTACGGCCCGCCGAGGGAATGGTCGACCAGCCAGTGCCGGCCGGAGTCGCTGACCCGCACGTACTCCTGCTCCAGGGCCATGGTGCCGCCGACCGCGGTGCCGAGCACCACCCCGGTCACCTGCCGTTCGGCGTCGGTGAGCTCCAGGCCGCTGTCGGCGAGCGCCTCGGTGGAGCAGGCCAGGGCGAACTGCACGTACCGGTCGGCGCGCTGCCGCTCGGCGAGGGTGAGCCCGGCGGCGTCGGCGTCGAAGTCGCACTCGGCCGCGATCTGTGAGCGGAACGGCGACGGGTCGAAGAAGGTGATCCGCCGGGTCGCCGTACGCCCCTCGGTGATGGTCTTCCAGAAGCTGTCCCGGGTGGCGCCGCCCGGCGCGACCACCCCGACGCCGGTGACGACCGTGCGGCGCCCGGTCACGACGCGCCCCGCTGCTCGACCAGTTCGGTGTCGACGTGGCCGAGTTCCGGGCGGGGCGCCAGGGGACCCAGGTGGAAGACCACCTCGGCCGGCTCGTCGCCGGTGTTGCGCAACCGGTGCCGGACGTTGCGGGGCACGAAGAGCGCCTCGCCGGCCGCCATCGCCACCGGCTCGTCGTCCAGGTCGACGGTGATGGCGCCCCGCGCGACGTACAGGAACTCCTCGCTGTAGGGGTGGTAGTGCTCGGCGATCCGCTCGCCCGGCGCGAGCGCGGCCACCCCCATGAAGCCCGACGTGCTGCCGACGGTCTTCGGGCCGAGCAGCACCCGCAGCTCCCCGCCGCGCCGCCGGTCGGCGGCCACGTCGCGGGCGGCGACCAGCCCGCCGGCGGTCTCACTCATCGCCGCCTCCCGGGTACGCCCGCTCAACGCGTTCCTTGATGACGGCCAGCTGCACCCGGCTGTTGGCGTTGATCCGGGCGGTCATCCCGGCGTTGTCCACCGGCGCGGTGGGCTTCATCGCGAAGTCCTGCACCCAGGTCATCCGGACGCCCTCGGGCTCCTCGGTGTAGGCCCAGTGGATCCGCATGTACTCGAACGGCCCGGTCTCCACCCGGTGCGCCCGCACCTGGTGGCTGGTCGGGTCGGCGTGGCGTTCGCTGACCCAGCTCCAGGCGATCCCGTTCTCGTCGGGGTGCATGGTGAGCCGGAAGCGGACGGTGTCGCCGTCGCGGTGCAGGATCTCCACTTCGGCGTACTCGGTGAACAGCTCGGTCCAGCGGGCCAGGTCGTTGGTCATCTCCCAGACCAGCGGCAGGGGCGCGGCGATGACGATGCTGTTCTCGGTGTGGCCGGGCGGCTGGGAGCGGCGGGCGACCAGGTCGGCGACGGCGGGGATGCTGAGCTGCCCGGCCTGCTCGGGGATCTGCACCCGCCACCGGTCGGCCACCACGGCGGAGAGTTCCAGCAGGGCCAGCGAGTCCATGCCCAGTTCCTCCAGGGAGGCGGCGGGCGCGCGGGCGGCCGCGTCGGCGTCCAGGCCGCAGTGCGCCACCAGGATGTCGGTGATCTCGGTGGTGAGTGGCTGGCCGTGGGTGACGGTCATCGGGTCCTCCTCGGATGCGGTCAGGACGGGTCGGTGGTCGGTGCGGCGGTGGCGGCGACCGGACAGGCGGTGGGGCGGGGGCCGGGGACGGCCCCCGCGGGCCGCGCCGGGCGCACGGACCCCACCGGGACGGGACGCGCGGCGGGGGCCGACGCGGGTGGTGGCACGGCCGGGGCCGCCGGCGCATCGGCCC